>MHEA01000112.1:1550-5444 GCA_001805085.1 Nitrospirae bacterium GWC2_57_9
TTTCTCTACCTGTCCATCCTCTTCTACGGCATTGTTGCCTGGTCCATTCCCTCGATCATGGTTGCCGCGGTGAGCGAGTATGTGGGTGTCGACAAAGCGCTCGCCGCCTTCGGGTTCATCACGTTCATCTTCGGTCTGGGCCAGATCACGGGCCCTTCCATTGCCGGCATACTTGCCGAGAAGACCGGAAGCTTCTCGTCGAGCTTCTTCATGGCAGCGGTACTGGCAGGGGCAGCGATCATACTGACAGTATTTCTCAGAAAACCGCATCAGGCCTTGGTCTAGGAGTTGCAAATGCCTGTTTCGATCTCCTGCTACAGCATCGAGCTGCTGGCCAGGATTCTGCGATGTTCATAGGTAAGCCCTATCTCAAAGGGCGGACTTCCAGCTTTTCTCTTTTCGTCCGAGTTTTTCGTTATAGTAACGACTGCCAGAAGGACCCAGGGATCATGGGGACACTCCGGGCAGGAAAGCGCCTGATCCTTCTTGGTCAGAGCCTCGCGGAGATCGGTAACGGACTCACTCTTATTTTCCTGAAGAAAATACGCATCGGGGAGCGCGTCCAGACAGGCAACTTCATAGCCGTCCTTGATCCTTGAATACTCGCAGGCCATCTCATCGCAGCCGCATCCGTTCGGCAGGGTCCGAACCGGCCGGGTCATGCATTCCGCATATTTGACCGCAACATACACTTTTTTTTCTTTCAAGGCGGCGCTTGCGTCAGCTTTTTTATCGCAGGGATTTGCGTTCGCCTCCGCACCCGCGCATCGCTGGGAAAGATCGAATTCGGCGGCTGCAGGAACATAGATCTCATCGCCTTGGGGGCTCAGTGCATAGCCGCTACAAATGGTCAGTTTAAAGGGGTCGGATGCTGACGGCTGCTTTACGTCAAGGCCGCACACGATGCCCCAGCCGTGCAGGAAACGGTTATGCCGCCGCTGCTTCTCCCGAAGATATCCTTGCTCCTGCTGCAGATCGTTCGCAGTCAGGAGCTGGCGCGGGAAAAAACGCACGCGTTCGAGCTGACCCTGCTCGCAGTCTTTTTTTGCACATGTCGTGGTTTCCATCTGCTAGACCTCCTCGTTACGTCTGAATTTGCGATTAAATAAAATTCTCTGGGACGCGCAGATTCTTCAAATCTTTCGCGCTTGGTTTCAACCGGGTTACGGCATCCTGTATGCCTTTGAATCTGCGCACCTGGCGCTCCTCAACGATTTTTTTTGCCAATGAACTCGACAGTCCTGCTTCGGTTAATTGTGATTCCGCCGCATAGTTGATGTCAACGGGCATGGCGGCGAAGTTCAGCCCTGCAGGACCGGACTGTGCCATTTGTTTAACCATGCGGCCATATCGAACGTCATCCAAAGGTTCTTTTTTTGAAAGATCAAACCAGCTTTCGAAGTCGCCGCCCTGCGTAAAATTTCCCGATGGGTTCTCACCGCTGCCTTGTATAACGCCGGTACGTCCATGAGCCAGGCCGACTCTCCCGCCTATATTGTCGGCGTCCAACACTCCCTTTTCGCTGAAACTATCCCCTTCATAAATAAAGTCTCCTTTTAGCAGAATAGAAAACGGCAGGAGAGGCGCTTGCTCACTTTTTTTCCTGGCAACTTCCATGAGAAAGTTCAACCGTACCAGGAAATCGAAACTCGGCATAAAGACGGCTGCAGACAGAAAGTTTTCGTTTGTGTGGGGTGTTCTGGCGGTATCTGCAATTTGATCCACAAACACTATCTGGCCATTTACTCCTATCTCATAGTAAAGATCCACAGCTCCGGAAAATCCTATCTTAAGATTCAGGAGGTACGTTCGCTGGGAAATGCTGGATTCATGCATCCGCTTGTTAAAAAAAATTGTTAACAAAGGAATGGGATCCGTAATCTTCAAATTTCGGATAACTTTTTTCAACTCGTTATACTCTCCTGTTGGATCAAAATAGCGTGCAAAAGAGTCCAGAAAATCCATGAACTGATAGCCGTCCGGTTTAGCGTGGATCCAAGCGATGTCCAAAATCTTCGGCAGCTTCGGATTCAGTCCTAGTCCGTCCTTTCCCGGATCCCCGGCGCCACCATTCAGCCCTGTCGGTCCGGGATCGCCCTTCGGTCCTGTCGGTCCGGGATCGCCCTTCGGTCCTGCCGGTCCTGGGTCGCCCTTCGGACCCTTGGTTCCGCTGCCGCTTCCTTCAGACAGGCAAAGAATCAGATCGAGCAGACGCTCATTGCTGTAAATCGTCGAACGCACCGAGCATTGGTCGACGTCTTTAATGGTTTCATTGTTTACTGTGAATTTGGCGAGGACAACGCAGGTCTTCTCCGGTTCATTAAAGCATGGTCCCTCTGTTTCTGCCAGGCAATTGCATAAATTGATCCGTTTTTCTTCCGTGCTTCCTTCCGATAACGCACCGCACAAGTCATTATCCGCGCCAGGAGGTTCTGGCTTTTTTCTGGTTACAAACAGGTTGTAACATTCGACGATCGTCCCGGCTTCGCACTGCTCCTGTTTGCTGCAATCGGTGACAAAGGCCGGGGTGAAATCGCATTTGCCTTCGCGATACTCGATACACAAATAGAGATCCTCGTCCGCGGTTTCCGTCTCAAGAATATCGATATTCCCCGAGGATACCGAGTAGTGACCCGCGCCTATTTCTATGGGATCAACGGGGGCCTCGGCTTGCGGCTGGCTTTGATCGTTGCCTATGATCTGAGAAGGCTCGCCGCAGACCCGCCTTGATACGGTAATTTCGTGTCCAAGTGCGTCAATCGCAACACCCGGCTCTATACACAGTTGTGTGCCGTCTTTGATACATACCTTTAATCCGCACAAAATCCCTTTACCAAGGGTAAGGCGGTTAAGCATCCGGCGCTTTTTGTTGAAGTAGTCCTGTTCCGTGCACAGAGACGCCGCATCCATCAACTTCCCGTAGAAGTAGTTATTGCGCCGGGGCTGTGCCAGCGTTCCCAATAGGGGACCTTTATTGCAGTCGGTCATTGCCGTTCTCCTTTAACCCATGTCCTGATGCTTCTGTCGCACTCCAGGCTGTCTGTTTTTGCTTCTCATTGCGGCGGCGCCTTAATCTCCAAGGTATGAACCACGACCCAGTTCGCCGCTTTCCAGCCGCATCGCCGGGCCCGGGCCTGATACGATGCTGTCGATGCCGACTCGCGCCTGCGAGCCCACGGTCATTCGCGGTTCCGTGAAACAGAGCTGAAAGTCGGTGTGGGCAGGTTTTTCAGCCTCAATGAGCTCCCGCAAAGCCTGGCGTTGTGCTGCCAGCGGGACCTGAGCTGCAGAAACCATTACCGTGAATAGGTAGGCATAGTCGTCCGAAAGAGGCGTTCCGTAGTCCTCGGCTGCCAGCGGACGACTTTCTCCCACGGCGACCTGGCCCACTTCCAGCAAAGCGGTCTCGCCTTGGAGCTGCCGGGCAAATTCAACGGATTCATCCGGCAGTGAATAGAGACACTCAGCGGGTACGATCTCCCGGCGCTGGCTCGCGCTCGACCAGTACAGGCTGATCTCCGCGTCGGCTGCTTCCCGGGACAGTTCGAGCACGATCGGATGCCACCGTTCGGCTTCAAGTTTGATCTGCCCTGAAGCCTCGATCTGCGGCATACTTTTCCAGGTGTCGATGATCAAGCGCCGGCCAACCCACAACCGTACTTTGCCGTTGGAGCGGGTGCGAAAGGTGTACGTCTCGCCGTAGCGGGGCTTCACCTGCCCGCTCCAGCGAAATGAGCACCCGTTCGGGATCAATGAGGATCCATTTGGAATCGTAGTGGCCGGCAGATATGGGTTGATATCCAGTTTACCTTCCCGGCAGTCCTGGTCCTGGCCGAATGCTGCTGTGGGATCAACGGTTGTGTGGCGCAGGATCTCAAACTTGCTTTCCTGGTA
>MHEA01000112.1:5477-5758 GCA_001805085.1 Nitrospirae bacterium GWC2_57_9
ACCATAGGTATAGCCGGGCACGATCATGCCCCCCGGTGTGCCCGCTGCCAGTCCCGTATCGAGGCCAAGGCCTTTGCCCTCGCCCAACTGCCACACGTATCGCTCACGGAATGCTTCGTAAATTTGGACCGAAATCCCCAGTCTGCAACGGATCATTTCGCGAAGTCCTGCCGGGGTCCCGCGCTTCCGGTACAGCGCCTGCGCGTCAGCCAGCAATTGGCGCTGCTGAGGTACGGCCATGTCCGCCGGCATGTCCATGGCCACCCATGTCGCCAGTTTTT
>MHEA01000112.1:5863-5959 GCA_001805085.1 Nitrospirae bacterium GWC2_57_9
CCAGAAACCCCGTGGCCGCGTCGTCGCGGCGATATATGGACGGCAAGTGGTCCATGTAGCTCGGCTGCGGCGTGGATGCCTGCGCCTGCACGAGCC
>MHEA01000113.1 GCA_001805085.1 Nitrospirae bacterium GWC2_57_9
CAAGGAGCTCGATTCGAACGTCATCGGCCTTCAGGCCGAACCGCGAAGGTTCTATCCCAAGAAGACGCTCGCCGGCCCGGTCCTGGGGTTTACCGGCATGGACAACGCGGGCCTGGAGGGGCTCGAACGGGTGTACGACAAGCATCTGCGGGGAGCGAGCGGATGGGTTGTTGCTGAAAAGGACGCCCTGGGAAGAACGGTCTTCCCCGGCGGACCCGGTTTCCAGTATAGACTTCCGAAAGCAGGGCATGACCTCATCCTGACGATCGACGAGGTGATCCAGCATATCGCCGAGAAAGAGATCGATGCGATGCTCGTCCGCTCCCGTGCTCGCGGCGGCTACGGCATCGTGATGGACCCCCGGACGGGTGAGGTCCTGGCCCTTGCCGTCCGCACGATCGGGCGCACCACCCAGCCCTTCAATCCCAACGACCCGCAGCGTTCCCGGCCGGATGAATGGCGCAACCGCTGCGTGACCGACGCCTTCGAGCCCGGCTCGATCTTCAAGCCTTTCCTGGCCGCGGCAGCCATCGAAGAAAAGAAGGTCCATCCGCTCGAACGGTTCGACTGTAGCGCGGGCAAGATCCAGGTCGCTGACCGGACGATCAAGGACGCCCATGAGAACGGGGTTCTGACCTTCACCGACGTGATGGCGCAATCGAGCAACGTGGGGACGATCAAGGTTGCGCTGCGGCTTGGCAGGGAGCTGTTCTCCAAATATATCGCGGCCTTCGGGTTCGGAAGCAAGACCGGCGTGGACCTCCCTGGTGAGATCCCCGGCCTGGTCAAGGACCACCGCCTCTGGTCCGGTGTGTCCATCGCGTCGATCGCCATCGGCCAGGAGATCGGCGTGACCCCGCTCCAGGTAGCTTCCGCCTATTGCGCCCTCGCCAACGGCGGAGTCCTGATGAAGCCTTATATCGTGTCCGAGATCGTGGACCGCGGGGGCCGGGAGAGCAGGAAGTTCCAGCCGCAGGTCGTGGGCCGCGCCATCAGCGAGGATACCTGCGAAAAGGTAAGCAAGATGCTGCAGCGGGTCGTTGAAGCGGGGACCGGAGACAAGGCGCGGCCGGCAGGGTACACCGCCGCCGGGAAGACCGGCACCGCGCAGAAAATAGACCAGAGGACAGGCAGCTACTCGAAGAAGGACTACGTCAGTTCCTTCGTGGGCTTCGTGCCCGCGAACTCGCCGCGGCTGGTCATCCTCGTCATGGTTGACAGTCCCGAAGGTGTCGTTTACGGCGGCAGTGTTGCGGCGCCGGTCTTCAAAACGATCGCGGAGCAGAGCCTGGCCTATCTCCAGGTGACGCCCGATGATGTGGGAGGGAGGATGCTCCTGGTAACACGATGAAACTCCGCGAATTGGTCGGCAGCTTGAAGAGCCAATCGATCCTGTCCCCGGAGCAGCTGGACAGGGAGGTGTCGGACATTGCCCACGACTCGCGGAAGGTGAGACCGGGTTCCCTGTTCGTGGCCGTGCGAGGATTCAACTCGGACGGCCACCGGTTTATTTCCCAGGCGCTTCAGCAGGGCGCAACAGCGGTCATGGCCGAGTTCGAGGACCGGTCGGCTACGGCCGCCGGCGTTCCCCAGATCATCGTCGAGGACTCCCGCCGTGCCCTCGCGCTGGCAGCCGACCTCTTCTACGGCGGTCCCTCCCGCCGGCTGAAGCTGGTCGGCCTCACGGGAACGAAGGGCAAGACCACGACCGGCTACCTGGTCAAATCCATCATCGAGGCGGCCGGCCACGCGAGCGGACTGATCGGCACCATCGAGTACCGCGTGGGGGAGCGGGTCTATCCGGCTCCCAACACCACGCCGGAATCGCTCGACCTTCAGAAGTTGCTGAGAGAGATGGTGGACACGGGCATCACGCATTGCGTTATGGAGGTGTCCTCCCATGCCCTCGCCCTCGGCCGCACGGACCATTGCCAGTTCGAGACCGCGGTCTTTACGAACCTGGCTCAGGACCACCTCGACTTTCATAAGGACCGGCAGGCCTATTTTCAGGCAAAGCTTCAGCTCTTTACCGGGCTAGGTCCCGGAAAAACCGCGGTCGTGAACGCCGACGATGCCGTTGCCGCCGAGATCATCAGGCAGAGCAGGGCAGCCGTCTCGACCTACGGGCTGAGCGAAGGGGCCGACATCCATCCTGCCGAACGGATCGTTCACGGCATGAGCGGCCTGTCCTTCGCGGTCCGGACGCCGAAAGGCACGGTTGCCGTTGATTCTCCGCTGGTCGGAAAGCATAATGTCTACAATATTCTGGCGGCGATCGGCGCCGGGTTGGCCCTGGATCTCGATCTCACCGCGATCGCGCGGGGCATCAGCAGCATGCGGGCCGTTCCCGGAAGAATGGAAAAGGTGGACGAAGGCCAGGATTTCGGCGTCGTCGTCGATTATGCGCATACGGAAGAATCCCTTGTCCTGTTGCTCCAGGCAGTGCGCGAGGTCGCGAAGAACCGGGTGATCACGGTCTTTGGCTGCGGGGGCGACCGGGACAGGACAAAGCGTCCCACAATGGGGGCGGCCGCGCTCGCCGGCAGCGATGTGGTGATCGTTACATCCGACAATCCGCGGACCGAGGATCCTGCAGGCATCATCAGCGAGATCGAAAGCGGCATGGTTGCCGGACTGAAAGTTGCATTTCCGGGGCCGCTCGGGCCCGCTGCCGGCCGAACCCCTTACCTGGTCATTCCTGCCCGGGCGCAGGCCATCGAACAGGCGATCTGTCTGGCCCAGCCGGGCGATGTGGTCGTGCTTGCAGGCAAAGGGCATGAGGATTATCAGATCATCGGCAGCACCAAGATCCATTTCGACGATAGGGAAGTTGCCCGAGAAGCGATACGGAAGCGGAGTTCGGAGTGCGGAGTTCGGAGTGCGGAGTAAATCAAGACCGTGCCATGCCGGCGCGTTTGTCGATTTCGAAACGTGCAATAAAAGACCCGAAATTTAACCATGATGGATTCAGAAAAAAAGCTGCTGGAGGAGCTGGTGGGCAAGCTGGAGAGAGTGGAGATAAAGGGCGTATCCATAGACTCCCGCAATATCCGGGAGGGCGAGCTCTTTGTCGCATTGCGGGGAGACCGGTTCGACGGGCATGATTTCGTGCCCGAAGCCATGAAGAAGGGCGCCTGGGGAGCGCTTGTGGATCGGACGGCGCTTGAATCGCGGTACGAGAGCCTCGGCGCGTTCAAGAACATCCTGCCGGTGGAAGATACGCTCTATTCGCTTCAGGAGATGTCCTATATGCACCGGAAGAAACATGCGATACCGGTCGTCGGGATCACCGGAAGCAACGGGAAGACCACGACCAAGGAGATGGTCGCAGGGATCCTGAAACAAAAAGGCCCCGTGCTCAAAAACGAAGGCAATTTGAACAATCATATCGGCGTGCCGCTCACGCTGTTGAAGCTCGACGCAGGCCACCGCGCCGCTGCCGTCGAAATGGGGATGAGCGCCGTGGGGGAGATCGATCTGCTCGCGCGGCTGGTAAGCCCGGACGTGGGCGTCATAACGAACATCGGCCCGGCGCACCTGGAGTTCCTGGGGACGCTGGACAACGTGGCGGCCGCGAAGGGAGAGATGCTTTCGCACCTGAAGGCGGACGGGACGGCCGTGCTGAATGCCGATGACCGCTACTATGACACCCTGAGAAAGAAATGGACCGGCAAGGTCCTCTCCTTCGCGGTCGATGCAAAGGCGGACGTGAGGGCCGGCGATATTCAGCAGGGCAAGGACCATACGGACTTCACGCTTACCGCAGCCGGCGCGACGGCCGAGGTGAGGCTGCGGGCCCTGGGGAAGCATAATATCTACAATGCACTGGCTGCGGCGGCAGCGGCGACGGCCGTGGGGATGCCGATCGAGGCCGTCAAATACGGGCTCGAGGATTTTGCTCCCGTTGCCGCCCGCTCGGAGATCAGGACGATCCAAGGCAGGACCGTGCTTGCCGATTATTACAATGCCAACCCCGGATCGGTAAAGGCGGCGCTCGAGACGCTGGTCACGCTGAGGCCCGGGGCTGCCGCAGTTGCCGTGCTCGGCGACATGCTCGAACTGGGTGAGGCCGGGGCGGAAGAGCATCGCCAGGTCGGCAGGACCGCAGCCCGCCTCGGCGTCCACGTGATCATCGCGGTCGGCGCGCTGGCACGGCATGTGCTCGAAGGCGCGTCCGGGGCGGGTATGGGGCAGGCGGCGTTGTTTGCCGCTGCTTCCCATGCCGAGGCCGCGGAGCTGCTCAGGGAGCACACGAAGAACGGCGATGCCGTGCTGATCAAGGGGTCCCGGGGCATGAAGATGGAAAAGATCCTGGAGGAGTTCTAAATGCTGTATCATCTGCTTTATCCGCTCAGCAAGGTGTTCATCGGTTTCAACGTATTCAAGTACATCACGTTCCGCAGTGCCGGAGCCGTGCTGACGGCGCTCATCGTCAGTTTTCTGTTCGGCAAACCCGTGATCGCCTGGCTGCGGCGTCTCAAAGTAGGGCAGCACGTGCGCGATGACGGACCGAAGACCCACCTGTCCAAGCAGGGCACCCCGACCATGGGCGGCGTTCTCATCATCATCGCGGTCGTGACCTCGGCCCTGCTCTGGTCCGACCTGACCAACAAGTATGTATGGGTGGTCCTGTTCGCCACCGTCGCCTTCGGCGGCATAGGGTTCTGGGACGATTATCTCAAGGTCGTGAAGAAGCGGTCCAAGGGACTGAGCGCCCTGCAAAAGTTCGGCTTGCAGATCCTCGCATCGCTGGTCATTGGTGTCTTCCTCTACAAATTCTCGGGCGACCGCGAGGCGACCTATCTTTCGGTCCCCTTCATGAAACGCTTTATCCTCGACCTGGGCTGGTTCTACATCCCCTTTGTTTCGATCGTCATCGTCGGGTCGTCGAACGCGGTCAACCTGACCGACGGACTGGACGGATTGGCCATCGGCCTTGTCGGCATCGCGGCAACGGCCAACGCGGTGATCGTCTACCTGGGCGGGAACAGGATCATCGCCGACTACCTCAAGATCCTGTACATCCCGGGAAGCGGAGAACTGGTCATCTTCTGCGGAGCCCTGCTCGGCGCCAGTCTCGGGTTCCTGTGGTACAACTCCCACCCGGCAGAGGTCTTCATGGGCGATGTCGGATCCCTGTCGCTGGGCGGAGCGCTCGGGACCTTGGCGGTCGTGACTAAACATGAACTGATCCTGGTGGTCGTGGGCGGCATCTTCGTCGTGGAGACCCTTTCCGTGGCGCTCCAGGTCGCATCGTTCAAGCTGACGGGGAAGCGCATCTTCAAAATGGCCCCGCTCCATCACCATTTCGAGCAGATCGGCTGGCCTGAGTCGAAGGTGATCGTGCGTTTCTGGATCGTGGGGATCATCC
>MHEA01000114.1 GCA_001805085.1 Nitrospirae bacterium GWC2_57_9
AGATCCTGGTGAACCCGGTCTTCATCGCAGCGATCCCCGTCGTGCTCACCGGGCCGTCCCGGATCACGCTCTTCTTTGCAGCGCTCGTCAGCGCCTTCAAGATCCTGGGCGATATGGTCATGAGCCGGAGCATCCTGAAACAGGGTCCCGCACAGGCCGGCTTCAAGCAGTCGCCGCTTGCCTTCCTGCTTGTCCCCTTCAAGGACATCCTGATCGGAATGGTCTGGTTCGTGCCGCTTATAAGCGCCTCGGTGGTCTGGCGGGGGAACCGTTACCTTATCGGCAAGAACTCCCGGCTGGCGCCCATGCCGGAGGCCGGTTTCTGGTCCTGGGGGTACCGCATCACGGACGTCATACGTGAGCGGTTTGCGTAATGACAGAAACCTTTTAGCCGTCCTTCCGGCATGGTTTTAGCCGGAATCCAGCCTGCACCCGGCGTTTACGGGTCTGCCGCGCGAGTGCGGGGTGTGTCTTTGAATTTTTATTATCTTGAAAAACTAGATTCTCGAGATTGGGTAGAAGACAAAATGTGAAAATAGAAAGAGGTGGAACAAATGCTTGAGCAGTTGGAAAAAAAAGCCCTCTTCAGCCTGGATGTCGACTTCAAGGACCCCTTTCAGAACAAGCTGTTTTCCCTGGTTAAGAATCCGATAGAGCACTTTCTTGCCTTTCCCCGCCTGAACCGTGCTTATGCCGACATAGCGGGCATGAAGGACAGCCGTCCTTTTCCTGACAAGGTCCTCGACCTGCTCAGGATCTCCTACGAGCTCGAAGAGGAGGACCTTGCGCGGCTGCAGGCGGCAACAGGACCGGTCATCGTCGTGGCAAACCATCCCTACGGCGGTATTGAAGGAGTCATCCTCGCCTCGTTGCTGTGCTCTCTTCGCTGCGATGTAAAGTTCATGGCCAACTCCCTGCTGAGCCGCGTCCCCGAGTTGCGCGAGCTGCTCATCCCGGTCAATCCCTTTCAGCAGCGAGCTGCGACCAGAGAGAACATCGGACCGATCAGAGACTGCATCCAGTGGGTCAAAGGGGGCGGGATGCTCGTGGTCTTCCCGGCCGGGGAAGTCTCCCATTTCGACCCGGAACAGGGCGTTGTCACGGACCCTGCCTGGAGCTCCACGATCGCCCGCATTATCCGCAAGACCAGGGCTTCAGTTCTCCCGCTCTTCTTCCAGGGGATGAACAGCCCGGCCTTCCAGATGGCCGGCATGGTCCACCCTCTCCTGCGCACGGCCCTGTTGCCGAACGAGCTGCTGAACAAGAAGCACAAACGGATCCCTATGAGGGCCGGTGACATTATCCCGATGCAGAAACTGGCAGGGATCGGGACCGACCATGAGATGATGGACTATCTCCGCATGCGGACGTATCTCCTGGAGCACCGGGCAACGGGGACCTGCGGCAGGAGCCTCCCGGCTATTGGCCGAAGAAAGCCGAGGCTGGAGAGACCGATCATTCCGCCCCAGCCTTTGCAGCTGCTTGCAGCCGATATCGACCGGCTTGCTCCGAGCCAGACCCTGGTCGAGAGCGGCGAGAACGTCGTGATCGCGGCAGCGGCGGACCAGATCCCGCACGTGCTGCTCGAGATAGGAAGACTTCGGGAGCTCACGTTCCGGGCCGTGGGTGAAGGCACGGGAAATGCCGTGGACCTCGACGGGTTCGATCACACCTATGTTCATCTTTTCATCTGGAACAAGGTCAAACAGGAAGTCATCGGCGCCTATCGGATCGGCCGGACCGATGAACTGGTCCGGAAGCAGGGCATCCGGGGCATCTACACGAGCACGTTGTTCCGCTATGACCGGTCTTTCCTCGAGCAGCTCGGCCCCGCTCTCGAGCTGGGCCGCTCCTTCATCCGGCCCGAATACCAGCGCTCCTACGCGCCGCTGCTGCTTCTCTGGAAAGGGATCGGCAGATACGTGGTGGATAATCCTCATTACCGGAACGTGATCGGCCCGGTCAGCATCACCGACGAGTATCAGGCTCTGTCCAAGGCGCTTATGGTGCGCTTCCTGACCATGAACAGGTTCTGTAACGATATGGCCGGCCTGGTAAGACCGAGGCGGCCGCTCAGGACCAAACCAATGAAAGGCTGGGACATGGATGCAGGCTTTCGCCCCGGAAGGGACGATATTGACGATGTATCGGAACTGGTCTCTTCTATCGAAAACGACCGGAAAGGCATACCTATCCTGCTGAAGCAATATCTCAAGCTGGGCGGACAGATCCTCGGGTTCAACGTAGATCCCGCCTTCGGGAACGTGCTGGACGGACTGATCATGGTCGATCTGACCAGGACGGAGCCGAAGATGCTGGAACGATACCTGGGGAAAGAAGGCGCCCGGTCCTTTTTGAGATATCACCGGGCAATACTATCGGAATGCGATAAACAGCCTGTTTCGTGAATCAGAAAGGGAGAGACGGCGTTGGGATGGAGTATATCGGTCATGTACATTACAGCACAAAAAGGAGATAACCATGCGGACAAATCAAAAGATATTATCTTCCAGGCGTAATGCAACTCTTTCAAACCGATCAGCCCTGCCCCGGCTGAAATCTTTGCTGCTGGCCCAGGCTGCCCGGAACGCGGGCCGGGCATTGGATAGGATCCCCGGCATAGCGGAACACATGCGGGCAGCCTCTGGAAAAGGCGACCTTAAAAATCTTCAGGACCGGCTCGCGGTCCTCTTTTCCAGCGGGTCGGAACTGTCGGATATGCTATTGTCCGGCGCTATTAAACTTTCCCGGCTGGAAACGGAATCAGGCATGGGTGCGGTCGTCCGCTTCAATATTGTCGCGCTGCTGCAGGACGTGGCGCAGGCAACGCGAACCGTCATCGCACAAAAACCGGTAACCGTCGTTGCTGTTTCTTCACCGGACCCGGTGATCATACTTTCCGATCCCTGCAAAATCAGGCTGCTCATGATGGAGTTGGCAACCAATGCTGCAACATTTACCGAGCGAGGAAGGATCGCGCTTATCCTGAACCGGGATGAAGACAGAATAAGGCTGATGGTCACGGATACGGGGAGAGGAATGGCCGTTGAAGACGTCTCCCGCTTCTTCGAGCATGTTCGGGGATATCACGGAAAGACTACGGCATGTGCGGAATTCGGCCTTGGATTCAGGATCGTCAAATGCCTTGTAGCCTCCCTGAACGGCACGTTATCGGTATCGAGCCGGGTCGGAGAAGGAACGATCGTCGAGGTCTCCCTTCCCCTGCCGAGTGATTGCGGGCAACTGCAATGACATGTTTTAACATAACCTTAACATTCTTTTAATAAAGCTGTAACAGGGATGCCGTACCATAACCCCCGCGATAATACAACTTCATAAACCTCCGGGAATATCTAATGACAAAACAAATCCTTATTGTGGAAGATGAGCAGGACACCGCGGAACTGCTCCGTTACAACCTCGATAAAGCCGGATATGCGGCAATTATCGCACGGAATGGAGAAGATGCCATCGATATGGTTCAATGCAACGCTCCCGACCTGGTGCTCCTGGATGTGATGATGCCCGAACTCAATGGCTGGGAAGTCTGCAGGGTCCTCAGGGAAAGCTCAAAAGGAAAAACGATCCCCATCATCATGCTTTCAGCACTCATGGATGAAGAGGCCCGGGTCAAAGGGTTGAGCCTTGGCGCTGATGATTATATTGGAAAGCCTTTCTCCATCAAGGAACTCCTGTTAAAGGTCGGGAAACAGCTCAAACGGCAACAGGATCTCAGACAATTTCAGGCTCGTGAGAAAGAGCAGGACACGTCTTTACGGTATCTCGTGCATGAAATGCGGAACGCAATCACGGTAATCAACGGGTTTTCAACGCTCGCCCTAAAGAAAGACGACCACGCACGCTATCTTAAAACGATCAAAGCATCTGCCTTGCATGCCGGCAGCCTGCTGAATGATGCAGATCTGCTGTCCCGGCTTGAGAAGAACGGCGCCGGATTATCCCTTCAGCCCGTGGATATAAACCTGCTAGCGGCTGAAGTCGTCGACATCGTCGGGCTTGCAAAGCAAAGCAAGACGGAGATATCCATCATCAACAATGCTTCGGCTATGGTTCTCGGCAATAGTACCGCTATCAGGCAAATACTGATGAATCTGCTGTCCAACGCCGTAAAATTCAACCGTGAACACGGAAGGATCGGTATAGGCTTTGAAGAAACGCAAGATCTGGTCCACGTATCCGTAATTGACGAAGGCAGGGGCATCTCTCCCCTGGAATTGCCCAAGGTGTTCGATAAACACTATCGCGCTGCAGGGAGCGAGCAAATAAAAGGCTCAGGCATGGGCCTCTACATTGTGCGCCTGCTTGCAGACGCTATGGGAGGCACGATCAAAGCTGTCAGCGCTCAAGGTTCAGGCAGCACCTTTACGTTCTCCCTGCCGCTCTGCCGGACCGGGGGGTCGAACGGAATTATACCAGCGGTTGCCGACAGACTGTGTTCGCCGGCAACCGGGACTGAAAGGTGATGCATATGACAATTGCCGAACATAATAGTAAGGACATGAAAAATGTGTGGTTCCAGGACGAATCCAAGCCTGTCGGCGCCTTCATCAGTTCGGTGCAACAGGTCTCTCCCTTTGTCAAAACAAGAGAAGTGGCGGAAATATTCTTTTTGTCTCCGAATCTCGACGCTCTTGCCATTGTCGATCTCGGGGAACCGGTCGGGCTGATCACGCGTCAGAAATTCCTGCTCAAGCTGTTTCGACGGTTCGGCATCGAAATTTATGGAAAGAACCCGATCGTAGCCGTCTCGGACGCCGACCCGCTGATCATCCAGGAAACGGAACGGATAGACATTGCCATTGATAAAGCGCTCGAGCGGCAGTCGGAAATGGTTTATGACGATATCATCGTGACGGACAGTACGGGCTGCTTTAAAGGCCTGCTCTCGATCAGACAGCTCGTGATACAGCAAAGCACCGCCCTTGCGAACAGTATGGTCCAGAAGGAAATAGCCACAAAACGCGCGCAGGAGCTCGAAAAGATCAACCAGGTGAAGTCGCAGTTCATCGCTCATGTTACCCATGAGCTGCGTTCCCCGGTTAATGCGATTATCGGCCTGGCCGAACTGCTCAAGATCGCGAGTGAAAAGGGACAGATAGCGCAGATCAAGGAACGCCTCTCGCTCATGATTTCGAGCGCAACGAACCTCAGGGCGATCATAACTAATATCCTCGACCTGTCCAAGATCGAAGCCGGAAAAATGGAAGCTTCAATCGAAAACCTTGACCTCTC
>MHEA01000115.1:0-2031 GCA_001805085.1 Nitrospirae bacterium GWC2_57_9
TGATGTTGATGCCGGTGAAGGGCTCCCCGCCCATGTCGCCGGTATACTCCTGGTGCAGGTAACGGCCGCCGAGGAGCAGCTTCTGCTCGCAGGTGCCGATCGATTCCATGGGAGGCTGATCAGCTCCCGTCCACGACCTGGTCTTTGTGGTCCAGCTTCCCTCCAGGCGTGCCAGCAGCTTGTGATGATCGCCCGGTATTGCCAGCTTCCTGTACACCTCCATCATCGCCTGCATGTCCATCTTGCCTTCTTGCTTTGCCATGGCAATCCTCCTTTTTTGAAGAATATTCTTAGGAGGTAATTCTCTTTCAAGAAGCGAAAACACCTTCTAATAGTTAAAGGAAAGCGCAACTCTAGTATAATGTCAATAAGACCAAAGTAGCAAAACGCCTCGCACTTCAGACCAGGGCAAGCGCGGGATTCATTTATACTATTTTTACCTCATACAGTCCTGCGGCGTTCCGGCCGAATATCATACTTTTCACTTTTCCGTCTGCCCGGCCGAGGCGCGAAAAGCCGAATTTTTTCTGAAGGTCTTCGGGAATCTCTATTCTTCTGAATGCCTCTATCTGCCATTGCGGGGAGCCGTACCATATGGAATCGGTGCCCCAGAGCACGTGGTCGGCCCCAAGTCCTTTGATTAACGTCCCCAGTATCCCCGTGCAGAAGCGCGGATTGCTGATGGCTGAAAGGGCGAAGACCGAGCCTAGTTCTGCATAAACGTTTTTTACGCCCTGTTTTCCCGGCATGGAGGCGAGTTCGCTTATCCAGGGAATGTAGCCCCGCTCCTCAAAGGATTTCACGTCCTCCTTTGCAGGAAGCCCACCCACGCGGATCGCGGAATGGTAGATCATGAAATTCAGATTGGGCCAGTCTTTTGCGGCCTTCGGAACATCGTCCACACTCCCGTACTTCCAGGTGGAACCGGGCATGGATTCATATTTCCCGGGCAGCAAGCCCTTATGGATGCATATGTGCTTTATCCCTGCCTTTTCCATCTTCTCGTATGCGGGATAGACAAGCTTTTCGTCATCGAGCCGCCAGGGATATTTTGAAACAGTGGATGGAGCGCCCACGGTATAGCCTTTCCAGCTGTCGGGCTTGTATTCCGCTATCGCCCGCTCCACTTCTTCCATCCAGCCGGGCATGCCCGGCGTGAACACTGCGTGGGCAAAGAGCCTCTTTGAGCCCGCTCTTGCATTGAACTCTTCTCTTGCCCTTATTGCTTCGGCATTGCTCAAAAACCATTTGCTCGCGTCGTCCGCAGGGGCATTGGACAGGAGGGCAAGCTTCGTATCGCTTTCCTCGAAGACCTCTTTGACGAAATTCCGGTAACGGATGCGCTCGAGATCTTCTTCCTCTCCTTTGATAGCCGGATTCCATCGGGAAGCGAGCCGCCGTAATGAAAGAAGCCCTCTCCCCGCGTAGTCATTGCTTACAAAATGGGTCTGCACGTCGAATATGAACTGTCCCTTGAGGGAGGCAGCCCTTTCTTCGGCAAATGCACGGTCCGCGGCTTCAGCAGGCTCCGCGAAAAAGAGATTTCCGAACACGGAGTTCATGGCTGCGAATGCCGCGGCCGTCCCGCTCGCGGAGCGGAGGAATTCGCGCCTGGTAATGCCGAGTTTTTTGGCGAAGATGTCTGACAGTTCCCTTAGCCGTGCCTGGACCTGTTTCTGCTCCCTGGTCTGAGGGCAGGGGCCGAACTCGTCCGTGCCGTTGATCTTGAGGGGGATGGGAAAGTGCGCTATTTCTTTTTTACAGGATTTCATTTTTTTCTCCGGATTGAAAGGAAGTGTGCCCGGCCGTTGAAAAGTACTAAACAAGTAGGCATGATTTTGCCTCCTGTTGATTGTCTTCTACATACCACAGATCGGAATAATTTGCCGTACTGACAAGGGATCAGTTTGCATGCGGAATGCCGGGCGCGGAATGGAAAGGAGCAGAAGCGGAGCCTATGAAGCCGAGGGGGGTGACCGTGAGACGACGGGAGACAGGTCCACCCTCACACCCCTGGATGCACTGCACTCC
>MHEA01000115.1:2087-2379 GCA_001805085.1 Nitrospirae bacterium GWC2_57_9
CGCCGAGCGTTATAGGTATAGACGCCGAACGCCCAGTATTTCCTTCCGGGGCTTGTCGGTCCTTGCCAACCGCTTGACAAGAGCTCTTTCGCTATAAAGTGATTTATTAATCCGTGGCCCACAAACAACACGGATCCATGCTCTATTGCTATTTGCTTCAGTTTTTGCGCTCCAGTCCTTGCCCTCAGCTGAAACGACCGGAATGACTCGCCGTTCGAGGAGTAACCGAAGGACCAAAGAATCCTGAAAAATACAGCCCAGACATAGGGCGAGAGTCTGAGCGAATTCCATT
>MHEA01000115.1:2391-2682 GCA_001805085.1 Nitrospirae bacterium GWC2_57_9
GGCTGATTTCCCTGAAGAGAGACTCTGAATAAAGGACCTTTACGTTTAATGCCGCGGCCGATTGGGTCGATCTCGGGAAATCGCTGCAAACAACTGCCTTGCACCGGGCAACCATTTCAATTGTTCTGACCGGAGGCCGCTGCTTTTGAAGGATGCCGGCCGCGTTATACGACTCTATCCACGTATACAGTTCACAGGCCTTGAGTTTCTCGAAACGCGGCACATCAGGTTTCCCATGTCTCATTATGACTACCTTCATCGGCGCTCACATCAGATATCCGGACAAAGGGG
>MHEA01000115.1:2699-5116 GCA_001805085.1 Nitrospirae bacterium GWC2_57_9
TCTCCCTGGCTTTGGGCGATCTAAATCTGCAGGAGCCATTTTTGGCTGATGAGGCGAGCGTACAATATTTCAGCGAAACGGGCAAGGGGAAATATCTCACGCGCCCGCACTCGGGTCAAAAAGTTCGTTCAGGCCATCCCCTTGCACTTGAGGCACAGGCGAAGGGGATTTGCAAAAATATAACTCTACTTGCAAGTTTCATGAAGTACTGATACTCTCCAACTATGGCAAAGAGGAGGCTGTTATGATCATCATTAACGTTTTGTCCCCCATCCCGCGCCTGGCCCTGGTGCTTATTGTTGCAGCCATCATGCTCTTGACCGGCGTCCTTTCTGCCCGGGCAGAAAACGATCCGGTCACGGGCACAGCCGACACTGTGTATCAAACGGATGTGGTTGCAAGCTTGAATCCTGAGGGCCTCATGTTCATTCTCGGCGGCTTTCGCAGATGGTCCGGCCCGCTTGACCGGGAATACGGCATTCCCTCTTCCTCCAACAAACTCGGCTTCGCCCTGGGCGTCAGCCCAGCCTACGCCAAAGCCTCGGCATATGACGAGTGGCAGCCTGCTATCTTCGCACAAATTCGGTTCCAGTTTGATGTCTACCGCTTCTTCGGTGCAAATGGCGCCCTGCTCTCCTTCCCCGGAGCGGATTCGAAATTCGGGAAGAATGAGGTTGACGAACTATCTGGCCGGGAAGAGACCGGTTGGGGCCGGCGCGTCCTGCTCCAGCCCGTGTTTACTGCCAAGGCCGGGCCTGTCATCATCCGCAACACTACCGACCTCGCCTATTATTGGTTCAACGGCAGAGGCCCCTATTTCCTGGAATGGGAGTACGACACCCTGTTGAAGGACGGCGATCTTCTGATGAACAACAGGACCGCCTTTCTCATGGCAGCCGGGAAAGGATCGAGATCGGATACGCTCCTTGCAGGGCCTTTCTACGAGTTCACCCACGGTTCAGACGCGGACATCACCCGGCACAGGACCGGGGTGCAGGTGTACTGGACGCGGCCGGAACCGATCGGGTCCTTCAACAAACCACGGGTCTATGCTCAGGTCGGCGTGAACCTCCACGACCGGAACCGGGACAGCGAAGCGTTCCTGGGGGCAGGACTTGGATTTGATTTCTGAGAACACTGTTCCTTGAATCCCTCCCTGATTAATATTCTTGACTCATTTCCGTTTCTTTACTAAACTTGCCTTCAAATCAATACAAATAAAACGGATGGGAGAATACATGAAAACTATTAATAATCTTATTTTCATCGCGGCTGCTTTTCCTCTGCTTGTGTTGTTTTCCCCTGGATGCGCCACCGTAGTAAAAGAAATACAGCCCCCTTCCGGGACTTTGTCTTTCAAAACGATCGCCGTGCAAGTCTCGGCTAAAGAGGATGTTAACAAACAACTGGCAGAGCGTTTTGCAGCGGCTTTTGTAAAAAAAATGAAGGACGCCAAACTGTACGACAACGTGGTCACCGGACCCGGCCAACCGAAGGATCTGACCCTCAAGCTTGACATCACCAGGATCGAGGAAGGGAGCGCTAATTTACGATTCGTTAATATGGGTGGAGAAGGTGAAATATATCTCGACGGCAGTCTCATTCAAAACAAAAAGACCATTGGAACTTTTTCTGTAAAAGGAACATCGCAGAGCAAATCACAGAAAACGGTAAACGGAGTCCCTGTCACGAAGATCAATGAGATCTCACAGGACCGGATGGCGCTTGCATTCGAGTCCGCGAGCAAGGGCCTGGTGGATTACTTGAAATCGAAGAAACATTAATGCTCAGGCTCCCGGAATCACAGTGAGGAGGTTTTCATGGTCGTCAACTTCAACGACCCGGTGAAACAAGAAATCTGGACAACCGTTCGTGCAATGAATGACGCCTGGACAAAGGGCAACCCCGACGATCTATCGGAGTTTTTTCATCGAGACATGGTTGCCATTACGGCTACCGACCGTAAGCGTCTTGATGGCGGTGCTGAGTGTATCGCGGCCTGGAAAGCCTTTTCCAATGCTGCGCGCATTCACCGCTGGGAGGAAGTTGACCCGGTAATCCACATCCATGGCAACTGCTCCGTCGTTGCCTACTATTTCGACATGTCCTTTGATATGGGCGGGCAGACGATCCACAGGGGAGGCCGGGACATGTTCTTCTTCGTCAAAGAAAAGGGGAAGTGGTGGGCCGTCGCAGATCAGTTTTCTCCGTACCCGGCCTGACACTTCAGCCGGCCGCTGACTTGCCGTCATTACATCATTCAGAAAAGTGAGCAAATGCAAATAAATCCATTTAACGCATGGCTCCTCGCAGCCCCCCTGTTCATCGTCGGCATCTATATAGCCCTGCGCCATAGAGATACGGCAAAACGGATGGCCGACATGACCGGCTACACCAGAAAAGAAAAGGCTGTTGCT
>MHEA01000116.1:0-2845 GCA_001805085.1 Nitrospirae bacterium GWC2_57_9
AGGACAGCGTCGACAAGGTCACCAAGGAATATATCGAGGAGCGGCTTCGTTCGGCGCAGTGGTTGATCAAAGGCATGGAGCAGCGCAGCAAAACCATATACCGGGTGGCTGAGAGCATCGTCGCTTTTCAGCGCGACTTCCTGGACCAGGGGATCTCCCAGCTCAAACCCATGGTCCTCAAGGACGTGGCGGAGGACATCGGGATGCACGAATCAACCATCAGCCGCGTTACGACCAATAAATACATGCACACACCACAGGGTATTTTCCCGATGAAGTTCTTTTTTACCACCGGATTTTCGATCCACGCTGGCGGGCCGGGTGTCGAGGTATCCTCGCTCACGGTAAAGGACGTCATTCAGAAGATGATCAGGGAAGAGGACCCCGCGACGCCGCTCAAGGACCAGCAGATCGTCGATTCGCTCAAGACAAAAGGGATCGAGATCGCACGGCGGACGGTTGCGAAATACCGTGAGGAGCTTCGGATCCCGCCGACCAGCGTGCGCAGGCGGATCGGATGACAGAAAGGCACCAGGAATGGAATCCATTTCCCGGATATTCCAATATCGATGAAAGACATCTAAACCAGTCTCACACTGAGCCACACCCTGCATTCGCGGTGTAGCGCTCATGACCGCTGGGTGCAAGGCGAAGCCACGAAGAAATTCAAGATTTCAAATTCCTGATTCAATATTTTCTTTGTGGCCTTGTGTGAAATTGTTTTGGTTTTGACTCCAAACAGCGAGAGATGGACAATGGTAGCTTGGAATTTGAGGCAGGCAAGGAGGGTATTATGCAGGTAACGGTGGTCGGAAGGCACATCGAGGCAACAGAGGCGTTAAAGCAGTACGCAACAGAGAAGTTCAGCAGGCTGGACAAGTATCTGCCGAAGACCGTGCAGGTGGTGATAACCCTTTCAGTGGTCAAGAAGGTCCATCATATAGCGGAAGCGGTGATCAAATCCAACGGGCTTTTGATCCAGGCCTCGGAGGAGACGGAGGAAATGTATTCCGCGATCGATCTTCTCATCGAGAAGATCGATCGGAGGGTCCGCAGGTACAAGGAAAAGCTGGTGGACCATAAGCACCAGAGCGGCAAAGCCGAGATGAGTGCCTCGTCAGCAGCCGAGCCCGGGGAGCGGATCCCGCAGATCATCAAGACCAAGCGCTTTGATCTGAAACCCATGCTGCCCGAAGAAGCCGTAATGCAGATGGAGCTCCTGGACAAGGATTTCTTTATATTCGCCAACGCGGGCAGCGGTCAGGTGAACGTGATCTACAAGAGGAAAGACGGGAATGTCGGCCTGATCGAACCTGCACGGTAAGAGCAAGGATGAGGGCAGATGACCACCATTAGAGACCTGCTGCAGGATGAACTGGTCATAGAAAACATCACCGCGAACGACAAGATGGGCGTGCTCCGCGAATTCGCGGGCCTTCTCGCCGAAACAGGCAGGGTCAGGGACCGGGAAGAATTGATCCGGGTCCTTCTCGAGCGGGAGTCGCTGGGGAGCACGGGTATCGGTGACGGCATAGCGATCCCCCATGGGAAATTGCGACCTCTGTCGGAGATGATCGTCGCTTTCGGCCGTTCACGGGACGGCGTCGATTTTCAATCCATCGATCACAAGCCTGCCTATCTTTTTTTCCTGATCCTGACGCCTGTCGACAAGCCGGGAGACCACTTGAAGACGCTTGCCCGTGTTTCCCGCATTCTCAAGAACCCGGCTTTGCGCAACGATCTGAGACACGCCGCAGACCGGAAAGAGCTTCAGCGGCTGATCTGTGAAGAGGACGGCAAGTACCCTCAACGATGAAGGTTACTGTAAAAGACGTGGCAAATGCATCGGCGGTGCTGGCGGGCCGCGCCGGGATCGGCAGGGAAATAGCTTCTCCGCGTATGAGCACCCCCGACCTGTCTTCCCCCGATTCCTGGCCGGATATCGCCTCCAGTATCGTTCACCTGCCTCCCAGCCAGCTGGCATACCTTGCTTCAATCGCGAGAGCTGAACGGGTGCAGGTCGTACGAGCCATTCTGAAACGAAAACCTGCAGGGATCGTCGTGAGCGGCGGCAGGATTGCCGCCGAACTGCTTTACCAGGCCGAAAGCGCGAAGCTCGCTCTGTTCCGGAGCCGGAGCCTGCAGAAGCTGGCCCGTATCCTGGCCGAGAGACTGACTCCCCGCGTCAGCCTGCATGGAGTGCTTGTCCAGATCTTCGGATTAGGAACTCTCATCATCGGCGAGAGCGCGATCGGTAAAAGTGAGGCCGCGCTGGACCTGGTTCTGCGGGGCCATAAACTGGTCGCCGACGATGTGGTGATACTGGAAAAGAACGACGGGGGCATCACCGGCCATGCCACGGACCTGGGAGCGGACCTTCTCCAGATCCGCGGGCTCGGCATCATTGATATCAAAGCTCTCTATGGCGAATCCGCCACGGCGGGGGCCTGCAGGATCGGGCTTGTGGTTGAACTGGAGGAATGGAAAAAAGGGCAGCATTACAGCCTGGTCGGGCTTCGTGAGCGCCGCTACAAGCTGTTCGCGGTCAATCTTCCCTACCTGAAGCTGCCTGTGAAAACCGGAAGGAACATCGCAACATTGATCGAGGTGGCGGCCAGGAACCAGATGCTCAAGAAACGCGGCGTCTATACCGCACGGGAACTCCACCGCAGGCTGAACAAGAGGCTTTCCGGATGAATCGGATGATCGTGGTGACCGGCCTTTCCGGTTCGGGCAGAAGTGCCGCGCTCAAAGCGTTCGAGGACATCGGCTTCTACTGCGTCGATAACCTCCCGCTCATGCTGCTTTCGGATTTCGCCGTTTTTGCGGAACGTTCCGAGGAAGC
>MHEA01000116.1:2914-3778 GCA_001805085.1 Nitrospirae bacterium GWC2_57_9
AGACGCTCGTGCGCCGGTTCAGTGAGACGAGAAGACCCCATCCTCTGGCCCGGGGCGTCACTCCGCTGATCGACGGCATCAGGAAAGAACGGGCCGCGCTCGGTCCCATAAAAAAACTGGCTGAGCGGATCATCGATACCTCCGACTACACGGTGCATGATCTGCGCCAGGCAATCGAGCGGCATTACGCCGATGCTGACGCGGGCAGACCGATGGCGATCACCCTCATCACGTTCGGATATAAATACGGGATCCCCTTCGATATGGACCTGATGTTCGATCTCCGGTTCCTTCCCAACCCGCATTTTGTGCCCGACTTGAGGGAGCATACCGGGGAGGACCCGAGGGTCCGCGAGTATGTTACCGCCGGGGTCGAATCCAGGGAATTCCTTGCCAGGCTCCGTGATTTCCTCGAATACCTGCTGCCCCGGTACCGGCGGGAAGGAAAAAGTTATCTGACCATCGGCTTCGGCTGCACCGGCGGCAGGCACCGATCAGTGGCTATAGCGGCGGTTATGGCCGAACAATTGAGGGTGGCCGGGTATGAGGTGAGCCTGAAGCACCGCGATATGCGGGAAAAGTAGAGCAGGGTAGATTCATCAGGCGGCATCTTTGATCCAAGAAGGTGTCCGTATTTTTGCGCGACAAGGAGATGGGCATGATTGGACTAGTGGTGGTGTGTCATCAAGACATGGGCGCTGAACTGGTGAAGGCCGCGGAGATGATCGTCGGCAGGATAGAAGCCGTGGCAACGGTCAGCGTAAAGCAGGAAAGCGCACCGGAACTGCTCAGGGACGAGATCCAGGCGGCAATCAAGAGCGTGGACCGGAAGAAGGGCGTCATGCTCCTGACCGATATGTTCGG
>MHEA01000116.1:3791-6860 GCA_001805085.1 Nitrospirae bacterium GWC2_57_9
AACATCGCCCTGGCGTTCCTCGGCGAGGCGGTCGAGGTTGTGACCGGCGTCAATCTCTCGATGCTCATTAAATTCGCAAATCATCGTGAAGAAAAAGGCCTGCCGGACCTGGCCAAGCTTGTTCAGGAAGCAGCTCAGAAGAGCATCGTAATCGCCAGCCAGATGCTGAAGGGGAAAAAGTAGCCTCCATGGTGGTTTTCACTCGCATAGACGACCGCCTGATCCACGGACAGGTGGTGGAAGGCTGGGTTAACTTCCTGAAGGCGAACCGGATTCTGGTAGCCGACGACCGGGTGGCTTCCGATACGCTCCAGCGTTCCATCATGGAAATATCGGTGCCCCAGGGCATCAAGGTATCCATCGGCCGGGTGGACGATATCTGCGAGCAGGTGCGCGAGACGGCATCGGGAAAGGACCGGGCCATCCTCCTGTTCGCAACCCCCTCGGCGGTGGTGGCGGCCCTCAAGCTCGGCCTGCAATGCCGCGAACTGAATATCGGCGGAATGCATTATATCCCGGGAAAGCGCAAACTGATCGATGTCCTTGCCGTCGATGATCAGGACCTGAAGGCGCTCCGCGAGATTTCGGCGCACGGCGTAAAAGTCACGGTCCAGGCCGTGCCCAATCAGAGGCCCTTGCCGCTGGAAAAGCTGTTTGAGGCATGCCGTCTGACCGAGAAGCCGTAACGGCAGGGAAAGCGAGGATCCATGCCTATGTTCGATCTGCATACGGTCGTTCAGCTGTTCGCCGTCGCCGTTGCAGGCGGTTTCGTCGGCCTGGACCGGACCGCGGCGGGTCAATTCATGGTCTCGCAGCCGATCGTGGCAGGGCCGCTTGCGGGCTGGCTGTTGGGTGATGCGACCACGGGCATGATAATCGGAGGCGTGCTGGAACTGATCTGGGTGCTTGATATCCCGGTCGGCACGTTCGTCCCGGCCGATGCCACCATCGGGGCGGTTTCAGCCACGGCGATCGCCGTTCTGAGCAGCCGGGGCGCGGCGCCGCTTGACCTCATCGGGTTCTGTCTTCTGTTGACGACGGCTACGGTCCCCATAACCATGATGGTGGATGAGTTCGTCCGGAGACGCAACTCAGGGCTCGCCGATGCCGCCCTCGCCGGCCCCTTCGAAGAACCCGCGTGCAGGCTTTCGCGCGCGCATTTGTCGGGCCTGATAGTGTTCTTTCTGAAGTCCTTCGTTGTGTACCTGTTTTTTATTCCGGCGGGGCTTGCCGCTGTCGCGCTTTTCTGGCATCTCCCCGAAAGGGTACATGCGGGTATGACCCTGTTCGTAAAGGTGCTGCCGCTTCTCGGAGCAGCCCTTATGCTTCACAAATTGTCGATAGTGGTCTTGGACCGGTTCTTTATTGCCGGGTTTGCCGGCTCGGTCGGGCTCGGCGTTCTGCTGCACGGCCATCCCTTGATCCTGATCCTGCTGGTCATTCTGGCGGGTTTTGCCGGGGCCCGGTTCAGTGAACGAAGATCGTAGGGACGGACGATGCCATCGAACGGGCCCGGGGGAGGAAAACATGACTGAAAGCCGGCAGTTGATCAGGCCGATGGACATGATCAGTGTCTTTTTCAGGTCCTTCCTGATCCAGGCATCCTGGAGCTTTGACCGTATGCAGTCGCTGGGATTTGCCTTCGCCATGCTGCCGGCCCTCAGGAGGCTCTACCCGGACCCCGAGGAGTTCCGGTCCCGATTGAAGCTGCATATGGAATATTTCAACACGCAGCCGTACCTGGCTTCCTTCATCCTCGGAGCCGCGGTCAGGACCGAGGAGGAGCGCGCCTCGGGGCGGAACAGGACGGTTGATGTATCCGCGATCAAGAACAGGTTGATGGCGCCGCTGGGCGCTCTGGGTGACAGCTTTTTCTGGGGCGCGCTCAAGCCGCTGTCCGTTACGATTGCCGCAGCCGTCCTTGCGACCGGCGCATGGTGGGCCCCGCTTCTGTTCCTCGTCCTGTACAACAGCTGGCATGTATGGCTCAGGGCGGACCTGCTGGTCTGGGGCTATCACAGCGCCGGGGACGTGGTCTCCCTGATCGGCCGGTACCGGTTCACGAGAATGGCAAGGTTGTTCAAGTCGGTATCCCTTGCCGTGCTCGGCGCCATGCTGGCGGTCCTGTGCCTCTGGACACCGGGTTTTCAGCTTCTGGGCAGCGCTCCCGTCGCCGTGAACGCTGCGATCGCACTGCTGGTCACCCTGGCCCTCGTCATGGCCCTCGCACGGAAGGGGTCTCCGGTCAAACTCATGCTCGGGCTTGCCGCTGTCTGCATCGGCCTGGCATATGCAGGAGTCGTCTGATGAAGAAAAAAGAGCTGTTGATCGAGAACAAACTGGGGCTCCACGCACGCGCCGCCGCTCAGATCGTGAAGTCGGCAAGCGGCTACTCTTCGAAAATCATCCTCGTAAAGGATGATCTGGAGGTCGACGGCAAGAGCATCATGGGGATCATGATGCTTGCGGCGGCAAAGGGGAGCACGGTCACGCTTCAGGTTCAGGGCGAGGATGAAGAACAGGCGGTGGCAGGGCTCGAGCGCTTGTTCAAGGAAAAGTTTGGAGAGAAGGAATAACGGTCGGGCCGGCGTACCTCCGGCACGAAGAACGTCTTGCCGCTGGTGGAAAAATCGGGAAGTGATGGAATGCAGGAAAAAATCTACAAAGGGATAGTTGCTTCGCCCGGGGTCGTGATCGGCAGGGCCTACGTTCTTGACCGGCGCAAGATCGTGGTCGCCGGCCAACGGATCGAGGATGTCAGCGTCAAGGACGAAGTGGCGCGTTTCAAACGGGCGATCGATCTTTCCAAGTCCCAGTTGGAGGATCTCAAGAAGCGCTTCAGCAAGGGACTCGGCAAATCCCATATTTACATCATCGAGACCCATATCATGCTTCTGGAGGACAAGCTGCTGGTCGATGCAACCGTCAAGCGGATCCGGGAGGCGCATGTCAATGCAGAGGGCGCGCTGAAGGAGACGATTGCCGCCATCGGTCTGAAGTTCGATTCCATCGAGGACGAGTATCTGCGCGAGCGAAAGCACGACGTGGAACAGGTCGGAGAGCGCATCC
>MHEA01000116.1:6897-8128 GCA_001805085.1 Nitrospirae bacterium GWC2_57_9
CGACATCCGGGACGAGGCAGTGATCATTGCGCACGACCTCGCACCGAGCGACACGCTGATGATGCGCAAGGACAAGATCCTGGGTTTCGCCACCGACGCAGGCAGCCGGACATCGCATACCGCCATTCTGGCCCGGTCCCTGGGGATCCCGGCGGCGGTCGGACTGGAAAGTATCACGACGGCGGTCAAGACGGGCGACGTGGTGATCCTTGACGGAATCCACGGCGTGGTCATTGTCGATCCCGATGAGGAGACGTTCCTCGACTATCTTAAAAAGCAGCGTCGATACAAATATTTCGAGCAGGAACTCGAAAAGATCAAGACCCTGCCTGCCGAAACACTGGACGGACATGTTATCGTGCTCCAGGCCAACATCGAACTGCCGGAAGAGGCGACCTCGTCAGCAGAGCATGGCGGGACAGGCATCGGCCTCTACCGCACCGAGTTCCTGTTCATGAACCGGACAACAATGCCAACCGAGGAAGAACACTTCCGGGCCTACCGCCTGGTGGCGGAAAAGGCTTTCCCCCACGAAGTGGTCATTCGCACGCTCGATGTCGGCGGGGACAAGATCGGCATCCCCGGGGGATTCGAAAAGGAAGCCAATCCGGCCCTCGGTCTCCGGGCGATCCGTTTCTGTCTGCAGAAGCGCGATATCTTCCGGACCCAGCTTCGCGGCATACTCAGGGCATCGGTCCAGGGAAACATCAAGATCCTTTACCCCATGATCTCCGGCCTTCCCGAGTTGCATGAGACCAAGAAGATCCTGGAGGAGGTGAAGGCGGAGCTGCGGGCGGAAGGGAACGCCTTCAACGAACAGGTGCACATCGGCATCATGATCGAGATACCCGCGGCGGCCATGATCGCCGACCTCCTTGCCCCGGAGGTGGATTTTTTCAGTGTGGGGACGAATGACCTGATCCAGTACACGCTTGCCATCGACCGCCAGAACGAGCACGTTGCCTACATGTATGAACCGCTCGATCCGGCCGTGCTGCGCCTGCTCCAGCACGTGTCCGCGGCTTCCCGGGAGGCGAAGATCCCGCTCGCGATGTGCGGTGAGATGGCTGGTGATCCGCTCTACGCCGCCATCCTGCTGGGCATGGGATTCGAGCATCTGAGCATGAACGTAGCGTCGATCCCGTGGGTGAAAAAAGTGATCCGGTCCGTTCGCATGCAGGACGCAGTGGAGCTTGCATCGCTGGTGATGCGCCAACCGACCGCGGCCCAG
>MHEA01000116.1:8219-10658 GCA_001805085.1 Nitrospirae bacterium GWC2_57_9
CAGAGGTTCAAAAAACGGATGTGGTAAACAGCAGGGAGTATGTTCAACCACCATTGCGGGTCCCGGAAGAGACCCTGCACGAGGCAGTCAAGCGTTACGGTCTTTCAGAACGAGATGTCATTGACTTCAGTTCGAATGTGAACCCCCTCGGCCCGTCTTCGTCAGCGGTCCGGGCGGCAAAAAGAGCTTTGACCGAAATGCACTTGTATCCCGATCCGGGGATGACCGGCTTGCGGAAAGCTATTGCGCGGTATTTCGGCATCAAGCCGGAGCAGGTGACCTGCGGGAACGGGTCGACCGAGCTGATATATCTCATCCCTCGCGTGTTCCGGCCCCGGAAGGTGCTGGTCCCGATGCCTGCCTTTACGGAGTATGCAGCGGCCGCCTCGGTCGCGGGCGCCGAAGTCGTCCCCCTGTACCTGCCGGAACGGACAGGATTCAGGATCGACCCTCTCGAGATAGCCTTCGCGCTCAAGGGTGTCGACATGGC
Source organism: Nitrospirae bacterium GWC2_57_9 (assembly GCA_001805085.1). Taxonomy (GTDB): domain Bacteria; phylum Nitrospirota; class UBA9217; order UBA9217; family UBA9217; genus MHEA01. The sequence goes on from MHEA01000116.1 coordinate 8,710, forward strand.
GTTCTTGGGCAACCCGAACAATCCCACGGGGCTGCTGATGACTAAAGCAGAGATGCTCGAGATCGCGAACTATGCCCTTGAGCAAGGGGTCCGTCTGGTGATCGACGAAGCGTTCATGGACTTCACCAATGCGGAATCGACCATCAAGGAGGCCGTTCAGACCTCGCATCTCATCTGCCTGCGGTCTTTCAGCACGTTCTTCGGCATGCCGGGGCTGCGGATCGGTTATGCCGTTTCCGGGGAATCGGTTATCGGCGAGATCCAGGCGGGGCAGGAACCCTGGACAATAAACAGAGCAGCTGAGCATGCCGCGATCGCCGCTTTGAACGACTGGAGATATACCAAAAAGACCTTTCGACTCATGGAGAAAGAACGGGAGCGGTTGCTCTCGGCCGTCAGGATCCTGCCCGGCGTAGAGACCTTTCCCGGTTCTGCCAACTTTCTGTTCATCAAGGTGGCCGAGCCGAAGGCCGCGCTGCTCGCTCACAAACTGGCCCTGCGCGGCTTCCTGATACGCGATTGCTCCTCGTTCCCGGGGCTGGACAGCCGTTTCTTACGCATCGCCGTCAGGACCGGCCGCGAGAACAAAAAGCTTATCCTGGCCCTGCGGGAGCTGCTGACCCGGTGACAAAAATATTTTGCAAAAAACCCGTCCCTGTGTTAGAGTACAAGTTGCAAAACAGCTGAAAAAACATGCTTTTTGATTATCTGGGAGCGCCATCATCGGCCCAGTCATTTCCGAACACCACTTGGTTGCTCGGTAAGAAGATCGGAGGAATATGATGGAACCGATCATGTGCCCCTTTTGCGGCGGAACAAATCTGTTTCAGGAAGATGATTACAGCCTGCAGATGGATTTCGAGTATTGGACCGTGCATCATTGGGAATGTCTTGACTGTACTCAATCCTTTGACAAGATAGAAATACTGCCTGCATCGAACACGTTCGAGGAAATCAATGAGAGCACCATCCACTGAGGCCTCCCGGGAGCGACCCGCGGCGGAAAGCACTCAGGGACGGCCGGACAGACCCACGGAAGCTGAGATCGACCTGAATGCGTTGACCCATAACTTCCGGCGGGCACGGGACCGCGCGGCAGCGCGGAAAGTGCTGGCGGTCGTCAAAGCGCAGGCCTATGGCCATGGAGCAGTCGCCGTGGCGCGGCATGTCCTCAAACTCGGCGCGGATATGCTGGGTGTCGCCCTTGCAGAAGAGGGCAGGGAACTGCGCGATGCCGGGATCGAATCGCCGGTCCTGGTTATGGGAGCGGTCTTTCCCGAACAGGCGGAAACTATTGTCGGCCTGTGTCTGGCTCCCGTGGTCTGTTCCCTGTCGGTCGCCCGGGCACTCTCTACGGAAGCAATCAAACAGGGGACCAGGCTGCCTGTCCACGTCAAGATCGATTCGGGCATGGGCAGGATAGGGATCGCACCGGAAGAAGGGGTCCGCTTCATCGAGGAGCTGAAGAACCTAGAGGGCATTGATGTGCAGGGTCTCATGACCCATTTTGCGGATGCCGACCTGCGGGACAAGGAGTTTTCTTCGTCCCAACTGGACCGGTTCGAGGCGCTGATCAAGGGTCTGGAAGAGCGCGGCATCCGGGTGCCGCTCCGGCACGCGGCGAACAGCGCGGCCCTGTTGGATTACGGACGGGCCCTGTTCACGATGGTGCGTCCGGGTATCATGCTTTACGGGTATGACCCGTTGCGCAGGAACAGCGCGGAACTGAAACCGGTGCTTTCACTCGTCACGCGCATCGCTTTCCTGAAGAGAGTCCCGGCGGGGACCTCCATCAGTTATGGTCGGACGTTCATGACGCGGCGGGAAAGCCTGATTGCAACAATCCCCATCGGTTATGCCGACGGGTACAACCGGGGACTATCGAACCGCGGGGAAGCGCTGGTGCGGGGAAGCAGAGTGCCCGTGGTCGGCAGGATCTGCATGGATAT
>MHEA01000117.1:0-147 GCA_001805085.1 Nitrospirae bacterium GWC2_57_9
ACATAGCCTTCGGCCACATCCACGGCGACCGCTTTCATACTTTTGCCTCTGAAACCGCTTTCTGCCATAGTCCCCCGCCTTACGTTCTTCCCGTAGCCTGGATCGCCTTCTCAAGCAGCTCCTGCTTATTGCGCAAGCTTGCGAGGT
>MHEA01000117.1:174-19155 GCA_001805085.1 Nitrospirae bacterium GWC2_57_9
CTGCCTGGAGGGCTTCCCGCAGCGCCGCCACGTCCCCCAGCAGGTCCCGCGCCGACGCGTTGATCAAAGCATGGGAATTCCTGGTGTGTTCGCACAAGCGGGTGATGGACTCAACCAGCTCCTTCAGCATGGGATCGTCCGACTCCCGGAGCCTGAGCGAGACCGAGATATCGCCCTGGGCGAGCAGATCGATGGCACGGCGGATCCGGACCATGGGGCCCACGAAGGAGTGGGAGTAGATGGTGCCGACAACGCCGATGAAGATCAGAAGGGTTATCAGGGAGATGGGAAGAAAAACGGGAAGCTGGAGGATCTCGGCAAGCTTCTGGAACACCCGCAGCAGCAGCGTGTATGCCATCAGCACAAAGATAAGGAAGATGATGAACCGTGATTGCGGCCCCGCCACATTCAGGTATCCCTTCCCACGGCCGAGAATGGTTCTCTTTGAGTTGTTGGACATGTTTGTCTCAGTTCCGTATCAGAACAGGGATCTCGACAAGGTGCCCTGCCATAAACCAGGGCAATTATACTGTTAATTGCAGAACCGGTCAAGGTCATATTTTGCCTTGAAGTAGCCCCGGCCCTGTGGTACAGTTTTCCCATGGCGCTCGTAGACCAGAACAAACGCTCCATCGATTATCTGCGCGTTTCGATCACCGACCGCTGCAATCTTTCCTGCCTGTATTGCAAACCCCGTTCCGGTATGAGTACTCTCCCCCACTGCGAGATACTTCAGTACGAAGAGATCCTCCGGATAATCTCGGTCGCTGTGCCGCTCGGCATCGCTCATGTCCGCATTACCGGCGGCGAACCCCTGATCCGGCGCGGGGTACTGGGTTTCATCCGGTCCCTGGGCACGGTCCCGGGGATCGAGGACATCAGCCTTACTACGAACGGCGTGCTGCTGGAAAGCAAGGCGCGTGATCTTCGGGAAGCGGGGATCCGGAGGCTCAACGTCAGCCTCGACTCGCTTAAGCCCGAACGCTTCGCGCAGATCACGGGCAAAGACAACTGGCGCGAGGTCTGGCGGGGGATCGAGCGGGCCCAGCAGGCCGGCTTCGAGCCGCTCAAGATCAACATGGTGCCGGTGAAGGGCGTCAATGACGACGAGATCCTCTCCTTCGCCCGGCTGACCCTGGAGCGCGCGCTGCATGTCCGTTTCATCGAGTTCATGCCCATTGGCGCCGACGACCGGTGGCGCAGGGATACGTGCGTGAGCGCCGCTCAGGTGCAGGAGGTGATCGAGCGGGAGTTCGGACCGCTCATTCCCTTTTCCACGAAACGCTCTGCCGGGCCGTCCGCGAACCATCAGATCCCGGGCGCACGCGGCGTCATCGGGTTCATCAGTCCCATCAGCAAGCATTTCTGCGCGGCCTGCCGGCGCCTCCGGCTCACCGCCGACGGCAAGATCCGGCCCTGTCTCCTTTCCGATACCGAGATTGACATGAAGGCGCCGCTGCGCGCCGGCTGCAGCGACGCCGAGATCGAGCGGCTGCTGAGGCTGGCGCTGCAGATCAAGCCCGAACGGCACCATCTCACGGACGCGGACAGCGGACCCGGGGCCTGTTTTGAGCGGACGATGTCGCGCATAGGAGGATGAAGGCGGTGACGAAGGGGAAACTGACCCATCTGGACGAGCAGGGCAGGGCGCGCATGGTCGACGTTTCCGCCAAAAATGATACGGCACGGGAGGCTGTGGCCGAGGGCCGCATCAGCATGCAGCCGGAGACCCTGGACCTGATCCTGGAGGGCAACATCGCCAAAGGGGACGTGTTCGGCGTGGCCCGGATCGCCGGGATCATGGCGGCAAAGAAGACGGCCGACCTGATCCCCCTGTGCCATCCCCTCAGCCTGTCGTCCGTTGAGGTCTCCCTCGAGCCGGACCGGTCGGGCTCCTGCGTCATAGTCCGCGCCGCGGCCAGGACCACCGGAAAGACAGGCGTGGAGATGGAAGCCCTGACCGCCGTTGCCGCGGCCTGCCTCACCATCTATGACATGTGCAAGGCCGTGGACCGACTGATGGTCGTGGGCGATGTCCGCCTGATGAGGAAGAGCGGCGGCAAGAGCGGCACCTTTGAACGGGACCGGGAGCCGTGAGAAATCCCGTGCCGGCCCAGCCGTTGAAAAAACGATTTCGCAGGTACCCGCAAGGGTGCGTTTCTTATCCCGGCTTTTCAGCAAATGCAAGAAACCCAAGTGTGATACAGTTGAATTCTGGAGTGAGCGCATTCCCCGTCCCGCCATGGCGGGACTGCGGGGTTAGCGAGCGAATACGATAATGTTCCAACCTTAAGAATCGAGAGTCCCTGCAGATGCCTATGCGAACCTTCATTTGCTGCAGGGAGCTTCAATAAAAGGCTTTACCCCAGAATGACCCCATCCCGGAGTATTTGCAGCCATGCCCGAACTCGCCATAGGATGCAGCGGCTTCAGCTATAAGCACTGGAAAAAGGTCTTCTATCCTGCCGACCTCCCCGAACGCAAGTGGCTCGAATATTACAGCACGGTCTTCTCGAGCGTCGAACTGAACGTCACTTTTTACCATCTTCCGTCTCCGGCCGCGTTCCAAAGCTGGTACCGGGACACCCCGGAAGGGTTCACCTTCGCCGTAAAAGGCAGCAGATACATCACCCATGTGAAGAGGCTGGTGGACCCGGCGGAGCCGCTCAAGAAGTTTTTTGAGGGAGCGAACCTGCTGAAGGAAAAGATGGCCGTTGTTCTCTGGCAGTTCCCCCCCTCCTTCAAACTGAATCATCCCCGTTTTTCGGCGTTCCTCGACCGGCTCGAACGGTATCCCTTCCGCCATGCCTTCGAGTTCCGGAACGAAAGCTGGATCGTTTCGGAGGTGATCGACCTCTGCCGCGACCGCGGGGCCGCCCTCTGCATGGCCGACTCGCCGCAGTTCAATGATGACCTTCCCGTCACCGCTGATTTCGTTTACCTGCGCCGGCACGGGCAGGCCGCAAGCCATGAAGGCAGTTATTCAAAAGGTCAGCTCGCCCGCGACGCGGCGCGGATCAGGAGCTACCTGAAGCAGGGGAAGGATGTTTTCATCTATTTCAACAACGACCCCCACGGCTACGCCCCGGCGAATGCGCGCGACCTTGCGGCCCTGCTCGCCTGATCAAGCCTCTTGAAAAGCATGAAGCGAAGTCGTATAAAAAGTGTATGAAGAAAAAATTGCTCGAAGAGGAAAAGAGAATGAGGCGGCTCCGGTTCATCGTGGATCTTGCTCAGGCCGTTCTGATGCAGCAGAACGACCTGACCCTGCGGGAGGCCTTCGACATCATGCAGGACACCAAGAAGGCTGCGCTGAACCTGTTTCCCGACAAAGAATCCGTGTATGAACTGATTTACGCCCCCCGATTCCGCAGAATCATCTCCGAACGTTTTGTGATCCCCGGCGGACTTCTCCGGTCCAAAGAGCACCTCTCGTCTTAGTCCCGTTTGAAGCAGCTGTAACAAAATAATAATAAAAAACAATAAGTTGGCACTTTAGCACTCGCCTTGACAGAGTGCTAAATGTGTGGTATAAGAGAACTATCAAGAAAGGAGGGATTGCTTATGAAGGGCATTGCCAGGTGGGATCCCTTCCGGATGATGCGGAGATGGGACCCCTTCAGCGAGCTTCGCGAAATGCAGTATGAAATGGACCGATTGCTTGACCGGTTCAGCAGGGACGTGCCCGCGGCCACGGAGCCTTTCGGGGGCTGGATCCCGGCGGTGGAGACGTACAAAAAGGGCAATGACGTCGTGTTCAAATGCGAGCTGCCCGGGGTCGACCCGAAGGAAGTGGATGTCACCGTGGATGAAACGGGACGGCAGCTGATCATCAAGGGCGAGCGGAAGACGGAAAAGGATGCCAAGGACGAGGACTATATCCATCGAGAACTGACTTATGGATCCTTTGAGAGGCGCTTTACGCTGCCCGAGGGTGTAAAGACCGACCATATCAAGGCTAAATTCTCGAACGGCATGCTGGAAATAACAGTACCGGTTCCGGAGATCGGGACCAAAGCGAAGAAGATAGAGGTCGAGACACCGATGATGATCGAAGGAGAGAAGGGTGTCAAAAAGGCAGCCTGATCAATACCAGGAGCGACGCCATCCCGCACCCGGGCAGGGTGCGGGATGTTTTTTTTGGCGGATCGGATGGCGGGTTCCGGGTTGCGGGAAATAACTGCTTGACACATAAAAATACCTATGTTAAATTATTAGCACTCTATGTCAAAGAGTGCTAATTCTCAGTATTTCTGCGAGAAACGAGTACTATTTTATGGAGTTAGATGAAAGAAATAAGAGGGTACTGCAGGCGGTCATTGACAGCTATATTGCCAATGGTTCTCCGATCGGCTCGAACGTTCTGATCAAACGGTACGATTTCGGAGTGAGTTCGGCCACGGTCAGGAACATCATGGCGGAACTGGAGGAAATGGGGTATTTGACCCATCCTCATACTTCCGCAGGGAGGATCCCGACCGACCTCGGTTACCGCTACTACATCGACAGCCTGATCAGCATCGAGAACGACAGCGACGACCTGGAAGACCAGTTGCGGCAGGTATCGGACGCTCCGGGGCTGCAGGGCGAAGACCTGGAAGGCCTGATGCAGGAAGCCAGCCGCTTTCTTGCGACCCTGTCCCACTGCGCAGGCGTCGTAATCTCGCCTGTCGAGCCGGAGGGCCGGTATAAGCATATCGAGTTCGTGCGGCTGCGCGGACGTCAGGTGCTGCTCATCTTTGTCACGAGCACCGGGATGGTCCAGAACAAGCTGATCGACCTGGACGAGTCGATCACGCAGCACGACCTGAACTACTTCAGCGCGTACCTCGATGAAGAGCTGGAGCACTGGACGCTTGCCGACATCCGCCAGCGGCTGCTGGACAAGCTGCAGGAAGAGAAGCTTTTGTTCGGGCGCCTCATGGAGGAGACCTACCGCGCAAGCCAGGAAGTGCACGAACGGGATGCCGAAAAGGTATATATCGGCGGCGCATCGCAGGTCATGGAGAGTCCCGAGTTCGCGAACGTGGAAAAGATGCGGACCCTGTTCAAGGCCTTTGAGGACAAGTACAAGCTGTTGAAAGTGCTCGACCGCAGCGTAGCGGCCGACGGCATCAAGGTCTTTATCGGGTCGGAAAATCCGCTCTATGAGATGCAGGGGTGCAGCATGGTGGTCGGCAGCTACCGGGCCGGAACGAACATCATCGGGACACTGGGGGTCATAGGGCCGACGAGGATGCAGTACAAGCAGGTGATCCACGTGGTCGACTACACCGCGAGGCTGCTGTCAAGACTGCTGGGAGAACGATATCAACGAGGTTTGGATAGATGATAAAGGACGAAATGAAGGACGAACGGGACGATAGCGAGGAGAAAACGGAAGAAGAGGCCGGGGAAGCCGCCTCTTCCGAACAGGACGGCGCAGCGGCAGCGGAAGAACGGGAAAAGCTCGTGCAGGCCCTGGAGCAGAAGACGAAGGAGGCGGCCGAGGCGAACGAGAAGTACCTGCGGACCTATGCGGATTTTGAGAACTACCGCAAACGGATGCAGCGGGACCTCGCCGAGTTCCGGAAATACGCCAATGAGCAGCTCGTGCTCGAGTTGCTGCCCGTGGTGGACCACCTGGGGCTGGCACTGAAGCACGGCGCAGAGGCAGGCGAGGCCGCGCAGGGACTGCAGCAGGGGGTCGAACAGGTGTATAAGCAGCTCCGGGACGTGCTCGAAAAGTCGGGGGTCAAGCGGTTTTCCGCGGAAGGTGAACCTTTTGATCCGGCAAAACACGAAGCCATGATGCAGGTCTTGACGGCAGATGTGCCGGAGAATACGGTGGTCCAGGTGTTCCAGGACGGATACCTGTACCACGAGAAAGTGCTTCGTCATGCAAAGGTAAGCGTATCGAAAAAACCCCAGCCCGAACCGGTTGGGAGCAACGCATAGGGTATGCATCTCGGTAAACGGCAGCTGGTTGCAGCAATACCATCATGGAGATCTTAAGGAGGAAGAAATGGCTAAAGTTATAGGAATCGATCTGGGGACGACCAACTCCTGCGTGGCGATCATGGAGGGCGGCGAGCCCGTCGTGATCCCGAATTCGGAAGGGAGCCGGACGACCCCGTCCGTGGTTGCCATAACCGAGAGCGGCGAACGGCTCGTGGGCCAGATCGCGAAGCGGCAGGCGATCACGAACCCGGACAATACGATATTCTCGATCAAGCGGCTGATCGGCCGCAAGTTCGAAACAGGCGAGGTCCAGGAAGCGCACAAGCACCTGCCCTACAAGATCGTAAAGGCGGCGAATGGAGATGCCCACGTCGAGATCCGCGGCAAAGTGTACAGCCCCGCGGAGATTTCGGCCATGATCCTGACAAAAATGAAGCAGACGGCCGAGGATTATCTCGGAGAGAAAGTAACAGACGCGGTCGTAACGGTGCCGGCCTACTTCAACGACAGCCAGCGGCAGGCGACCAAGGACGCAGGGAAGATCGCCGGGCTGAACGTCCTCCGGATCATCAACGAGCCGACCGCGGCGTCCCTGGCCTACGGCCTGGACAAGAAGAAGGACGAGACCATAGCGGTATACGATCTCGGCGGCGGCACCTTCGACATCTCGATCCTGGAGCTGGGTGAGGGCGTGTTCGAAGTGAAGTCCACGAACGGCGACACTTTCCTGGGCGGCGACGACTTCGACGACCGGATCATCCGGTGGCTCGTTGACGAGTTCAAGCGGGACCAGGCGATCGACCTGAGCAAGGACAAGATGGCGCTTCAGCGCCTGAAAGAGGCGGCCGAGAAGGCCAAGGTAGAGCTTTCGAACGTCATGGATACGGAGATCAACCTTCCCTTTGTCACCGCCGACGCCAGCGGACCCAAGCACCTGCTCTACAAGCTTTCCCGTGCCAAGTTCGAGCAGCTCGTGGACGATCTGATCAAGAGGAGCGTCGAGCCCTGCAAAAAGGCGCTCAATGACGCGGGAACGACCGTTGACAAGATCAATGAGGCCGTTCTCGTGGGCGGCCAGACGCGCACCCCGAAGGTCATCGCCACGGTGAAGGACTTCTTCAAGAAGGAGCCGCACCGGGGCGTGAACCCCGACGAGGTCGTGGCCATCGGAGCGGCGATCCAGGGCGCGGTCCTGACCGGCCAGGTAAAGGATGTCCTGCTGTTGGACGTCACCCCGCTCTCCCTCGGCATCGAGACGCTGGGTGCGGTCACGACCAGGCTGATCGAGCGCAACACCACGATCCCCACCAAGAAGAGCCAGGTCTTCTCGACCGCCTCGGACAACCAGACGGCCGTTTCGATCCATGTGGTCCAGGGCGAGCGCGAGATGGCAGGGGACAACAAGACGCTGGGCAGGTTCGAGCTGGTCGGCATTCCGCCGGCGCCCCGCGGCATACCGCAGATCGAGGTGAGCTTTGATATCGACGCCAACGGCATCGTGCATGTCATGGCGAAGGACCTCGGTACGGGCAGGGAGCAGTCCATCAAGATCACGGCATCGAGCGGCATGTCCAAGGAGGAGATCGACAAGGCGCTCAAGGAGAGCGAAGCTCATGCTGCCGAGGATAAGAAGAAGCGCGAGTCCGCCGAGGCACGGAACGAGGCGGACACGCTCATCTACTCCGTCGAGAAATCCGTTGCCGACTACGGCTCCAAACTTTCGGAAGCGGAGCGGGCCGAGATCCAGAAGGCCCTGGAGCAGGCAAAGGCCGTGAAGGACGGCCAGGATGTGGATGCCATCAAGAAGGCGGTAGCCGACCTTTCCAAGGCGTCCCATAAGCTGGCGGAAGAGGTCTATGCCAAGATGGGCAAAGAGCAGGGCCAGGCGGGCGGCGGACCCGCAGGCAGCGCCGGTACAGGTAACGGCGGCGAAAAGCCTGAGGAAAAGGTGGTCGAGGCCGAGTTCGAGGAAGTGGACAAGGACAAGAAGTAAATCGAAGATCCATGAGCGAGGATAGCGGTGTCCGAGAGGCACCGCTATCCTCTTTTTTTGAGTTAAAGGCGACGCCTAAAAGAAGCAATTTTTACCGCGAAGACGCCAGGGACGCAAGGAAACCGTAAAACAGGCAATCAAGTTCTGTTTTTGACCTCCTCGCGTCCTTCGCGCCTCTCGTGCCCAGCGATTACGGAAGTGCAGGATATCGCGGTGGACGGTATCGTCTTTGATTGTAAAAAAGTTTGCATCGCCTGCCTCAGATGAAGTAGAATCAGGGGCTTTCAAGCCATCCGGACAGGATCCGGACTCAAGAAGGGGACCATGGCCAAGGATTATTATCAACTGCTCGGCGTGCACAAGAACGCGACCGATGCCGAGCTTAAACGAGCCTACCGGCGGCTCGCCCACGAATTCCATCCCGACAAGAACCCCGGCGACAAGGCTGCAGAGGACAAATTCAAGGAGATCAACGAGGCCTACGAGGTCCTGTCGGACGGGCAGAAGCGTGCCTATTACGATCAGTACGGGACGGCTCCGGGCGCGCAGGGCGGACCGGGCGGCGGGTTCGGCGCCGGCATGGGCATGGGCGATATCTTCGGCGATATTTTCGGCGAATTCTTCGGCACGGGCAGAGGCGGAGCGCGGGCAAGCGCGGGCGAGGACCTGCGCTACAACCTGAAGATCAGCTTCGAGGACGCGGCCTTCGGAACGTCCAGCAAGATCCGGGTGCCCCGGTGGGAACGGTGCCCGGACTGCGAGGGCCTCGGTGCTTCTTCCCGGGACAAGGTCACGGCATGCACCATGTGCCACGGCAGCGGGCAGAGCCGGATGCAGCAGGGTTTTTTCAGCATCAGCAGGACCTGTTCCCGCTGCGGCGGAGAAGGCAGCGTTATTACGGACCCTTGCAAGACCTGTAAAGGCCGGAAAAGGGTGGAACGGGAACGCACCTTGTCCATCAAGATCCCCGCAGGGGTCGAAACGGGAAACACGATCCGCCTGTCCGGAGAAGGCGAACTGGGCGCGTTCGGCGGACCGCCGGGAGACCTCTACGTTTATCTGACGGTGGAAGAGCATCCCCTGTTCCAGCGCGAAGGGCAGGACGTGATCTGTGCGGTTCCCATCCGTTTTGTCCAGGCAGCGCTGGGCGACGAGATCGAGGTGCCGACCTTGACGGGAGGGATGAAACTGAAGATCCCGGCGGGAACGCAGCCGGGCCATGTGTTTCGCCTGAAAGGAAAAGGGTTTCCCTATCTGCGCGGCTCCGGCATCGGCGATCAGCTCTGCAGGATCATGGTGGAAGTGCCGGGCAAGTTGACGGCCAGGCAGAAGGAACTGCTCCAGGAGTTCGACCTGCTGAACGGAGAGCATTCCGCGCCGATCACGACCGGCTTTTTTGATAAAGTGAAGGAGATCTTCGGCGAGAAGACGAAGAAGTGAGAAAAAATCTGTAAAAATCATTTTTTAGCCACAGAGATCACAGAGGGCTCAGAGAAAATCCAGTAGCTATCATCGTCTTATCTTTGTGCTTTCTGTGCGCCTGCCTATAGGAACCTTAACTTGTGGCGGGATCGAGACCTGTTACGACTTCATCTAAATTAAATATCGTATCTAACAACAAATGTGCTTGTGATGTCCCACCAAACCGTGCACCCGGAATCCGACCATGATCCCCTATCCGAAGATCGACCCTGAAATAATCCGCATCGGCCCGCTGGCGGTCCGCTGGTACGGGCTCATGTATTTGCTGGGATTCGCGGCATCCTACCTGCTGGTGTGGTCCCGCGTCCGGAAAAGAAATCTGCCTCTTTCCCGGGAATTCCTCGACACCTTCTATGCCTTTCTGCTGCTCGGGCTGATCATCGGCGCCCGGCTCGGGTATGTGCTGTTCTACGACCTTTCCTCCTCTCTTCAGCATCCGCTCGGCATTTTCGCTGTGTGGCAGGGGGGAATGTCCTTCCACGGGGGGCTCATCGGCAGCGTGCTCGCCGGGATCTGGTGCTGCAAGCGTTATCAGAAGGACCCCTGGCTGGCGGCCGATCTCGTGAGCGTGACAGCCCCGATAGGGCTCGGCCTCGGCAGGCTGGGGAACTTCATCAATGGAGAACTGTACGGCAGGACTACGGATGTGCCCTGGGCCATGCTGTTTCCCGGCGGCGGTCCGCTGCCCCGGCACCCTTCCCAACTGTATGAGCTCTTCCTGGAAGGCATTGTCCTGTTCGCGGTGCTCTGGACGCTCAAGGACAGGGTCCGGAGAACGGGTATGATAACCGCCCTCTTTGTTCTTCTGTACGGACTGTTCAGATCTTTCGTCGAATTCTTCCGCGAGCCCGACCCTCAGCTCGGGTTCATTGCCGGTCCGTTCACCATGGGCCAGGTATTGAGCGCAACCATGATCGTGCTCGGAGCATTGCTGCTTGCTTACAGGGCTGCCCGCGGCAGGCCGGTGTCGTAGACCGCGGACTGCATGGACGAGATATTCTTTTTAAAAGGGTTAATGCTCGGCTTCGTCATCGCTGCGCCCACCGGTCCCATCGGTATTCTCTGCGCCCGCCGCACGCTGACGCACGGCAGAAGAGCGGGTTTCGCGTCGGGAATGGGCGCGGCAACCGCGGACATGATCTACGGCTTCATAGCGGCTTCCGGCCTCGCCTTCATCTCCCATCTTCTCATTGCATACCATTTCTGGCTCCGCCTGGCCGGGGGCGCGCTGCTGTGCATTCTCGGCGCCCGGACATTCACGTCAAAGACCGCGGATGCCTGCGCGAAGCGGACGGGCAGGATGTATGCCGGCATGTTCACCTCAACGTTCTTCCTTACTCTCACCAATCCCATGACCATATTTTCCTTTGGCGCGGTTTTCACCGGGTTCGGCCTGGTCGGCACGAGAGGGAGCATACTTTCAGCGGGAACGCTCGTGTTCGGCGTCTTTTTCGGCTCCGCGATCTGGTGGTCGTTCCTGATCGGCGTTGTCACCTTATTGAAGCAGCGGTTCACGGAGCGGCATGTCATCTGGGTCAACCGGATAGCGGGCATGGTCATTGCCGGATCAGGCGTTCTTGCGCTGTTTACGCTGATCTGGTGATGAGACACCGTTATAAACAGGGGCACATCGATCAGCTCCTTCCTGATTTAGCTTGACACTCATGACCATGGTCTTTAGTATGGATCCATGAAAAGAGGAGGACAGCACGCATGAAAGTATGTTTCCCGGTCCAGCAGAACGAAGGCATTGACAGCAAGGTTTACAATCATTTCGGGTCGGCCCCACTGTTCATTCTCGTGGATACCGAGAGCGGCGCCCTTTCCCAGATCAACAATGGGGACCAGCATCATGCCCATGGCGCCTGCAACCCGCTCAAGGCTTTGGACGGTCAGAAGATCGACGCGGTTGTCGTCGGCGGCATCGGCGGCGGCGCCTTGAGCAGGTTGAATCAGTCCGGCGTCAGGGTATACCGGGCGCAATCAGTCACGGTCCGTGAGAACCTTTCCCGGTATGCAGACAAGAACCTGCCGGAGTATACGCTCCAGTCCTGCTGCGGCGGCCACAGCCACGGCGGAAACTGCGCGCACTAACAAAACGGTTTATAACCACCGGGACCCGATTTCATCGGGTCACACAGATAAGAAACTCCCGGATTTTGATTCCCGCCTCTGCCTTTAACCGTGTGCGACGGAAGCCGCCTGTGGTTAAAATGGCTTTTGCCTTGTTTTTGTTCTTTCGGTCTGAGGCTCTAAGCCTCGCTAACCGATTCACGGAGGTTTCCATGACGGCAGCCAACTGCGTTCGCGCCTATTTCTATCTTTCCCATGTTTTCAGAGACCAGCAGCGCGACCCCTTCTGCGGCCGCTGCAAGGCGCTGGTGAACTCGGTGCTCGCAGCCCGGGAACGGCTTGCCGCGTTCGAGGCCGAGAACGGCGCCGAAGTCCGCCTGCTTTCCGCCGAACTGCAGCAGCAGTTCGAGGAGGCAAAAACCGTGCTCCAGGGCCTCATACTGCCGGATAATGTTCCCGGTCAGAAGAAGGCAGGGAACTGCCTTATGCCGCAGGGCGTCTGCTTCGTCAAGTCTTCGCTGTCGATCCTCGAAAAGATATAGTTCCTCTCCTGGTCCTCCTGATTCTTCCCCGGAAGGCTTTCCTGTCCGTCCCACCTCCCGAATGTGCTATACTAGAACCAGCAGGTCATAAAGGATGAAACAGGTCCTCTATGGCCAGGCTCTACCCGACCCCGGACCCCGAAAAGGAGGCGCGATCAATGGATGCTCTTGAAATGGCGATGAAAATGGAGAAGGATGCTATAGCCTTTTATACCGAGGCGGCGCGCAAGACGAACTCCCCCGTCGGCAGAAAGATGTTCCAGACGATCACCGAGGACGAGAAGCGGCACCTGGAAATGATCGCGCAGATCGTCAAGGGGCTCCAGATAAGCCACGCCGATGTGAGCCCCCTCAAGAACGTCCAGACCGTGTTCGAGACCATGAAGGCCGAGATGATGAAGAAGGTCGAGGCGACGAAGGACGAGCTCGAGGCATTCAAGATCGCGATGGAGATGGAAAAAGAGGGGATGGAATACTACCAGAGAACGCTGACTTCGGCGAAGAAGGAGAAGGAACGGATGCTCCTGGAGCGCCTGATCGGGGAGGAGCAGCAGCATTATCAGCTGTTCGCCAATACCTACCACTTCCTGTCCGATACGGGGAACTGGTTTCTGTGGGAGGAACGCGGGATCCTGGAAGGCGGATGAGCTGTTCCCCGCCGTCCCGGCCGAAGAGAGGAGGCGACGACCATGGCATACACCAACATTGCCTTGAAGGAAAAGATCATGGAGATGTACCCCGAGATCGGGGCACAGCATTTTTCCGTGGGACTGGTCTTCAATGAGGACAAGAACGCATATATCGTTACCCTGAGCTCGGAGCGAGGGACCCTGACCACGCATCTCGAGAAACAGGATGCCGATGACTGCATGAACAACATCAAATGCGTGTATCTCGGCATCCAGATAGGTCAGTTCGTCAAGAACTTTCCGGAGCGGTGGGAGTTCGACCGGAAGACCGCGTAACGGAACGCGGTGCCGGGCGGGGTGCTTCTCCTCTTCGATGCAAAGGAAAGAGCCCGGCGATCAGAACCGGGCTCTCGATTTTTTAAACCAGTTCGGGAACCGTTTTCAGCAGGAGCTTTTGCATTTGCAGGTAAGCGCTGCTTTTTTCGTTACCTTCCTGATGGTCATCACGCATCCTCCTTTCCTCGCCGTCTTCTGTCACCGCACGCCGTAGAGCATGCACCGGTACCTGTCCTTCCCGCCTGGTCCTTCCGTCTGTTCCGCCCGGTACCGGCAGCCGCCCCGGCAGACTTCGAGATAATCGCAATCGCAGGACAGGTCCTTCAGCAGCACCGGCTTGATCCTGTGCCAGGCAGTTGCCAGGCCCTCTTCGATCGTGCCCACGGCCTGGTCCCCGTAGAACGTGCATTTTGCCGTTCTGCCGTCGGCCAGGACCGACATCAAATGAAGCCCGCAGCCGAACCCCTTGCCCGAGGAATGGAGACCGGCGCCGAAACCGTAGCCAAGGAGCCTGCCTCCTTCTCCCGGGCTGATCAGCAGTTCGGGATGTTCCTTCATGCGGCCCGCCGGGCAGGGCACGTCCACAGTCCAGTCCTTGATCCCGATCTCCTTGAACAATGCCTCGAGCCGATCGAAATCCGAAAGATTGGCGCGGTGGACCATGGTGGATATGGAAACGGCGAAGCCCGCGTCGAGTGCCAGGCGCAGGGCCTCAAGAGCGCGATCGTACGTGCCGGCCCCCCGAATGCCGTCATGAGAAGCGCGAAGGCCGTCGATGCTGATCTGCAGCTCGTCCACCTTCAGCGCCTTGAGAAGCTCCTTTTTTAAAAGCAGGCCGTTCGTGAACAGCACCTTGCGGAGATAGAAATCAGGCAGCATTTCATTGATCTCCGGGAACCGCGTATGCATGAGGGGTTCGCCGCCGGAGAGCAGCACCCGGAGGCCCTGCATTGCATCGAACTCGGCGAGGAGCGACCGTATCTGCGCGACCGGCAGTTCGCTGCCTGCTCCGTCGCCGATATAGCAGTGGTTGCAGCGCAGGTTGCACGCGTCCGTGATCTGGAGTTCCAGGTACCGGAGAGAGGGGACCGGGGATTGAACGACCGGCGGCCTGCCTCCCGAGACCAGTTCAGCCGTCAGGATGCCTTCCTCGATGCAGTAATCGATAAAGGCAGTGTCCCTCGATGCGCATCCGCCCGCGGCCATGCAGTCCCTGATGAAGCGGAAGGACTCCTGGTCCAGCTCGTACAATTCGTCCTTGCTGATCTGATAGACCGAAGGCGTCTCCAGCCATTTCAGCGCTGCGCGGCGCGAAAGATAGTAAAGCATGAGGTTATTATAGCACCGGCATTCCCTTTTTGTTATAATTGAAAACAGTGGAAAAAGACAGCGTATTGAAGAACGAGGTTTGTCTCAGGTTCTGTCCCTATTACAAAGAGGGAAAAAAAGAGGACCTCTCCTGCCGCGGGTATGCTGTCGTGGAACGGTTCCTGCAGCAAGGCCGGCTGGTATCCATTCCGGCATCCTGTTCAAAATGCGACCCGGCCGGGATCGAGTTGATCGTCCAGCGACTCTGCATGTACTGCGATTTTCACGAGGACGGTTGTGATTTTTTTCAGGACCGCACGGCCAGGCCCTGCGGCGGGTTCGCGCTCCTCGCCGGACTTATTGCAGACGGCGCTCTCAAGGCCGGAGACCTGTAACTGTACTCGCATCGCTGCTGACCGCTTCCCCGGGGAAGCGTGCGGAAAGAAGGACCATGGACTATACCATCAAGATCGGCGGTGAAGCGGGACAGGGGATCCAGACCATCGGCGACACCCTTGCCCGGATCTTCGTCCGCGCCGGCTACCATGTCTTCACGCACCAGGATTATGAATCGCGCATACGGGGCGGGCATAATTTCTACCAGATACGTCTTTCCGAACGGCCGGTGTCTGCGTCCCGTGAAAAGATCGATATCCTCGTCGCCCTCGACCTGGCGAGCATTACTCTTCATAAAAATGAACTGGCCGGAAACGGCCGCATCGTTTACGATTCCGCATCGGTAAAAGCGAAACAGGAAGGACAAGCTTTTTTCGACATTCCCTTTGTCGACCTTGCGGTCAAGAGCGGCGGCCAGCGCATCATGGAGAACACGGTCGCGACAGGGGCGGTGCTCGGCATGCTCGGTATGAAGGTCGATTATCTTTTCGACAATCTTGCCGAAACGTTCAGGAAAAAAGGCGACGCCATCATCGATGCCAACAAGAAGGCCGCCCGCGCCGGCTACGACTTTGCCCTGCAGAACTGTTCGCAATGCTCCTTTCGCGCAAGCGGGGCGAATGCGCCGGGGCCCCTGATGCTGGTCAGCGGGGTCGAGGCCATCGGGCTGGGCGCCCTGGCCTCGGGCTGCAAGTTCTATGCTGCCTATCCCATGACCCCGTCCACGGGCATCATGAACTACCTCGCGTCAAAAGAACGGGAGTACGGCGTCGTGGTGGAACAGGCCGAGGACGAGATCTCGGCGATCAATATGGCGATCGGCGCGTCCTTTGCCGGCGTCCGGTCCATGACGGGCACTTCCGGCGGAGGCTTCGCGCTCATGGTCGAAGGCCTCTCGCTTGCCGGCATGACCGAGACGCCCATCGTCATCGGCATGGGCCAGCGCCCGGGCCCCGCAACAGGTTTTCCAACCCGCACAGAGCAGGGAGAACTGCAATTTCTGATCTCGGCGGGCCACGGCGAATTCCCGCGGGTGATCTTCGCACCGGGCAGCCCCAAGCAGGCTTTTCACGCCGTGAACAAGGCATTCGATATCGCGGAGAAGTACCAGATACCGGCCTTCGTGCTCTTCGACACCTACCTGGCCGACAGCACCTGGACCCTTGACGGCATCGATGCGGACAGGATCCTCTACACCGATTACCGGCTGCGGGGAGAGGCCTTCAGCCGCCTTTCCGAATACAAACGCCACGCCTTTACCGAAAGCGGGGTCTCGCCGCTGGCGGTTCCCGGCGATGCCAAGCATGTGGTCGTGACCGACAGCGATGAACATGATGAAGACGGGCATATCATCGAAGACGCCCCCACCCGGGTCAGGATGGTGCAGAAACGGCTGCACCGGAAACTGCCCGCGATCAGGCGGGAGATCGCGTCTCCCTTTGTCTATGGCTCGCCGTCTCCGGAAGTAGTGCTGGCAGGATGGGGATCGCTGTACGGGATCATGAAGGAGGCGGTGGATGCATTGTCGAAGTCGCGGTCTATTGCAATGCTGCATTTCAGCGAAGTTTACCCGTTGCCGGATATCCTGCGGTTCGATTACCTGCAGTATCTGAACCAGGCAAAAAAGACCATCTGCGTGGAGCAGAATGCCACCGGCCAGTTCGAGAGGCTTGTGAAGGCCGAGACGGGGTATGAGTTTTCCGGGAACATCAGGAAATACGATGGCAGGCCGTTTTTGCTGGAAGAATTGGTGAGAGAGATTGAAGCGAAGATTAAAAAGTAGCGCTTCTTTATACAACTTGGAGTAATTGGAGTAAAAGGTTCAGCTGCGTTCGAATTAAAACCAATGCCTGTTTATCACACGAAGCCACGAAGACACGAAGGGGTACAAAATCATCGGAAAGTTCAAGACGTTCTTCGTGGCTTAGTGGCTTCGTGTGAGATAAAGATTTGGACTTTATTTTGGGTCGCATGGTGCAAGAGGCCAAGACGGGTGTCCAAGAATTCGCATGCACCCGGCGTTACGAGAGTGCCGAGTGTAGGGTCGCTCCGGGTTACGTGCGAGATTCGAAAGGCTGAACCCCGAATTTTCGCTGTGCCCTCTGTGGTGAAACAAAATTTTTGCACTGCATTTCATTGAGGTTTCCATGTCGACTCTCGAAGATTATCGCGGTCAAGTCCCTGCCTGGTGCCCGGGGTGCGGGAATTTCCCGATCCTGAAGACCTTCAAGGAAACCATGGTCGAACTCGGCCTCGAACCCCATCAGATCATCGTGGTCTCGGGCATCGGCCAGGCCGCGAAGCTTCCCCATTACACGAAGTGCAACACCTTCAACGGCCTCCACGGCCGGACACTTCCGGTTGCAACGGCGATCAGGCTTGCCAACAATACCCTGCCGGTGATCGTGACGACCGGGGACGGCGACTGCTACGGCGAGGGCGGAGCCCATCTGATGGCGGCCATGCGGAAAAATGTGAACATCAAGCTCTTCGTCCATGACAATCAGATCTACGCGCTGACCAAGGGACAGCCTTCTCCGACGACCAGCGAGGGCACGATAGCCAAGAACGCCCCCCTGGGAGTCCTGTCGGAGCAATTCAACCCCATGGCGTTCGCCGTGGCCCTCGACTGCAGTTTCGCGGCCCGTTCCTTTGCCGGCGATGCCGTTCATCTCAAGGAAATGATGAAGCAGGCAATGAACCACAAAGGCTTCGCCCTCGTCGACATCCTCCAGCCCTGCGTCACTTTTAACCGCGTCAACACCTACGAATGGTACCGCCAGCGGGTCTATCAGGTCGGTCCGGACCACGATCCCGGGGACCGCGCGGCCGCATTTGCCAAAGCGCTCGAGTGGGGAGACAAGATACCCATCGGCGTCATTTACCGCAATCCCCGGCGGACTTATGAAGAGCAGATCCCGATGATCGCGGAGAAACCGCTCGTCCATCAGGGGTTTGACCCTGCCCGAATCCAGGCCACGCTCAAGGAGTTCTATTAACACCCCTCGCCCGCCCATGTCCAGATTGAACAGAAAAAGAACGAAGAAAGCAGGACTGCCTTCCGGGTCCCTGGTGTATACCGGGGAGAGGAAGGACGAGAAGGTCTCGATCCACGTCATCGACTATGACGAGCAAAACGTGACCGAAGAGGACCTCGCTTCGGTCGCCGCCTGCATCCCCTACAGGAACAAACCCACTACCACCTGGATCAATGTGGACGGCGTGCATGACGCAGCCATCCTCGAGCGCTTCGGGGAGTGCTTCGGCCTGCACCGGCTGGTCATGGAAGACATCATGAA
Source organism: Nitrospirae bacterium GWC2_57_9 (assembly GCA_001805085.1). Classification (GTDB taxonomy): domain Bacteria; phylum Nitrospirota; class UBA9217; order UBA9217; family UBA9217; genus MHEA01. The sequence continues at coordinate 18,173 of MHEA01000117.1, forward strand.
CACGGACCAGAGGCCGAAGCTCGAGGACTACGGCGAGTATCTCTACATCGTCCTCAAGATGCTCCTGGCCGGCAGGAACGGGGAGATCCAGACCGAGCAGGTAAGCATCGTTCTCGGCGCGAATTTCGTCCTTTCCTTCCAGGAAGGCCTTGAAGGCGATGTGTTCAATATCATCCGGGACAGGATCCGGAGCGGCAAGGGGCGCATCCGGAAAACAGGCCCCGATTATCTCGCCTACTCCCTGATCGACGCGATCGTGGACAACTATTTCGTGATCCTGGAAAAGCTCGGGGACCGGATCGAATTGCTCGAGACGGAGCTGATCGAGAACCCCACCCAGAAGACAGTGCATAAGATCTACCAGCTCAAGCGGGAGCTGATCTTCCTGCACAATGCGGTCTGGCCGCTGCGCGAGGTGGTGAGCTCATTGGGAAAACAGGAATCTTCCCTGGTCCGGGAAACGACGGTCCCCTATGTTCGCGACGTCTACGATCACGTCATTCACGTCATCGACAGCATCGACATCTACCGGGAGATGATCTCGGGCATGCTGGACATGTACCTTTCGAGCGTCAGCAACCGGCTGAACGAGGTGATGAAGGTGCTGACCGTCATCGCGACCATCTTCATGCCGCTCACCTTCGTCGCCGGGCTGTACGGCATGAACTTCAAGGACATGCCCGAACTCGACTGGCGCTACGGGTATCCGGCTGTGCTCGGGCTCATGGCCGTCATCGCCGGTATCATGCTGTTCTACTTCAAACGAAAAAAATGGATATGATTAAAAACAAGTGCAAAGTGCAAATTGCAAAGTGCAAAATTATTGAACGTCAATACAGCTCTCCAGACGGCGCCCTTACCCAATTAAAGCAACCCGTACCAGTATAGCACTTTGCATTGATTTCTCGGAACCGGCACTTTTCAATTTATATTTTGCACTTTGCACTTTGCACTGATTTCCCGCTCAATTGACAGCGCAGAAA
>MHEA01000117.1:19171-19733 GCA_001805085.1 Nitrospirae bacterium GWC2_57_9
CGGAAATAAGATTTGAAATAAGAGGAGAGACATGAGGGCCGAAAAACGGAACTGCTGGGAGTTCAGGAAATGCGGGCGGGAACAGGGCGGAGCCCATGCGAAGGACCGCGGGGTCTGTCCTGCCGCCGTTCAAACGAAGCTTGACGGCGTACATGGAGGCAGGAACGGAGGCCGCGCCTGCTGGGCCATTGCCGGAACGCTCTGCGAGGGTGAAGCGCAAGGCTCCTTCGCGAAAAAGCACAAGAACTGCACCACCTGCGATTTCTACAAGCTGGTGGAGCGGGAAGAGGGCGTGGATTTTCTGCTCAGCACCATCCTGCTCAAGAAGATGAAGTTCGGGTAGCTCTTATTTCCGCTCACCGTCCGGGTCCCTCTGCAAATGCAAAGTGCAACTATAAAAAAATAATCAGTGCAAAGTGCAAAGTGCAAAATGCAAAGTAAGGTGTAAATTGCCTGCCGGCATGCCCGCTACTCTCCAGGTTTTTCCGATCCTTCCACCCGCTCGCAGCAGCCTGCTGGGAATGCACTCACGCCAGAATTCATTTTGCACTTGTCAATCTGC
>MHEA01000117.1:19858-20344 GCA_001805085.1 Nitrospirae bacterium GWC2_57_9
GACTTTTTGTGCGGATGAGAGGACTCGACCATGGTCCAGTCGCCGGGGATCGGCTCGACAATCTTGACGACGACATCTTCCTTCTTGTGGTTCCTGAGAGATATCTCATAGGCGGCCTCGTAGCGGTTGAGCATCAGCTTCTTCCAGTCCGTCATCTTGCGGGACGCCTTCACGTCGAATGCCTCGCCGAGTTTGATCCTGATCTTCTCGTCTTTCGGCGTGTGGTCGATGGCATCTTCCCCCACGAACTGCAGGCTTGCTTCGGAGTCGGCCTTGTAGACCCTGACCGTTCCCTTCGGCATCGGCATCCCGAGATTATGCCCTTCCCGGTTCTCGATCTCCACAAATACTCCGATCTTCTGGTCCACGGTGATCTCGCTATACTGCCCGTAATAATAATAGGGCGCTCCCTGGAAGATCAGTTCCTTCCTGATTGGAATGTCCTTTGCCTGCACCAGGCTTATCTGCTTGGTTTGATTGTCTCTG
>MHEA01000117.1:20498-20650 GCA_001805085.1 Nitrospirae bacterium GWC2_57_9
CAACCAGCTTGAGCCGGGCATTCTTATAACTCGTCCCGCTCTGGTTATCGATGGTGACCCAGGCCGAAAGGTCAGCCTTGTCGTCCTTGTCATTCAAGGTCACGACATAGTCGGCACGCCAGTTGATCCCGTTCGTGAGGTAGGACGCCTCG
>MHEA01000117.1:20795-20980 GCA_001805085.1 Nitrospirae bacterium GWC2_57_9
TGTTCGAAAGAAGCGTTGCCGTCACCAGTTCCTCCCTGTCAGTATAGGCATTTTTCGTGTACAGCTTCACCTCCTTGCCCACATACTTGTCCAGCAGCTTCTGGGGATCGAGCAGGTCATACTCGTAGTTCTGCTCCAGAATCTGCAGCGTTTCCGGATCGACAAGGGACCTGATCTGGACGCTG
>MHEA01000117.1:21001-21118 GCA_001805085.1 Nitrospirae bacterium GWC2_57_9
ACATCCATAAACCGAAGATCAGCGATGCCCCTGGGGAGCCGGATGCGCCTCTGGTCCTTGACCAGGCCCATGTTGACGTTATAGATCGTGAGCGCCACGCTTGTCTGGTCCTCCAAC
>MHEA01000117.1:21137-21236 GCA_001805085.1 Nitrospirae bacterium GWC2_57_9
TCTTTGCATCCTTTTTTTCAAGACCGATCGAACTGCTGCTTGCCACCAACAAAATCATACATGCCAATGTAACGACCAGTACCAGAATCTTTGCTATCG
>MHEA01000117.1:21338-21531 GCA_001805085.1 Nitrospirae bacterium GWC2_57_9
TCGAGAATTGAACTTCTTTACATTTCCGGGCTTTTATAATATTCTCATCCAATGACAACCTTGATGGATTATCAGGGAGAGAAAGTCCGGCTGACCGATGAGCGCTTGAACCATATTCTCGAACATCCCGAGATGGTCAATATGGAATCAGCTATTGAAGATACCCTGAGTAAGCCTGAATTGGTTATTCGAT
>MHEA01000117.1:21670-21812 GCA_001805085.1 Nitrospirae bacterium GWC2_57_9
TGCAATTATGGCCCAGCAAGTAAAAATCTGGTATGACCCGGAAGGCGATTTTTTGGAGGTTTTGTTCTCAGACAAAGCCGGGTATATGCAGGAAACCAACAATGACGCCGTCATGGAACGTGTAGACGACGAAGGGAATATC
>MHEA01000117.1:22059-22769 GCA_001805085.1 Nitrospirae bacterium GWC2_57_9
CGAAAATACCCCATCCGAACCGTTGACAACATCTTGCATAAAGCCTATATTCTTGGAAATAATGACGCGGAGCACGGACATGGTTCAACGAGAGGAATTTCAACATTATCTGTTGATTAGCTGATAACGAGGAGGCTCAATGCATTCATCGAACATATCGGTTAAATATTCATTAGCTGTCGGATTCATGCTGTTAGTGCTTTGTTCATGCCTTGAAAGTGACAATGATCCATTTATTCCCGGAACATTTTCGGAGACTGTGGCGCCGCTCTCGGGCGCGAACAGCCAGTATGATGATTATAATTCTGCGGCGACTCCCACATTAGTCCATTTAGGTTTTCCCTTCTCCTTTTCCTCGAACAGGGCAACGCAGGGTGGAACATTCGATATAGAAAATTTTGAAGTCAAGGTGCACTGGGACCAGAGGTCGGGCGCGGTGTCTTTGAATGCAGAGGACAATTCCTCCTCCAGTCCCTGGCCGGACTGGAGCTCGGCGAGCAATGAATTCGGGCCCTTTTATATCGAGAGCGTCGGAACGCCCAGGCTGTACCTGTTTGCCAGCGATCGAAACGGCAATCTCGATATCTTTCACGCCGAGGCTTACGGAACTGAACAGCCATCGGTGGCTCTTAATTCCGTTGCCGACGATGCATACCCTTCGCTCGGCCAGGACAACAGCTTCTATTTTTCCTCGAATCGAAGCGGCAACT
>MHEA01000117.1:23352-23484 GCA_001805085.1 Nitrospirae bacterium GWC2_57_9
TCCTGCTTTGTGTCACTCTTGCAGGGTGTGAGGAGCGGATCGAGAAGGGGCCGACCGAGCTGGTGATTAATAAACAGGGTGCTGATTGGACGCTCGATCTGCCCGGAAAAATGAAAAAGGCGATCCGGAAAT
>MHEA01000117.1:23683-23817 GCA_001805085.1 Nitrospirae bacterium GWC2_57_9
CAAGGTGCATCTTATCAGAGAAAACGAGCTGTCAAGCCCTGCGGCAATCGAGAACTGGAACGATAAGAAAAAGGAAAAGGGGCTTAACTACTTCCTCTGGCTGAACAAGGACGGAGACAACGCACAAAACAAAT
>MHEA01000118.1:98-892 GCA_001805085.1 Nitrospirae bacterium GWC2_57_9
GCTGCCGTGTTCCAGACGCGGGGATGCATAAATTGCCATTCCTTGCATGGTCAGGGGAGCACCTTCGGGCCAGCGCTCGATACGATAGGCAGAAAGCTGAATAAGGAGCAGATTGAGCATTACATCCGGGATCCCAAATCGGTCAACCCGAAAGCCCTGATGCCTCCGCAGAAAGAGCTGTCGGACAAGGAACTGGAGGCGGTAGCCGGTTTCCTGGCGAATTTGAAATAATGATCATGAACAGTGTTTTTTACCACGAAGCACGAAGGACACGAAGTTAACGTCCAGTACTCATTTTTTCATGACTTCCTTCGTGCTCTTCGTGACCTTCGTGGTTAACGAATTATTTAATGGAGGACGCGATGAAATACCAATCACAAAGAATTGCCTACTGGTATTTTACAGTTGCCATGCTCCTGTTCGTGCTCCAGGTTGTCATCGGGCTCTGGCTTGCCTATAACTACACGTTTACCGTGCCCCAATCGATCGTTGATGTGTTTCCCTTTGCAACGGCCCGGGCCATGCATACGAACCTGCTCGTGCTCTGGATGCTGCTGGGTTTCATGGGCGGAGCTTATTATATCGTGCCTGAGGAAACCCAGAGTGAGATCTATTCCGAAAAGCTTGCCTGGTTCCAGCTTGTAGCTCTTGTGGCGACGGGCGTTGTAGCACTGGTGGGTTTCTTTTTCGGCTGGACCCAGGGCCGCCCGCTCCTTGAAATTCCGACAAGCCTTGACCTTATCGTAGTCGTGGGCGCTCTCGTATTCCTATTCAATATCGGCATGACCATGTTC
>MHEA01000118.1:960-5064 GCA_001805085.1 Nitrospirae bacterium GWC2_57_9
TCTTTTCGGCATACCCTTTTATAAGAACGAAGTTATCGATTGGTATTACTGGTGGTGGGTCATTCACCTCTGGGTGGAGGGAGCCTGGGAACTGGTCACCGCCGCGATCTTCGCCTTCGTGCTGATGAAAATGACCGGCGTTGAACGTCATGTGGTCGAGAAGTGGCTCTATGTGGAAATCGGTCTTTTTCTCTTTACCGGCATTGCCGGCACCGGGCACCATTACTACTGGATCGGCGCCCCAAAGTACTGGCTCTGGGTCGGCGGCATATTCTCGGCGCTTGAACCGCTTCCGATCCTGCTGATGCTCATCGATACCATGATGCATGTCCGGGAGCGAAAAACCGCGATCAAAAATCAGCTTACCTGGACCATAGCTATCGGCTGCGCGGTCATGCATCTGATCGGCGCAGGTATCTGGGGCTTCATGCATACGCTGCCGCAGATCAATTACTATACGCACGGATCCCAGGTAACCGTTTCGCACGGCCATCTTGCCTTTTTTGGCGCCTACGCGCTCCTCAATATCATGGTTTTCTATTTTGCAATACCGAAGCTGAAAGGGATCGATGTGTACGATGCGAAACGCGGCACCATTGCTTTCTGGACCATGACGTCGTCCATGATGCTGATGGGAATATCGTTCGGCGTAGCGGGAGTGCTGCAATCCTATCTTGAACGGGTTCTCGGGATGGGATACATGGTAGCTCAATCGTATATGAGGCTCTGGATGGGCGTTACGCTCTTTCTCGGGATATTCTTTTTTATCGGCGTTCTGCTTATGGTCAAGGATCTGCTCACCCTTCGGCCTGCCCGTGTAAGGGCATGAAAAGAGGCACAAATGTCAAGTCAGGTAAAAACAACAGTATGACTGAGATCATGGCAGCATTTGGAGATTCTGCCATAATGCATTTCACAAGAATTTTATTACTGTTTGAAGGAGTTTCACTATGAAACATCTAGCAATGGCAGCGCGATTCTCTCTTGTTATGTTCCTTTTTTTGATACCAGGTACGGCAAAAGCTCATTGCGATACATTGGACGGGCCGGTGGTCGCAACCGCAAAAGCAGCTCTTGAGAAAGGCGAGCTTACGCCGATTCTGAAGTGGGTCAAGAAGGAGAACGAAACAGAGATCCGGGACCTGTTTAAGAAAACCGTGGTAGTTCGGAGCAAAGGGAAAGACGCGCAGGAACTCGCTGACCGCTATTTTTTCGAGACTCTTGTCCGCATTCATCGGGCAGGAGAGGGGGCTCCCTACACCGGGCTGAAGCCGGCAGGACAGGTAGAACCATCCATTGCTGCGGCAGACAAGGCCATTGAATCAGGTTCTGTAGACAATCTCGTTAAGATGATAAATGATGCTGCCGCCTCAGGAATTCGACAGCGCTATACTGCTGTTCGGGAAACCAGAAAACACGCAGACGAGTCCGTCGAGGCCGGCCGAAAATATGTGGAAGCCTATGTTGACTTTACCCATTACGTTGAAGCCCTGGATCTGGCTGCCGCATCTGCAGCACATCACGAGAAAGCTCAAAAATCTCCGAAGAAGCATGAAGATCACAAGGTCCATTAACTCTTTAACCGTAATGAGCTATCAACCAGCCCCTCTCAGAGGGGCTTTTTTTATTTTCGTTCTGCACTTTTCCGGGAATTTGCTATAATGGTCTTCGTTGCGTCCTTGACAGGACGCGCACCTGGAACCAGGAAGGAGACCGATGAGAACGATCAAAGAGATCAAGCATGACTACCGATTTACCGAAGAGGACGAACAGCGACTTGCCGGGATGCGGCCGCTCATGGAAGAGCATGCCGAAGAAGTGATGAATACTTTGAACGACTGGATCATGGGGACCAAAGGAGCCGCGCAGTTTTTTACGGAGGAATCGAGAAAAAAGCATGTTTTTGACACTCAGCGGGAATGGTTCCAGGAGCTTTTTTCCGGCGTGTATGACAACAGACACTACGAAAGGTTGATTCGGATCGGCAGTACGCATGTTAAGCATAACGTGGACGCACACTACATGCACCGCGCGGTGAATCTTATAAAGAACTCGTGTATCGGTATCCTTCAGCGTCAGGATGATGATACCGCGGCAATCACGGACAGGATCATTTCTGTCAGCAAGATACTTGATATCAGTCTTGACGTCATTACCACCTCTTATATCGAAGAAGAGATAAAAACATACTCCCCGGTCTACAAGGTCAGGAGCAGCCTGATTACATTCTCAGAGCGGTTCTCCCAGGCGACCAATTTGTTGCTCGTCCTGGCCCTGATCGGGCTTACGATCGGTGTTGTTTGGCTCTTTGCGCAGGACGTGATGCACCTCGTTTCCGGCGATGTGGAGCGGGGCATCATATCGGCGCTTGGCTCCATGCTGCTGCTCTGGCTCATGATCGAACTGATGAACACCGAGATCTCCCACCTCAAGGGCGGGAAGTTCCATATCAGCGTGTTCGTGGGAGTCGCGCTCGTTACCATGATCCGGGAAACGATGATCGCCACCCTCAAGCACGAAAAGCCGGAAGCGATCTATTATCTGATCGCCGCTATACTGGTCATCGGGTTCGTTTTCTGGATCGTGACCAAGGCGGAAGAACGCCAGAAATGACGCGCGATTTTCTGCATATGATCCGCGTCATACCCGCCTGTCTGTTCTTTTGATATAGTTGTATCAGAGGATGATCATGGAAAACCGTCCGCCAGACTGCCGCCTTTCTGAAGAAGACCTCCGCGCAGCACTCAAGGAAATGCGATCCTATGTGGATGTGACTGAGGAAGATCTCAGGAAGATCTATGAGATCGCTCTCAGGCACGCCCGGGAGCGGGCGGCCCTGCGCATCCCCGTCAGCACCGTGATGACGACAAGGGTGGTCACCACGAAGCGCGATGCTGATCTTCAGGAAGCGGCCCGTCTTCTTTCCGAGAACAGGATAAGCGGAATGCCTGTTCTGGACGATCAAGGCCGCGTATTGGGCGTGATCAGCGAGGCGGATCTTCTGATGCTGGCGGGCATGCAGGAAGGGCATACCTTCAGGGATATCCTTCACCGCATTCTCGGGGAACCGGTCCCTGCGAGGCGGACGGGCGACAAGGTGCATAACGTCATGAGCTTCCCTCCCATAACGGCGAAAGCTGACGATGACGTGTCGGAAGTCGCGAAGATCCTGGACGAGCGAAGGATCAAACGTTTGCCCGTGGTTGACGACGACGGAAAACTGGTGGGAATTATCTCACGAGCCGATATTGTCAGGGCGATAGGGAAGAAGTGAATTGAGTGCGGAGTTCGGAATGCGGAGTGCGGAGTTGAACAAATTCTGGATCTTTATCCTGTAAGTCAGTCGAAAAATCCGTTCTAACTATTAAACTAAATCCCGGCAAAATTTCAGGGGATCATACCTTTATAATGACCATCTCGGAATACTTCTCCAAAATGAAAGGCGGGGCTAAGAGCCCACCGGGCGTGCCCGTGTCCGAGCTGCTCTGGTCCTGGCTCGGTGCGGTGCTCGGCATCGGCCTATGCGGCTATCTTTCGGCGAACTATTTCGAGCCCCGCGAGCTTTCCCTTTTCATCGGTTCCTTCGGAGCATCGGCAGTGCTCGTGTACGGCGCGCTCAAGAGTCCTCTGGCACAGCCCCGAAACCTCGTGGGCGGGCACATCATATCCGGGCTGGTCGGGGTGGGCTGTTACCAGCTCTTTGGAGAGACCCTCTGGCTCGCTGCCGCTCTCGGAGTTTCTTTTGCCATCGTCGCCATGCTCGCCACAAAGACCCTTCATCCTCCCGGCGGTGCAACTGCGTTGATCGCCGTGATCGGCGGCCCGAAAGTCCACAGCCTCGGCTTTCTTTATGCCTTTCTGCCCGCAGGAGCCGGTGCGCTCATCCTGCTGATCGTTGCACTGTTCGTGAACAACCTCGCAAAAAACAGGAAATATCCTGAGTACTGGATCTAATATAAAAAAGGCGGCATGAGACCTTCCCCTTACATCCGATACAGGCTCAGAACAACATAGCACACCCGGGGTGACGAAAAGTCCAAGGCCTACTGGCGGGTATCGTAGAACGGACCGGCACCCGTCATTCTTTCCCGGTTTTATCTCCTG
>MHEA01000119.1:0-157 GCA_001805085.1 Nitrospirae bacterium GWC2_57_9
ACACCATTTCAAAACGCTGCGCCAACGAGTTCACAATTGCCACGACCATGGGGGAAAACCGATTCGCGAAAGACAAGGAAGGACGCCTAATCGTGCAGCCCCGTAGCTTCATAATAGGTCTCTTTCTCTTGATTCCCGGCCTGGAGTACGACAATTT
>MHEA01000119.1:189-572 GCA_001805085.1 Nitrospirae bacterium GWC2_57_9
AACCAGCCGCAGTCCCAACGGAAAACAGCGAGACAACGAAATAACTGCACTAATTTCTCGTTTCACACCGACCGCTACGCTGCGCATGAGCCTCATAGTTTGGTCCTCTCCAATCTCCTTCCGCCCCCTTTTCGATCGACTTTCCCCCCTTGTGAGGCTAATATTTGAAACTGTACCTCCACGTCAAAACACCATGAAATCAAAGGATTCCCATTCATGCCGAAAGTGCATCTTTGCGATCCACAACGATCAGCCGGTCGGGAATTTCGATTTTGTCGCGGAAGAGGCGTACCAGAAGGCCTATCTTCCTTTCGTGACGCTGCTGGAACGCCATCCGCGGATCACGTTTAGAACGCGTTCTCAAGACAATCCCTTCTTCTTCA
>MHEA01000119.1:599-1890 GCA_001805085.1 Nitrospirae bacterium GWC2_57_9
CTTGGCATCCCCACTCCCGCCGGGGGTGGAAAGCGCTTACTCGCGCCTGGCACGAAGGGTCGCCGTCGGCGCGAGTGCGCAGTTCCACTCGACACTTAGCGCTTCGCACTCCGTAAACGTCGGGTGCAAGCGGGAGGTCGCGTTAGTCGAGGGAGCCTCCGGCTCCGGAGGGGGCTCCACTAAGCGCTTGACTTGCATGCTGCTTTCTTCTACACTTCATATCATGCTGAAAACGCTGGACGAAATACGCGAGAGGCTGGTGTCCGAATATGCTCCCGACCGGATCATTCTTTTCGGCTCTCGGGCTCAGGGCGTTCACTCTGAAGAGAGCGACTTCGATCTGCTTATCCTGAAGGAAACGTCGGCGCGGCCCATAGACCGGAGGATCGAAGTGGAAACGCTCCTGCGGGACAGGGATATGGCGCTCGATATCACTGTGTATACGCCGGGGGAAATGAACTACCTCTACTCCATAGGCAGCCCGTTCATTGAAGAAGTGATCGAAACCGGGAGGGTGCTCTATATGCGCAAAGCAACCGGAGAATGGATCAGGGAGGCGGAAGACGAACTGGGTTCCGCGCAGATACTCCTGGAGCACGGCAGATTCAAGGCCGCGTGCTATCACAGCCAGCAGTGCGTGGAGAAGGGGCTGAAAGCCCTGATCATCGAGAAGGGCGATAGGCCGGGAAGGGTGCATGATATCGTGGAACTGCTCAGCCGTGCAAAACGCACAGGCTGGCAGGTTGCCTTGGCACTGGATGACGCGATTTTCCTGAACAGCATTTACAAGGGACGATACCCTGCAGAAGAAGGACTGCTGCCCCATGGAGAGCCCTCGAAAGACGATACTGAGCGTGCGTCCAGGACCGCAGAGGCTTTTCTGAAGGATGTCAGGAACAATCTGAAATAAAAGCTCGCTGACCTGTACCTTCCTGCATCAAGCCGGTATCAAGGGTTAAATCGGTAATATTCCGTCTGGTTCAATCTACATACTGCTGCTCCGTATTTCTCCGAACATGCCCGGACGATTTTCAGCTTCCTGTGGCGCGCCTCCCTGCGCGAAGTCTGATTTAGCCCGCCTTTGCCATGCCTCATACTATACCTTTTCCCCTTTTCGATTGACTTTTCCCCCCTGTGAGGCTAATATTTGAAACTGTACCTCCATGTCAAAACACCATGAAAACAAAGGATTCCCATTCATGCCGAAAGTCCAGTTCATCTTTGCCGTCCACAACCATCAGCCGGTCGGGAATTTCGATTTTGTCGCGGAAGAGGCGTACCAGAAGGCCTA
>MHEA01000119.1:1899-2759 GCA_001805085.1 Nitrospirae bacterium GWC2_57_9
CGTGACGCTGCTTGAACGCCATCCGCGGATCAAGATAACGCTTCATTACACAGGCATTCTCTATCGTTTTTTTGAGAAGCATCATCCGGAGTTCATAGAAACGCTCAGGAAACTCGTGGCCCAGGGAAGGGCCGAGATCCTTTCCGGCGGGTTCTATGAGCCGGTCCTGGCTGTTTTGCCCGATGACGACAAGGTCGGCCAGGTCAAGGCGCTTTCGGAATATATTCACCGCGTGCTCGGCTACCATCCGCAGGGTATGTGGCTTGCCGAGCGGGTCTGGGAGCCCCATCTGCCGAAGTTCATCGCTGACGCGGGCATCAACCACGTTGTGGTCGATGACTTCCATTTCAAGATGGCCGGGCTCCACGATGACCAGCTCGACGGCTATTATCTGACGGAAGAGCAGGACGGCGTGGTCCGCATCTTCCCGGGCAGCGAGCTGCTGCGGTACCTGATCCCGTTCCGGCCGCCGGAAGAGACGATCGCGCATTTCTCGACGCTCCGTTCCTCCGACCGGAACAGGCTGATCGTGATGGCCGACGACGGCGAGAAGTTCGGGGTCTGGCCGGAAACGTACCATTCGGTGTATGAAGAAGGCTGGCTCGAACGCTTCTTCACCCTGATAGAGCAGAACGGGGATTGGCTCGAGACCACGACGTTCTCCGGGTATCTGAATAAAGAGCCGGCCCTGGGGCGGATCTATCTCCCCACGGCCTCGTATATGGAAATGGGTGAATGGTCGCTGCCGACGCGGGCCATGAAGGAGTACGACGAGGTCCTGGCCAAGGTCAAAAACGGGCCCGACTTCGAGCTGTTCCGGCCTTTTATCAAGGGCGGCTTCTGGCGGAACTTCCTTTCCA
>MHEA01000119.1:2776-3072 GCA_001805085.1 Nitrospirae bacterium GWC2_57_9
CATATGCACAAGCGGATGCTGATGGTCAGCGCCAAAGTGCGGGCGGCTCTCTAAGGTTCACGGGGGCGGAAGAGCGCTGAAACAACGCGCATGGTGGACCACCTCTACCAGTCCCAGTGCAATGACGCCTACTGGCATGGCGTGTTCGGCGGTCTCTATCTGCCGCATCTGCGGTCGGCTCTTTATGAGCATCTGTTGCAGGCAGAATATCTTGCGGACAAGTCCCTGCACGGGAAGGACGAGGGACGCGCAAAAAAGAGCACCGGCAAATCCTCTTCCTGGCTCGAGATCGAGAC
>MHEA01000119.1:3322-9379 GCA_001805085.1 Nitrospirae bacterium GWC2_57_9
GCTGCTCGATCATTTTCTCGATTCGGGCACGGACCTGACCGGCTTCATGCGCTCTCAATACCGGGAGGCAGGCGATTTTCTGGGCAGCGCCTATTCCGTGAAGTCGAAGAAGAGCGGAGCCCATGCGACGGTCACGCTCGAACGCGAGGGGAATGCAGACGGGATCACGCTGAAGCTCAGGAAAGAAATTTCCCTGCGTTCGGGTTCCTCCGTGGTCGCCATACGGTATAGCATTACGAACCAAAGCGGGGAGGAACTGAATACGAGCTTCGGCCCGGAATTCAATTTTTCGCTGCTTGCAGGGAATGCCCACGACCGGTATTACGATATCCCGGGCCACGTACTGGAGAAGAGGAACCTGGCATCCCTGGGAGAGACGAACAACGTCAAGGCCGTGAGCCTCGTCGACGAATGGCTCAAACTCAAGTTGACGCTCGGTTTCAGCCAGCCGGCCGCGCTCTGGCGCGCTCCCGTCGAGACGGTTTCCCAATCCGAAGCAGGGTTCGAGCGGGTCTATCAGAGCTCCATGGTTATGCCCCTCTGGCGGATCTCGCTTCCTCCCGGCAATGGTTGGGAGACGACGATCACGTTGACGATCGAATAAATTCGGAATGCGGAGTGCGGAGTGCGGAATAAAAACCGCTTCGCTTGACCTCGCGAAGAGCGAACGTCTGTGACGGAGGCATACGTAAAGGTTCCATAGGCAGGATGCGGAGAAAAAGAATTTGATATTTAATCTTTCTCCGTGCCCTCTGTGGTTAAAGTACTTTACCAACCGACATCTTAAATTTTGAGTCAAATTTTTGAGTTAAAATCAAAACCAATTATCACACGAAGCCACAAAGCTCACGAAGGAAGACATGAATCTTGAATTTTAATTTGAATCTCTTCGTGCCTTCGTGACGACCTGTGAGACTGGTTTTAAGGTTTGGTTCAAGGTCTGAGGCTTGCCTCGTTAAATTATGAGATTACCAAAAGTGATATTTATAAAGAGGTTTAGATTCACATGAAGAAATTGATCACGTTGCTCCTGTTCGTACTGTCCCTGTGTCCCGCTGTTTTCGCAGCCGAAAAACCGCTCGGCGTCGAAGAGTTCACGTCCACGGAGGAACTGGCCCTTTCCCTGTCGTCCTATTTCCCGAAGGTGCAAGGGGAGGTCAAGACCGTGCAGGGCGACCGGCTTACGCTGGCCTTCGTCAGGAAGGACGAACTGATTCCCGGCATGGCGATGACGCTCTGGCGGGAAGGCAGGGAGATACTCCATCCGGTCACCAAGGCCGTCATCGGCCGAGCGGAAGAAGAAGTGGGCACGATCGAGGTGGTGAGCGTAGGGGAGTCCTCGGTCACGGCCGTGGTCAAGAAAAAGAAGAAGGACGTCAGTCCCGGGGACCGGGCACGCACGACGCCGCGGAAAATCAACATGGCCCTTGTCCCGCTTCGGGAGGAGCATCCCGATATTGTAAAAGCCCTGGCCGATAACCTGAACGAACTGGGCAGGTTCAACGTGCTCGATACCGGCAAAGTGGACGTTTTCCTGAAGAACAGCAAAACACGGGATGCCGCGGTGGTGCGGGAACTGGGAAGCACGTTCGGCCTTGACGCTGTCGTCTCCCTCGGGATCTATCCCTCGGAAGGCCGGCTCATGGTTACGGCGAGGATCTTCTATACCGACGACGCAAGCCAGCTGGACACGGTCGTGGCGATGCTCGACCTCAAGGCAGGCAAAGGGTCGCTGGGCGAGATCAAGCCCTTCTTCACCCCGACCAGGGAGGAGAAGACCATAACGCCCGAACTGCCCTTCATGGCGCAGTCCTTTGTTGCCGCCGATTTCGACGGCGATGGAAGGCTCGAGTATGCTTTCTCCGACGGCTCCCGCCTTCATATCTACCGGAACGAACCGTCGGGCTGGCGCGAGGTCTGGACCGAGACCGCAACCAGCATCGGCGCCACGATGGAGTGGGAAGGCCTGACCACGGTCACCCGGCCGGGGACCGTGCTGCAGAACATCAATATCGACAGCGCCGATATCAACGGCAACGGCAGGCCCGAAGTGTTCGTCAGCATGCTCAGGAACGACAAGGTCATCTCCTCGGTCTTCGAGTTCCAGAACGGGACCTTTTCGCGCATTGCGGAACTTCCCGGGTTTTCGCGAGTGGTCTCCTGGCCGGGGAAAGGGACGATCCTTCTTATTCAGGATTACGATGCCGTCCAGTTCCACCGGGGGCTGCCGCGGCAGCACGTCTGGTCGCAGGGCGCCTACCGGGCGGAGGGTGAAGTGCGTTTCCCCAAAGATCTTTCCCTGTACGGCTGGACCTTCGCGAATTTGGGGGAAGCGCAGCCTTTGCTCGTCGCGCTTGATGCTGAAGACCGCTTGCTCGTCTATTCCGGCGACAGCGTGGTCTGGAAGAGCGTGGAGCAGTATCCGGTCGTGGACGTTTACGTCTACCCCCCGGCGACCGGTGTGGGCGCCATTCTTGCGAAACAGTCCGGCGAGGACAAGGGCCAGCGGGTGCGGCTTCGGGGCAGGCTGGTGGCGCTTGACGTGAACGGGGATGGGAAGGACGAGATAATCCTTCCAAAGAACATAACGGGCACGTTCACGGGCGGGTTCTCCGGAGCGGAACTGAACGGTTTGAGCTGGAACGGTGCGCGTCTCGACCCGGCATGGAGCATCAAGGACATCCCGGGCCCGGTCTTCGATTTCCGGTCCATGACGCCCGATCAATCCGGAGTCCGCATCAATGCGCTCGTCAGGACGCAAGGCGGTCTCTTTACCAAGGACCGTCAGCAGGTGATGATCTATACGGTCCGGTAGATAGAGGTTCACGGCATGAGAGGCTGTCAGGTACGAACCAAATTCTCCTCAAAATGGGAAGAAAATTTACCACGAAGCGCAGGTCGGTCACGAAGTTTTAATCAAAGTGCGGATTACTCCCGGATTTCTTCGTGTACTTCGCGATCTTCGTGGTGAAGATGTTCTGGTTCCGGCTTGTCCTGATTATGAAAAAGGGAGAACAGAAAAAGGAATGAAAAGCAAAAGCCCCACAGTTGAGGACCTGCGAAGCCGGGTGGATCCGGCCGGTCTGCCGAAGCACGTAGCCATCATCATGGACGGCAATGGCCGGTGGGCGCTCCGGCGGGGACTGCCGCGCATCGCCGGGCATAAGCGGGGCGTCGACACCGTCCGCCGGGTGACGGAGGAGTGCAGAAAGCTGGGCGTATCGGTCCTGACCCTTTATGCTTTTTCCGATGAGAACTGGGGCCGGCCCAAGGAAGAGGTCGGCTTCCTGATGGACATGCTCGGCACCTTCCTCAAGGCCGAGATCGCGTCGATGAAGGAGAACGGGATACGCTTCCGCGCCATCGGCAGGATAGAACGCATCCCGGCATCGGCAAGAAGCTGGATAGATCGCGCAGTCTCCGAGACCCGGGACAACACGGGCATGGTGCTGAACCTCGCGTTGTCCTATGGCGGCCGCGGGGAGATCCTCGAGGCGATCAAACGCCTGCGTGCAGCGAACGGCACTGCCTCCGTGCTTACTGAAGAGGTTTTTTCCTCCTACCTTGACACCGCCGGCCTTCCCGATCCCGACCTGATCATCCGGACCAGCGGCGAAAAACGCATCAGCAATTTCCTGCTGTGGCAGGCTGCCTATGCCGAGCTCTATTTTACGGACACGCTCTGGCCGGACTTCCATGAAGAGGACCTGCTGACCGCCATCCTTGACTACCAGGGCAGGCAGCGAAGGTTCGGTCTGACCCAGGAACAGCTCGTAAGAAAATAGCGACACTTCCGCGAGAATCGTGATTCCCTGTCCCGCTTGAGCGGGACTGCAGGGAAAATCAACGCCGGATCGCAACCATGGAGAAATGAATGCTCACTAAGAGGATAATCTCGGGCCTGCTGTTCCTTCCGATCTTCTACCTGGTCGCCTGGAAGCTGGACCCCGTCTATTTTTCGGCGCTCGTGCTCGGGGCCGTGGTGATCGGACAGTATGAGTTCTACCGCATGGTAAAGGCGCGCGGCATCACGCCCAACATGGTGCTGGGGATCGCGATCGGGGCGCTGATGATCGTGGAATCCTACCAGCCGGTCGTCTTCGGCGCCGGCAACTATCTGGCCGCCTTCCTGATCCTTATCCTGGCCGCACGGCTGTTCTCGCCCCGTCCTGTTGACGGAGCGATCGAGGACGTCGCGGCAACGGTGTTCGGCATCTTCTATGTTGCCTTCCTGTTCAGCTTCCAGGTGGCGATCCGTCTGTCCCCGGACGGCAAAGAATGGCTGGTCTTCCTATTCTTCATCATCTGGGCCTCCGACATCGGCGCCTATTCGATCGGCGTTCCTTTCGGCAGGCATCGTTTGTACGAAAAAGTGAGCCCCAAGAAGAGCATCGAGGGCCTTATCGGAGCGCTTGCAGCATCGGCGGGCATGGCAGTGCTCTGCAAGGTCTGGTTCATGCCCTCCGCCCCGGCTGGAGAACTTATCGCGATCGCCCTGGGCCTGGCGCTCGTGGGAACCGTGGGCGATCTGGCCGAGTCCCTGATCAAGCGCGCAGCCGGGGTCAAGGATTCGGGGGCGATCATTCCGGGCCACGGCGGCGTCCTGGACAGAATGGACAGCATGCTGTTCGCGGCACCTGTTCTGTATTATTATTTAAGAATAAGATAGCAATGCCTTCTGCAACCAAAGATTGAAAAGACGGTAATAGAAACAGATAAGAGCACAGGGAGCTTCGGCAGAGTGAAGAAGATCGCGGTCCTCGGTTCCACCGGATCCATAGGGCAATCGACCCTGTCGGTGGCGGAAAAGTTTCCCGACCGGTTCAAGGTCGTGTCGCTTGCAGCGGGCAACAATGTCGACTTGCTCGAAAAGCAGGTCCGGCAGTTCAAACCGGAGATCGTTTCGGTCATGAACCCGGCCGCAGCAGAGCGCCTGAAGAAGCGGTTTCCCGACCTGAAGCTTCGCGTCCATTCCGGTGTGGAAGGCCTGATCCAGGTGGCCGCGGCGGAAAGCGCCGACATCGTCGTCTCGGCGATCGTGGGCACCGCCGGACTGGTCCCGACCATGGCTGCGGTACGGGCCCGCAAGATGATCGCTCTCGCGAATAAGGAGGTGCTCGTGACCGCGGGTGAACTCGTGGTTGCCGAGTGCCGCGCCCGCGCAGTGCAGCTTCTTCCCGTGGACAGTGAGCACAGCGCCATCTTTCAGTGCCTGCAGGCAGGCGAGGACCGGGACATCAGGAACCTGATCCTGACCGCATCAGGCGGTCCTTTTCGGAACCATTCGAAGAAGGACATGGCCGGTGTCACTCTTGCACAGGCCCTGAAGCACCCCAACTGGAGCATGGGAAGGAAAATCACCATCGACTCCGCGACACTGATGAACAAGGGGCTCGAAGTGATCGAGGCGCGCTGGCTCTTTTCGATCCCGCCGGAGCGGATCAAGGTACTCGTGCACCCTCAGAGCATTGTCCATTCCATGGTCGAATACGTAGACGGCGCGGTCGTGGCCCAGCTGGGAATGCCGGACATGAAGGGGCCCATCGCCTACGCGCTCTCCTACCCGGACCGGCTTTCCGACGTATCCCCGAGGCTGGACCTGGCCTCCATCGGAACGCTCACCTTTGAGGAGCCCGATCTCGACCGTTTCCCCTGCCTGGCCTATGCGTTCGACGCGCTGAAAGCCGGCGGAAGCATGCCCGCCGTATTGTCGGCGGCAAACGAGGTGGCGGTCAAGTACTTCCTGGAGGAGAGGATCGGCTACGGAGACATTGCACGGGTCATCAGGGATACCATGGATCGTCACGCAGTGATGCCCCTGAAGACCGTTGAGGATGCGCTGAAGGCCGATCTCTGGGCCCGGCAGGAAGCGGAGAGAATCGTAGCAAACCTATCACTATAACCACGGATAAACATACCCTGCACTCGCGCTAGCGCACTCGTAATCGCTGGGCACAGGCAGATAGACACAGGTAAAGCAGATCCTAAACGTTAGTTGTTTCGTTAATGCAGTCATCCGTGTTCACCTGTGGTTAAAAGGAGCAATACATGACATTG
>MHEA01000120.1:0-909 GCA_001805085.1 Nitrospirae bacterium GWC2_57_9
AACACAGCCACGAGTTTTGTATGAAGAAGATAAAGAGGGGATAAAGGAGCCATATATAAAGCTGACCGTCTATGCTCACAAGCAGTTCGTAGGATCTGTTATAAATCTTTGCGAGAATAGAAGGGGAAAACTTCTTGACATTTCTTATTTTCAAAACAATGCAGTTTTGATGTACGAACTTCCCTACACAATGTTTATAAGAGGGATTTCCTCGGATCTTAAAAGCGTTTCGTCCGGATTTGCTTCCTTGGATTATGAACCAATAGGATATAAAAAAGCAGATTTAGTGGATTTGACTATTTTGGTAAATGGATTAGAAATTGACGTACTATCGGAGAAAGTTTATAGAGAAGAAGGGGTTTACAAAGCCCGGCAGAAGGCAAAAAATCTTAAAGAAAATCTGCCAAGACAACAATTTCGACAGATTATACAAGTAAAAATTGACCAAAGCATTGTAGCCAGGGAGGAAGTTCCGCCTTTCAGAAAAGACGTTTTAGCCAAAATGTCGGGAGGAGACAGAACCAGAAAAGATAAGCTTTTGGAAAAACAAAAAAAAGGAAAAGAAAGGATGTTTGGAGACTCCCGGATAAATATACCCCAACAAGTTTTGTTCTCGTTGATTGAAAAATCCTAAAGAATTAGGAATATCACAGCGCCTAACACCGTAAGTATTGCGCCCAGAATTCCTATACCTACCAAAGTATCGTTTGGTCCTGTCGGAGGAAGAGTAGGCAGAGGAGTTGGCGTGGCAGTTGGAGTTGCGATACTTCCCGAGTCCTGAGATATTGATATGGTTTTTGAACAGCTTGCGCTGTCTGAGACTGCGCCATCGTTATCTGTAAAAGTTGCGCTCGCTGTAAATGTCCCGGCATTTTGATAGGTGTGTGAGAGCTGCGCCGATACTGCCGA
>MHEA01000120.1:940-1172 GCA_001805085.1 Nitrospirae bacterium GWC2_57_9
TATCTACAATTCCGTCTGAGTCAGACCCTTCAGCGGTAAATGTTACCAGAAACGGAGCAGAGGTTGAAGCCTCTTTGTCAGCGGTAAAACTGTCGCAAATAGGAGGTTCATTTGCGGATGCATTTTCGTCAGTTCCTCCTCCCTCAGGAGTTTGGGAAGTATCTTTCTCAGAAGGCTCCTCCTCAGGGGTTTCCTCCTCGGAAGCTTCAATTATTATATCTGTTCCCAAAGC
>MHEA01000120.1:1190-3104 GCA_001805085.1 Nitrospirae bacterium GWC2_57_9
GTTTCCTTCAGATGATCCAGCACCTGCTCGAAGGAGCCTGCTATGATTCCCAGAGGGTCGAGGTCGAGAAGCGTTTTGTCATCGAGCTCTTCCGGCTTGAGGGGTGACGATCCCATCACCTGCAAAAGCTGATTCACCTTTTCACGGATGTAAGCGCTGTATTTTTTGCTTAACGTCTCCTCACCCGTGACACCCTGTGTTCCATACTTTCGCGCGGTCATGGTTATCCCCGTCCTTACTTTCGTGCGCCTACCCGGATTTCATAATAGGAGTCCACTTTCCGTACTTCGACGTCATACCCCATGGCACGGGCAGTATCCGGAATGGTTCTGGTGGCATCACGATGATCGGTCCTGACCGTGAGTTCGGCGTCTCCCTGCTTCAGTTTCCTGCAGTGCGTATTGATCTCCCTCAAGGCAACCAGCAGACAGGCCGGACACACCTGGCCGAGAATATTCAATTCTATCCTGTCTTTGTTCTCCATGATTCACCTCGTTTTTTTAACCCCTGGTCCGCCTTCGAAAGGTCATCGGTAGCGGCCGGCAGCTCATCGGATAACATATCTGCTGAGGATCCGCGCGCCCGCATATGCTCCCAGGACCATGGCAGCAACAAACAGAAATCCTTGAAAAGCAAAAAGAGGAACGGCGCCGAGAACAAAAGTCAGGTTACAACCAGCCGCCATCCTTGCACCAAAGCCGATCAAGATGCCGCCGACAAGCGCTGAAACCAGTTGCCGCTTCGGGGGCAAACCGTAAATCCTGAATTCCTTTAATGCCACAGCGGTCAAAAAAGCACCAACAACGATGCCGATGAACAAGGGTATTTGTGTAAGAAATACGATGTCCACCCGCGGCCCCGCCCCGCCCGTTATGGGGCTGCCGGAAAGAACGGCGGACAGGCTGTTCTGGTTGAACAAGAGCAGGCCTGCTGCGTGGGCCGGCGCAATCAGTTGCTCGATATAGGCGCCTATCTTCGTATATCCGGTAGTGATGCTCATGGGCCACCCCGACAGGATGTACGCAGCCGTATTCAGAACCGCAATTGCCACGGCCGCTTTCCACGGTTGAAGATACCCATCTGCATAAGCCGTCATGTTCCATTTGCCCTGCCGCAGCCATCGTGTAAATAAGATTGCAGAGATGCCGACCGTCAGGACCGTCATCAGCAATTCCCCGGTCGGCGTGATATCCGACAGCATCGTGGCTCCTATCAGCACAGTCCCCGCCTTGAGCGGAACCCACAAGGGATGGACCTCGGCATAGAGCAGGCTTCCGGCTATCATACCGATGAAGGCGATCATGCTGGCAACATTGCCGCCGGCCAGCCTGTACAGCGTACTGACGACACATCCTCCCGCCAGCACCATACCGATGCCGAACACCACCCCTCCGGCAAGGGTGGCTGCGGACGGGGGGGTAAAGAACGGCGGAGTGGTGAACAGGATCAGCCCTGAGAGCCGGGCGAGCGAGAACAACACCATTGAAAGGACGACGGCAAGAGCCAGGGAACGAAGAAGCGCGTAATTCTTAAAGAGGAATGCGTCCCTGAACATGCCGGCCATGCAGAAATCGGACCGGTACAGAACGCTGCCGAGGATCATGCCGGCAAGGAGATTAAAAATAACAAGAGCATGCCATTGCATCAGGAGCATGCCCGCATTATACGCTCATTTTTTTTCTGTTCAAGCCCTTCCGCGGCAGCCGCAAGTTGCGTATTTGAGGAACCAGGGGAAGAGTGTGATCATATACAAAGAGGACAGGCTGTCTTTTCAAATTAATTCTTTACTGTGGCTGCATCCCGTTTTCCAGCCGGATTGCCGTAAGTTTGAAATACTGCTCCCTGCAGCGTTTCTCGACCCCAGCCATCCTCAGGAAGGCTTCCCGAAAATCCTTTTCCCCCGCAGCAAAGATC
>MHEA01000120.1:3111-3266 GCA_001805085.1 Nitrospirae bacterium GWC2_57_9
CGTACACGATGCATACGCCTGTTTCCCTGATGGCGACAGGCACGGAACGGGCAAGTCCTCCCGCCCCCGTCTCCCCTGCCACGATCGGCACGCCGCAGACAGAGCGCTTGCGGTTGCAAAAACGGTTGCAATCGGCGGCACCGCAGTTCTCCTCC
>MHEA01000120.1:3308-3673 GCA_001805085.1 Nitrospirae bacterium GWC2_57_9
TGCAGGACCGCGTGATAGTGCGAGGAGAGGTAGATGCTCCGATGTGCAGGCAACTCCGAGGAGGCGGAAAGACCTGCGGTGGAAGAGCCGTCAAGCGGGACCGGATCGATATGGCCTTCCAGTTCGTCGAGCGACGAGGTGGTCTGACTGATGAAGATCGTCTGCCCGTCGAAATAGCTGATGTTCCCGAAGAAAGAATCGACATACCCTTTTTCGACCGTCGCCCGGCCCACGGTGCATATCTCCTCGGCGATGGCGGCCGGGTCCTGGAGAGGCCCATGAGCGAACCGGAGGCTGCCGAGATCGGGCTCCCGAAGCCAGGATGTTTTGAAATCCTCAAACAAGGCTTTTTCACGGGGAAAGCG
>MHEA01000120.1:3698-9325 GCA_001805085.1 Nitrospirae bacterium GWC2_57_9
AGATACTGAACGAAGGTTGTGTGAAACACGGTCGAGAAGGCTATGTAGGCCTGCTCGACCGTGACGCCTCCGGTTGCCACGATCCCCAGACCCTGCACGATCACCGCTTTGCGTTCCTTGAGGCAGCTTATGATTCTCCCGCACCGCGCTTCCGGAGAAAGCGCGCTCCATTCCGCCTCGCGGATGAAGGGAAGGTCATGCAGAAAGACCCGCGTCTCGCTGTCGTTCGGGATCAGCCGGTCCGCGCTTTCCGAAGCCCGCTCGACCAGCAGATCTGCGAACGGAAGCGTTGCCTGCGCGAACAGGAGCGACGTCACATTGAGCCCGGCAAAGACCTCCGTGAACAGGGGCAGCCAGCCGTCCCGCTGGTTCGTGGTCACCACGTCGTCAAGACGGTAGAACCGGATGCTGTCAGGCACCGCGGTCCGGTCGCGGAGAAGCTTATTCGTGTATTTCACGAGTTGATCCTGCATGCGACCGTTATAGCTTTTTCCCCGGGGGCTGTCAATCCGCAAATAAGGCGATGTGAGAAACTCGCTTCTCCGCCTTGGCTCCGCACTCCGAACTCCGGACTCCGGACTCCGGACTCCGCACCCCGAGATCAACGTGTCGTGGCGACCCGCTCCTCTTTCAAAAATGCTACAATAAAGAAAATCGAAACGACTTTGGACAAAGGCGGTCCCATGAAAGAATATGACGTGATCATCATCGGTTCCGGCGCTGGCGCCAATCTCATCGGAGACGCCCTCGAGCACGGCAAAAGCCTCGCCCTCGTGGACAGGGGCCCCCTGGGCGGGACCTGCCTGAACCTCGGCTGAATACCCACCAAGATCATGGTCTATCCGGCGGATAGAATAGTCGAGATCAGGGAAGCAAAGAAGTTCGGCATTACGGCAGAGGTCGGCAAGATCGATTTTGCCGCTATCATGGACCGGATGCGCGGCATCGTCAAGCACAGCCACGATCACATCAAGGAGTCGCTGGAGCATGCCGAGGAAATGGACTTCTATTTCGGTGAGGGGCGGTTCACCGGCGATCACACCCTGGATATCAAGGGAACGGACATCAGGGGCAAAAGCATCTTCATCGCGACCGGCGCGCGGCCGTACGTGCCCGCTATCAAGGGAATCGAATCCATCGAGTATCTCACGAACGAGAGCGCGCTGCAGCTTCGCGAACTGCCCGAGAGCATGGTCATCATCGGAGGGGGCTACATCGCCGTCGAGTTCGCCCACTTCTTCGAAGCCATGGGCTCAACGGTCACCATCGTCCAGCGGAACCCGCGCCTGGTCCCGGAAGAGGAGCCCGAGGTCTCGGACCTCCTGAAACAGTCCCTTTCCCGAAGAATGCAGGTGCACACCGGTACGGAGGCGCTGGAGGTGCGCAAGAACGGGCAGGACATCACAGTCTCCTGCCGGTCGCAGGGAAAGGACGCCCTCTCGGTCACGGCCCGGTCGGTCCTGTTGGCGGCCGGAAGACGATCGAATGCCGACCTGCTCCAGGTGGAGAACTCAGGGGTCAGGACGGACGAGCGGGGATATATCGTGGTGGATGAATTCTTCGAGACCACGCAGAAAGGCATCTGGGCGTTCGGCGACGCCATCGGCAAGAAGATGTTCCGTCATGCCGCAAACCACGAAGCGGAGCTGGTATGGCATAACGCGGTGCACGGAAAAAAATCGCGCATGAACTTCCTCACCGTGCCTCATGCCGTCTTTTCCTGGCCCGAGATCGCTTCCGTGGGCCTGACCGAGGCGCAGGCCGTTCACGCGATCGGCAAGAAGGACATCCTCGTGGGCAAGGCGAGGTACAGCGATGTGGCTCGCGGCGAGGCCATGATGGAGACGGAAGCCTTCACGAAGGCGGTGGTGCACCGGAAGAGCGGCAAGGTCCTGGGCTATCACATCATCGGGCCTCAGGCCTCGGTCCTGATCCAGGAAGTGGTGAACGCCATGTCGGCCGACGGCAACCTCTGGTCGCTTGCCAAGGGCATGCACATCCACCCGGCCCTTTCGGAGGTGGTACTGAAGGCCTTTGCAAAGCTCAGGGAGCCCGCATAGATGGCGCTCAGCCGGTTTTTCACTCCGCCTTAGAAAGCCACTCCCAGTTTCACACCATAAAGATCGGCTCTCGATTCCGGCTGAAAGTTCTCGAATTCCTCCAATCCTTCGATAGTAATGATCGATTCGGACTGCTCGAATCGGATGCCTTCGTAAAAGATGCTCCCCGTGAACCGTTCCGTCCTGACGCCGGCTTCGGCGAAAAAGGACGGCTGTTTGCCCGGATGGAACGTAAGGTCCTGACCTCCGATCTCGCTCTGGTAAGCGGTCATCCTGTTGTACAGGGGTGCCTTGACCCCTGCCTGGGCGAAGAACCGCTTTTGGGCCGATAGCTCCCCAGAGCCGCGCAAACCTAATCGTCCATAGAGGCTGACCCAATCCTCAGGATATCCTGACGCCGGCGTTCCGTCCGATAAGGTAGTGTCCTCCAGATCCCTGGTCCAGGCGCGCAGACCCAGACCTCCGAAGGGCTCGATAACCAGGTTCCGGCCTGATCGATATCGCCTGCCCAGATCGCACTCGACCTTCACCCCGAAATAGTTCGTGTCCGTGCTGGCAGCAAGGCGGGTCACCGTCTGCCCTTCGTAATCCACGGTGCCGCCGAAGATCTCCGCAGCCGGCCTGAGCGTAAGGTGATCGTCGAGTTCCGTGGAATAGACAAAGCCCAAACCGTAGAGAAAACCCGATTCCTCCAGCAGTCTTGATCCGTGAACGAACTCCTGCCACTGATAGTCCTCCAAAGCGAGATAGAGATCAAAATCGCCTGCTGGAGTTTGTGAAGCACCAAACTGTAAAAAAACAGCCCACGCGACGATCATTTTGCTGATGCGATAGTATGATCTTCCCGATCGCTGCATATCTATCATCCCTTCTCTGTCGAAAAAAATCAGGGTACTATGATGAGTATTTCATAAAATGATGCGCATTTCAACGGCCGGGGCGGCGTTTTCCTGTTCAGATATGACTATTATTTCATTGACATTTTATGCAACCGCGTGGTATAAAGCCCAGCTCTGCAATGTTCGACCGGGCGCCGCTGAAACCGGCTACCGCATTTTTCTTTCTAAGGATACTTTCATGATCAAAAGAACCGACCTCCGGAACATCGCCATTATCGCCCACGTCGACCATGGCAAGACCACCCTCGTGGACACCCTCCTCCGCCAGAGCGGTACCTTCCGGGACAACGAGCGGATCCAGGAGCGGGTCATGGACAACATCGACCTCGAGCGTGAACGCGGGATCACGATCATGGCCAAAAACACGTCCCTGCACTACAACGGCGTCAAGATCAATATCGTGGACACCCCGGGCCACGCGGACTTCGGCGGCGAGGTGGAGCGTACCCTCAAGATGGTGGACGGCGTGCTGCTGCTCGTGGACGCCTCCGAAGGCCCCCTGCCCCAGACCCGCTTCGTGCTGAAGAAGGCGCTGGAATTGGGACTGCCGCCCATCCTCGTGATCAACAAGATCGACCGGCCCGACGCGCGCATCGCCGAGGTGGTGAACGAGGTCTATGATCTGTTCATCGACCTCGACGCGAACGACGAGCAGCTCGACTTCCCCATTGTCTACACGAACGCCCGGGACGGAGTCGCAAAGCTGAAGATGGAAGACGAAGCCACGAACCTCAAGCCGCTCTTTGACTTGATCGTGAATACCGTACGGCAGGCAGAAGGCGACGAGGCCGCTCCGCTCCAGCTCCTGGTCATGAACATCATTTACAACGATTATGTCGGACGCCTGGCTATCGGCAAGATTTTCGCCGGCACCGCGAAGGTGGGCGCGCCCATCGGCGTGGTCACCCAGAGCGGCGATGTCGTGAAGACCAAGATCACCTCGCTCTTCGCATTCGAGGGCCTGAAACGGGTGGACACACCGAGCGCCACCGTCGGCGACATTGTGGCCCTGGCCGGCATCGAGGGCGTGAACATCGGCGACACCATCACCGATCCCGACAACCCCAAGCCCCTGCCGCGCATTGCCGTGGACGAGCCCACGATCTCGATGCTCTTCTCGATCAATAATTCCCCTTTCGCGGGCAAAGAGGGCAAGTTCGTCACCTCGCGCCATTTGAAAGAGCGGCTCGAAAAAGAGCTTCTCTACAATGTTGCGATCAAAGTTGAGAAGGGAGATGCCACGGACAGCTTCAAGGTCCTGGGACGCGGCGAACTGCAGCTTGCCATCCTCATCGAGATGATGCGTCGCGAAGGGTACGAGCTTTCCGTGTCCCAGCCCGAGACCATAACCAAGATACGCGACGGCAAGACGTTCGAACCCATGGAAAACCTGGTCATCGACTGCCCCGACGAATTCATCGGCGTGGTGACCCAGAAGCTCGGGACCCGCAAAGGCCGCATGACCAAAATGGCGAACAACGGACATGGCCGCGTCCGTCTCGAGTTCCGCATCCCGGCGCGCGGTCTCATCGGCTTCCGGTCGGAATTTTTGACCGACACGCGCGGCACCGGCCTGCTGAACCACCTCTTCGACGGGTACGAGCCCTGGCAAGGAGCGATCGCCAAACGGAGCACCGGCGCGCTGGTGGCGGACCGCGCGGGCAAGACCACTACCTACGCGCTCTACCACATCCAGCCCCGCGGCGAGCTCTTCATCGGCGAGACCACTCCGGTCTACGAAGGCATGATCGTGGGGGAGAATTCACGCGAGAACGACATGGACGTGAACGTGATCAAGGAAAAGAAGCTCACGAACATGCGCGCTTCCGGCGCTGATGAAGCGCTTCGGCTCGTCCCCCATCGCCAGCTGTCACTTGAGCAGTCGCTGGAGTTCATCAAGGAAGACGAGCTCGTGGAAGTAACGCCGCAATCCATTCGGCTGAGGAAAAAGATCCTCGAGGCAGGCAAAAGGCCGAAGAACAGGGATAAGATGGATTCGTAGGAGTATCCAAATACGCTCCTGCCGTTCATGCATAATCGGCAAACAAAAAAGCCGCTGAAGAAATTCAGCGGCTTTTTTGTTTGCATGAACAAGGGACGCGCATCCAGCCCTCACTGCTGCTGTTTGTTCTTTTCCCGCTCTTGCAGCTGTTTTTGATACTCGTCATAGCTCATGCCGTGCCTTCTTGCGCAGTCATCCCTGTCGACTCCCTGCTGCTGACAGCTCATTTCCTGCTGAATTCGCAGAGCGTCATAGGCATTCCTTCTGGTACAGCCGCTTGCCAGGAGCAACAGCACGATCGTGGGGAATAGGAAAATCTTCATATGTCCTCCGGTGTTATCAGCGCTGCGCAGGTTCCTGCTCAAGATACCGGCACTCCTTGATCTCCTCCAACGCCGCGGATTCCTGGATGAAAGCAGCGTAAAAGTCATGCCTCTGCCAGGGGTACGAGTCTGCTTCCCTCGACTTTCCTGCCGGGGATTCCAGGAGAACCATGGAATAGGTCGGGTTTGCCGGGAAGGAGTTAAGGTCTTTGAAATAGTTGTCCGGCGAAGCGATGCGCAGAAAAATACGCCGGGCATTTGACGGAATCGTGAAGGAATATTTCGACTCGGCCTGAGAGTAATAGGGGCTATGCTGCAGTTCCAGCAGATGTTTGCCGGGCTT
>MHEA01000120.1:9528-13948 GCA_001805085.1 Nitrospirae bacterium GWC2_57_9
TCCTTAGATTCTATTCCTGGTTGGCTCGTGGGAATCGTAAAGCGGAAACCAGCGGGGGTAGTCTAGCAAAAAGAAGACATCTTGTAAAAGCAAATTTACAGCAAAGTGCTGACGGTTCCAATACGGCTCAGCACGGAATAGAAGAAATAAGAAAGGCGACCTCCCTTCGAGGTCGCCTTCAGGCGCGTCGATTCCTGTTCGGGATCGCAATCACACCGTGGCGGCATCAGGCTGCCCGTTTTACCGCCCAATCCACCTTTCGTGCCCATGCATCGAGCGGGGTAAACGGGATGCCGTATTTTTTCCCGAGATCGGGGATATTCACGCGGTAGCCGGCCCGGTCGAACCACTCCAGCATGACGGCGTAATCCTCGCTGAATTTCCGGACATCTTCCTTCGGCACTTCTGCAAACTCGATCTTCCTGCCCAGGGCACGGCCGAGGATAGAAGCTGATTCCGGCATGGTATGTTCGTCGCCGGCAATATCGATCTCGGCTCCGTTCAGGTTCTCGTGGTGCTCGAACAGCATCAGCCCGAACTTGCCGATGTCCTCCACGGCGATCATCTGCAGCCTGGTTTCCGGCCTGAGCCCGATCTGAAGCTTTCCCTGCAATAATCCCGGCAGCATCGAGGGAGACAGGAAGTTCTCCATGAAGAAGACCGGCCGCAGAATGGCATAGGACGGGAACTTCAGGGAGCGGACCCTGTCTTCGATCCTCGCCTTATTCTCGAAATGCGGAATTCCGGTCTTCAAAGGGGCCGATCCCACGGAAGTGTAGACAAAGTGGTAAATGCCCTTGTTTCTGGCAAGCTCGGCGAACCGCTTCCCCTGCTCTTCCTCGCGGACCACGCCGGCCTCCCAGGTATTCTGGACCGCGAAGACGCCCCAGACCGCATCGAGCGCGCTCTCCAGGGACTTCGGCTCGTCGTAGTCGCCGTATACGATATCCGCTCCGAGAGACTTCAATATCCCCGTGCTTTCGCTGTCCGGCTTTCGCGTCATTGCCCTGACCTTATATCCTCCTTCCAGCAGACGCCTCGCCACTGCGCCGCCCTGCTTTCCGGTTGCTCCGGTAACCAGGATAACGTCTCTGCTTTTTTCCATGGCTCTACCTCCTTGTCCCTTCTGCGGCATGCCAGACTTCCTAAAGCAGCCGCATTCTGAATTAATGCGAAAGCAGGAAGCCGGGTCTTGCACCCATCTATGACTGCGCGCCCGTTCCTGTCGATTCCCGGCTCTCGCCTTCTTGAAAAAAAACCGGGATCACCCCCGTAGTGACCCCGTAGCTGCTGCAATGCCCGCCTGGTTAGCGCGCGTGTTACACTTTTTTCGCGAGCACTCCGTCAGCCGACCATTTGCCGCCGCCCCTGATCATGAGAGCTGCTGCGATGGCTATGACCAGAAGATGGTACTCATACCCTTCGCCCTTCTGGTTTCCGAACCAGTTCATGAAGAACCCGTGCTGCCAATGCATAAGGTAAACGGCAACGAGCATGTTCACGGCAATACCGAAGGCAGCGACGCGGGTCAGAAGTCCGGCGATCAGTCCGAAAGACCCAAGCCCTTCGGCCATGATGGCCAGGAATGCAAAAACAGCCGGAATGCCGAGGTTTGTGGTAAACATCTCCATGGTCCCTGAAAAACCCGTCAGCTTGGGCAGTCCATGGGCAACGAAGACGACACCGAGCACCACTCTGAGGATCAAGAGGGCTGCATCATCATTGGTATGAAGCAGTTTTTTAAACATGGCGACCTCCTTGGATGATAATGTCTGAATATTAATCGACTCCTGCATGAGTCCCGTCGCAAAAAGGCGGCGATTTGCTCCGTTGACACCGGCATAGGCCGGCCTTCTTTTTTGCAGTGACCAGAAACTCCACCGGTCCGAAATTCGTTCCCTTATGGGTACCGTCGCAGAACGGCCCGGTCTTCGACATGCCGCAGGAACACCAGTAATAGGTGCCCGGCTCCAACTCGACCATGAGGGGAAGGTTCTTACTCATCGTCCGCTCCTTTCTTATCTTGCTTTACGCCCATCCCGAGTTTCCTGCAGAGATCGCCCAGCGTCGCCTGCTCCGTCCGGGACAGTACGTTCATGCCTTTTACGATCTTCCCGGCATGTTTCGGGAAAATGCCGGCGATCACTTTTTTCCCGTCCGCTGTCAGCCCGACTGAATAATACCTGCGGTCCTGGGTGTCCCGCTCCCGCTTGACCAGCCCCCTCTTTTCCAGGTTATCGATCACCATCGTGATATTCCCGGTGCTTTTGAGGATCTTCCTGGCAAGCTCCGCCTGGCTCAGGGGCCCGAGGTGATACAAAGCCTCCAGGACGCCGAACTGGCTGACCGTAAGACCCGCCTGCGACAGATGCCCGTGTATTGCCGAGGAGACCGATTCAGCCGCCCGCATCAGCTTCACATAGGCATTCAATGCAGCTGCTTCTTCCCGGCTGCCCTTATAACTGTTTCTGATCATTGAGCACCTATTTGCTTAATGCTTAATAGTTCAATGTTAAACTAATTATAGCAAAAGAATGGCGGCTGTCAAGGAAAAGTTCGGAGGCAGGGGGATATCAGAGCGCCTTGATAAGGCGGTAAAAGGCGAGGCTGATGTATTCCGAGCAGGCAGCCGAGGAAACATACAGGCTGCGTGCCTGGGGGATCAGGGAATACCAGGTGATATTCCGCTTTTCCTTCAGATACGCTGTGGGCGCGGGAATGACCTCGAAACCCTGTTTTCGGAACATGCCGGCCGATCGTTCCATGTGGTAGGCCGCGGTCACCAGGATTATGCGCCTCCCCCTGATGACCTCGCCAAGGGTTTTCGCGCCTTCCAGCGTGTTGCGGGACTTGTTCTCGAGGAGCAGGTCTTTGGGACGCACGCCCAGGTCGAGAGCTGCGGCCTCCATGGCGTTCGCATCAGCTGTCACCACGCGCGAGGGGTCGCCGTTGCCGCCGACCAGGACCAGGGGCAGACGAAGCGAGCGGTGGAGAACGATGCCCTTTACCAGCCGTCCGAGAGCGGGACTGGACGGCTCCGGGCGCAGGCCGGCCCAGGAAAGATCGCTCACGCCCCCTCCCAGCACCACAATGGCATCAGCACGCACCTTCTCATCCTTCAGGGGCGGTATCCGCGTTTCCAGGCTTCCGATCAGCGCGTCCGAAACCGGGTTTATGCTGAGGAGATAGAGGGAGACAAAGCCGGCGGCGATAAGCAATCTCCCGGAAAAAGGCCTGAACCGGACGATCAGGAAGCCGAACGCCATGAGGATAAGCAGGCTTGCAGGCGGTACGATGAGATATAGAACGATCTTGGTCAGAACAAAGCTCACCAGTCAGCCTCCTGTATGTCCGATACGCTTTTCCGCAAGGGATGAAAATATTCCTACCTCTGAAAAGCGGAATTATGGTAAAAAGTATATCAGAACAGCTTTAGAATCGAACACCACTTTTTACATTCGGGTCGCGCGGCCTTCGTGACGGCTTAGAGTGAAACGCTTGATCCCGACGGAATGAGGAGGAATCCAATGGAATTCATATCGAAAATGTCCTGGGGGATGCTGATCCTGGCCTGCCTGACCCTGGGGCTCGCTCCCTTCGCGCCGCCCCATATCTGGGAGAAGCTCCAGATGCTGTTCCGGGGCCAGTTGGTCCGCCCCATTGACTGGTTCGACCTGGTCCTCCATGGAACCCCCTGGGTGCTGCTTCTGTTGAAAGCGGTCGTCTCGATGACTGAGAAGTGATTGAAGAAAGATATACCCTCGCATTGAAGGGTCCTGTCTCCAAATTCTACAGCGACTTTATCCGGCGTCTTCCCCGACCACCTGTTCCAGGATCTCTCCGGCGTCCTGCACGAACCGGGGGCAGAGCGTGACGAAGAGGTTCTTCTCCGCAACCGCGGCCCTCCCGTCTTCGGTACTGAGGTCGTGGCCGAGCAACTCCTTGCACAGGACCGTCCCGTTCCTGGCCTTGAATCGCGTCACTACCTCGTTCGCCAGTTCATAGGTCAGTTCCCGCGCGCCATCATCACCGGCTCTCGTTTTGCCGTGCTTGAGGCCGATCACCATGAACGCTCCCGTTACAGCGCCGCAGGTCTCGCCCATCCTTGCCATGCCCGCGCCAAAGGCCCCCGCTACCTTAAGACCCGTTTCCCGGTCCAGACCGGACCGTGTGCCGTAGGTGGACAGCACTGCCTGGGCTCAGCTGAAGCCTTGCCTGAAACAGGCCACTGCTTGTTCCGCGCTGCTCAATTTCGCGACCTCCCTGCATTATCCCGAGATCCTTCACCAAAGAAAAAGACAACCAGCGGGAGAATAGCACGAATAGCGATGAATGACAAGAATGGCAGCCGTACGCGAATTGACTCAAATTAAATGTTACCCAACTGAATCCTAGAATTTATCGTTGACTCATAATTCAT
>MHEA01000121.1:0-1017 GCA_001805085.1 Nitrospirae bacterium GWC2_57_9
GCTTTCCGGAGAAGAGCGATCGCCTGGTCAGATCTGTTTTCCGCAAGAATGCTGACAATGTTCCTGACCACATACCACCGGTCGTCGTCGAGATGCTCCCCGAGCAAAGCAATCTGGTTTTTGCCGAAGTCCTTCATCAGATCGAGAAGGAATATGCGCGCCTCTCGGTCTTTTTCTTCGGCGAGCAGTTCCAGAAGCGCTTCCGTCGCTTTCTGGTCGAGACTGGATAAATAGGAATAGGCCGCCTGGTACTCGGCGGAACTCTTGACATGCCTTCTCATATCCGTGATCGTTGACTTGATGATCGGCTTCGTCGCTGTTTTTCTCAGAGCCTCCTGCATGCGGGGCTTGAATTCCTGGTCCACGGGCATGTGAAGCGCGTTGATGATGGTCGTCGCCAGGTGGTAATTATTCCTCATGAGGAGATAGCTGAGAATGTCCTCGAGTTGGTGGATGACCCCGGAGAACAGGTTGAGGTCCTTCTCTTTTGCGTCCCCCGATAACGGGTGCCTGACCAGAGGAATGAGCGAGATCAAAGTTCGCACAGCAGCTTCAATAATATCCGACTCCATCCCCGCGCTGCTGATGGCATGCAGCGCTTCCGCTTCTTCCGGGGTATCGTTCTTGAGATCCCGGGCGATCTCGACCAGGTCCCTGTTCAGCGGCACCACCTGCAGCCCGGCCGCGCCCGGCTGCGGCGCTGCAGCCGCGTTCTTCTTCGACGCTGACCGTTTCAGCAGGCTCGCCACGTGTTCGATGGACCAGGCTTTTGAAAACCGCCCGGTACGCAGTTCATGCAGCCTGGTGGGAAGCTGCTGATCGGCCTCAGCGCCGCCTGCCTCGTCCGCGTCCAGTTCACCATACAGCTTGCCGACAACCAATGAATCGCGATGCTGCGGCTCGAGGGAAAGAACGGACCTTGCCAACCCACGGAACAACTCCTCGCTCTCCTGTGCGTGATCCTTCTGTATTTTCTTTCCCGCCTGCTGGTAAAGCGTAAAAAGCCGGTCTTCAACG
>MHEA01000121.1:1036-6153 GCA_001805085.1 Nitrospirae bacterium GWC2_57_9
CCCGGATCGGTCTTCACGTCTCCCAGCAGCAGCGTCTTTCCTGACGAAGCGAACTGCTTGTTCGCAGCCGCATCCACTCCTTCAGCCGGCGTTTTGTTGTCACCCGCCCGCCCGCCTTCTTCTGCATCGGCAGCAATGACTTCATCCAGCCCGGATTCGGTCACCTTGATGTGCGTTACTCCCTTTTCCCAGAGAATCGAGGAAATACCGTTCTTCATGGCCAGTTCTTCCGTTGACAGCGCCAGGGTCCGGCAAAGCTCCTGAAGCTCGCTTTCAGCGAGTTCCGGGCTGAAAACGATCTCTCGTATCCCCTTGGCAAACAGGTCCTGCGCGATCGACCTGTTTACCTGGGCATCCTTGGCAACAGGCGTATGGTAAAAGGTAAAATAGGTTTTTTGGACACCTGCATGATATTCGGCGTCCACGGACAGGAAATGCGCCAACCCTTCGAAGGCCTTTTTGATCGACTGAGAGTAGATGGGATTGTTCGGCGGGTAGATCTTGACGATCCTGATCGCGGAGATCAGGTTCTTCATCACGTCCTGGATCTCGGCGGACAGGTGCGGTTCATCATGTTTTGCATCCTTTTGCATTAGAAAAAGAATAGCACAAGAAAAACGAAGAGTCAAAAGAGTTGTTGCAGCGTCCTATCCGGGATTGCGCTGAATTCGCTCATTATCCCATGCTGTCAGGTAACTATTTCGGGAGGTACCGCCCCGGCAAGCTGCGGTTCGCCGATCTCTGTCACGGCTCGATCTTTTCCACCTTCGATAGCACCGCCCCTTGGTGCAGTACGGTCCTGATCATATCGCCGGCTGCAACGTGAGAGGCGTTTTTCAGAAGGGTCTCGGCGGGAAGTTTTTTTGTAATGCTGTAGCCGCGTGAAAGGATGCCCAACGGGTTCAAATGGGCGATTGCAGCGGTCAAAGCGCTGAGATGCGCCCGGTCCCTCCGTACCTGGTGTCTCAGGCCGGTTGCAAGCCGCCCGCTCAATTCATCAACGCGCAGTGCATGGCGCTCCAGCAAACGGCGGGGATCGATGAGCAGGCGATTCAATTCCCGCGATGAAGATCGTGCCCGCTCAAGTTTCTGACGCATGCTTCTTATGAGGCCCTGGTCCAGCGAGGTTATCAACTCGCAAAAACTTTCCTCGGTCTGCACGACGATCTCTGCAGCCGCGGACGGCGTCGGGGCGCGAACATCGGACACGAAATCAGCGATCGTATAGTCCGTTTCGTGGCCGACAGCGGAGATGACCGGGATCCGGGATTCGAAGATCGCACGGGCCACGGTTTCCTCATTAAAGGCCCACAGGTCTTCGAGGGACCCCCCGCCCCGTCCTACGATCATTACATCTGCACGACCTTCCCGGTTGAAATGGCGGATCCCTTCGACCAGCGCGGGTGCAGCATCGGCGCCCTGGACCGGGACCGGGTAG
Organism: Nitrospirae bacterium GWC2_57_9; assembly: GCA_001805085.1. Lineage (GTDB taxonomy): Bacteria > Nitrospirota > UBA9217 > UBA9217 > UBA9217 > MHEA01. The sequence continues at coordinate 2,475 of MHEA01000121.1, forward strand.
ACAAGTATGTGCATCCGGGGATGGCGCCGCTTGATCACGCGGAGCATGTCGCGGATGGCGGCACCGGTCGGTGATGTGATGATAGCAATGCGGCGGGGCAGCAGGGGCAGCTTCTTTTTGTGATCAGGAGCAAAGAGGCCTTCGGCCTCGAGTTTCGCCTTCAGCTGTTCAAAAGCGCGCTGAAGGGCCCCCACCCCCTTCGGCTCCATATATTCGAGGATAAGCTGATATTCTCCCCGCGGTTCGTACAGGCCTACCCGGCCCCTGCAGATCAAGTGCATGCCCTGCTCAAGCGTGAATTTGAGGAATCGGTGGGAAGACCGGAACAGGACTGCTCGCACCTGGCTCTGCTCGTCCTTCAGGGTAAAGTAGGCATGGCCGGACTGGGGGGTGGAGAGATTGGAGACCTCTCCTTCCACCCATACATCGGGAAAGCTGTTTTCAAGAAGGCTCTTGACTCTGGATGTGAACTGCGTAACGGTGAGGATGTGACTCTTCATCAGGCAAGCACCAAATTACAAGCGGCGCCCAATCCCAAATAAACTCCAAGCACCAAACAGCAATTCTCAAACGCTTCGGTCATTGAATTTTTTAATTTGGTCCCTTATTTGGGATTTGGAATTTAGGATTTGATATATACTCTCTCGATCCCGTTTGCTTTCCCGGTTTTGGCGTCGATATCAAGAACCACGGCGTTCAGATGGGTCGGGCCTTTAGGGAGTTCGAACCGGTGCGGGGTCTGATACAGGAACCGTCCGATGGCCTGTTCCTTCTTCACCCCTATCACTGAATCGCTGGGACCGGTCATTCCGGCATCGGTGATAAACGCCGTACCGGAGGGCAACACCCGCTCGTCCGCCGTCTGCACATGGGTATGGGTGCCGATCACCGCGCTGGCCTTGCCATCGAGGTACCAGGCAAGGGCCACCTTCTCTGACGTGGCTTCCGCGTGAAAATCAATAATGACGACAGGCGTTTCTTTTTTAAGTTTCTCTATCTCCCGTTCTCCGACGCGGAAGGGGTCCTGCAGGTTGGACATGAAGACCCTGCCTTCGAGGTTCAGAACCGCGGCCTTGCCCGCACTGGTCGAAACCACGACACTGCCATAGCCCGGATTCCCTTCCGGGTAATTGGCCGGCCGGATCAACCGGTCCTGTTTGTTCAGATAGGGCTCGATCTCTTTCTTGTCCCAGACGTGGTTCCCGGAAGTAAGTACATCGATCCCCAGAGAGAAAAGTTCCTCGGCGATCTCGGACGTGATCCCGAACCCTCCTGCCGCATTCTCCCCGTTGGCGATCACGAGGTCCGGCTGATGGCGGTCCGTGAGCTCCCGCATCCTGGCACGCACCATTTTTCTGCCCGGTTCCCCGATGATATCGCCGATGAAAAGAACCCTCAATGAACCCCCTTGACTTCAAATCCGAATCTCGAAATTCTAAATCCTAAATGACAAATCCAATTTCAAAATTGAAGTTTCTCGTTCCTCATTTTGAATTTCGAATTTGTTTAGGATTTAGTGCTTATTCATTCGTGCTTGTCTTACTTTGCGTATTCCACGTACCTGCTTTCACGTACCACCGTCACCTTGATCTGGCCTGGATAGGACAATTCCTGCTCGATCTTCTTTGCGATGTCCCGGGACAGCTGCGCAGAGTGAGCATCGGAAAGGTCTTCGGGTTTGACGATGATGCGGATTTCGCGGCCCGCCTGGATGGCATAGGATTTCTCCACCCCTTTAAAGGAATTCGCCGTGGACTCGAGCTGTTCCAGCCGCTTCAGATAGCTTTCGAGCGTTTCACGCCGCACGCCGGGCCTGCCCGCCGACAGTGCGTCCGCGGCGGCGACCAGCACTGCTTCCACGGATGTCGGCTCGCCGTCGCCGTGGTGGGTCAGGATGGCGTTGATCACTTTGGCAGACTCGCCGTACTTCTTGGCGAGATCCCCGCCGATCTGCGGGTGGGTCCCTTCCACTTCGTGGTCGATGGCCTTGCCGAGGTCATGGAGCAGGCCGGCCCGCCGGGCGAGCTTCTGGTCCACGCCGCATTCGGCTGCCATGATGCCCGCGAAGTAAGCTACCTCGCGCGAATGCATGAGCACGTTCTGTCCATAACTGGTACGGTATTTGAGCCTGCCGATGAGCTTGATGATCTCGGGATGGATGTTATGGATGCCCAGGTCGAAAGCCGCCTTCTCGCCCTCGTCCTTCATGGCGATATCCAGTTCCTTCCGGACCTTGTCGGCGATCTCCTCGATCCGGGCGGGATGAATACGCCCGTCCTGCATCAATCGCTCGATGGTCAGCCTTGCGATCTCCCTCCTGAGAGGGTCATAGCATGACAGGATTACCGCTTCCGGGGTATCGTCGATGATGAGATCGATGCCGGTCGCCGCCTCGAGCGCCCGGATGTTCCTTCCTTCCCTTCCGATGATCCTGCCCTTCATCTCGTCATTGGGCAGATTTACCACCGAAACCGTCGCCTCGGCCACATAATCGCTTGCATAGCGCTGGATCGCCAGGCTGATGATGTTCTTCGACTTCTTGTCCGCCTCTTCCTTGGCCTCATCCTCGATCCGTTTAATGGACTTGGCAGCCTCGAACTTGGCCTCGTCCTCCATGGTTACCATAAGCTGCTTCTTGGCCTCTTCTGCTGTCATGTTCGCGATCTTTTCAAGCATCTGACGCTGTTCGCGCAGGCCCTTTTCGAAGCGCTCCTCTTTCTCGACGGCGGCCTTTTCGCGGCCCGTGAGTTCACGCTCGCGCTTGACCACATCAGATTCGCGCTTTTCTACCAGGTCAACCTTCTTCTCGAGGTTCTCTTCCTTCTGCGCGAGTCTCCGTTCCTGGTTCTGGAGTTCCTGCCGCTTCTCGCGGTTCTCTTTTTCGAAGTCGGCCCTCGCCTGGTAGAGCTTGTCCTTGACCTCGAGTACGGCCTCTTTGCGCTTGGTCTCCGCTTCGCGCTCGGCGTTCGCTACGATCCTCGCTGCCTCTTCCTCTGCGCCCTTGATCTTGCCTGCCGCGACCCTTCCCTTGATCAGCAGGCCCAGACCGAATCCGCCGGCAAAGCCGGCGATCAACAGTACAATATACTCGATCATTGCTTTTCCTCCTGGTGCCCCTTCTTCAGCCCGGCAAGGCGTTCCTTGATGCGTTTCTCCTCACCCTGCTCCGTGGGCCGGTAATATTCCCGCTTCTGCGGGAGGTATGCCTGGGCCGTGTAATGGCCCGGATAATCATGTGGATATTTGTACCCTTTGCCCCTGCCCATCCGGGCTGCGCCCTTGTAATGGGCGTCCTTCAGGTGGTCGGGCACCGCCATAACGCCCCGCTCCTCGATGTCCCTCATCGCCGCTTTGATAGCAAGACAGGAAGCATTGCTTTTCGGCGCCGATGCAACATACAGGGCAGCCTGAGCCAGCGACAGCGATCCCTCCGGCATGCCGATACGCTCCACAGCCTGATACGCGGCGGTAGCGACCATCATGGCCCGGGGATCGGCATTCCCTACGTCTTCGCTTGCCGCGATCAGGATCCGGCGCGCAATGAACAACGGGTCTTCTCCGGCATAGATCATCTTCGCCATCCAATAAACAGCGGCATCAGGATCGCTCCCGCGCATGCTCTTGATGAAGGCGGAGATAGTGTCATAGTGCTCGTCCTCATCGTACACGAGCGCTTTCT
>MHEA01000121.1:6383-7889 GCA_001805085.1 Nitrospirae bacterium GWC2_57_9
GACGACAACGCGGGGATGATGGCGAAAAAGGGATTGGACGTGGACGCGCCGATCAACGTTATGACTCCGCGCTCCACATCAGGCAGAAGCGCATCCTGCTGTACGCGGGTAAACCGGTGTATCTCGTCGATGAAGAGAATGGTCCTTTTCCCGCTCCCCTGCTCGCGAACCGCCTCCTGTGACGCTTTCCGGATATCGGCAACCCCGGCAGTGACGGCGTTCAAGGGGACGAAATGAGCGCGGCTGCGTTCGGCGATCAGGTGCGCGAGCGCGGTCTTGCCCGAGCCGGGCGGTCCGTAGAGGATAAGCGACATGAAGCGATCGGCCTCTATCGCCCTGCGCAATAGTTTCCCCTGTCCCAGGACATGAGTCTGTCCGACGAAATCGGAAAGGTCCCGGGGCCTCATTCTCCAGGCCAGCGGGGCTTCAGAGGGACCAGAAGACAGTTCCTGCTGCGGTCTATTCAGTTTGCTGAGGGCCAACGTAATGCTTCAGGAAGGCAGGCATAGAAAGGCCGGATAGTGAATGACAAGATTGCGGACGGCGGGATCAGAACAACGGACTGGGAATAGGTCCAGGCGAACCGGAAAGTTGCGGGCTTTCGGGCAGGAACAGGCATCCGTTACGGATGCCCGGACTGCATGGAACAAGCCTCGGCGTTCCTCTTCGTTCAATATATCTATGAAAGAATATTCCCATTTTCTGCGTTGTTACCCTGCTGCCTGATCAATCTTTGTGCGGAACTGAGAAGGTGAAAAGCGCTCCTGCTCAGAGATGTTTTTTCCTCAGTCTATCCCGCTGTTACATTAACACTATCACAAGCGCCTGGAGCCCTCCCTACTTGCCGCTCCTTTCGGTCATGCGCTCTTTGTATATGCATTTTACGTATGAATCCTGTTATTTAAAGATAGGTATGCTTAAAAAATCCCCCGCTATTGCCGTGTGGATAAACTTGATTCCTGGTCGTAACCAGGTGGGCGCTATTGCGGAAAGTTTAGGCTTCCCAGTCTTATCTGGGCATGCACACCCTTTCCCGGGGACAGCTCCCATTAATTTTTTTTCACGAGGAACAAGTTATATCAATCACGAGCAAAGCAGGGGAAACATTGTTTTTTCTATATGATTATATACCAGAATCATCGGAAAATGGCAAGGAGAAAAAAACGGGGGCGACGACGAGGGAATAAAAAATCAAGTTAATTACAAAGAGTTATAAAGGAACGTTGGTCTCAGATACCCTAAAAAGATCCTTTCATGGGCCGTTTTGATGCGCTTTTACCTCGCTGGTAACGTCGAGCAGGCTCTCGATCCCCTGGCCCGCTGATTTTCCAAGGGCTGCATGCTGCTCCCGCACCCGATACAGCTCATCGGCAATGGTAAGGGCCGTCAGGATGGCAACGCGAAGGGGGTCCGCCGTACCTGTACCGCTTTGCACTTCCTTCATCTTCAAATCGACATACTCGGCAAGTTCGCTGATATAGGCCGGGTCATCATTACCCTTGATGC
>MHEA01000121.1:7958-11437 GCA_001805085.1 Nitrospirae bacterium GWC2_57_9
GTCGTCGACCTAAAAAAGAGCATCGACGAATTCGCGGGGCTGGAACTCTCTCAGGTCCTCGATCGCTTCACCGATACCTATGAATTTGACGGGGATCGGAAGCTCCTTATCGATCGCGAACACAATGCCGCCCTTCGAGGTCCCATCCAGTTTAGTAAGAACAATACCGGTCACGCCGACCGCTTCATGGAACATTTTTGCCTGTACCAGCGAATTCTGGCCCGTATTGCCGTCCAGCACGAGAAGCGTTTCGTGCGGAGCTCCGGGAAGCTCACGCGCCAGGACCCGTTTCACCTTTTTCAGTTCTTCCATCAGATTCGATTTGGTATGAAGCCTTCCGGCTGTATCAACGAGCAATACATCGACTGCCCGTGCCCTGGCGGCAACGACGGCATCGAAGACCACGGCGGCAGGATCCGCTCCTTCCTGGTGCTTGATGACCGGAATACCCGCCCGTTCTCCCCACACGGTCAGCTGTTCCGATGCGGCCGCGCGAAAAGTATCGCCCGCGGCCAGCATGACCTTTTTCCCCTGGGCTTGAAGCCGGTACGCCAGCTTCCCGATGGTCGTGGTCTTGCCGGTTCCATTAACGCCGACGACGAGCACGACCGCGGGAGCCGCGGCCGCCAAAAACTCCGCGGACCGGGCAGAAAGGATCTCGAACAGGAGCTCCTTCAGGCGGGTCCGGACCTGGTCTGCCGTCGACAGTTCCTTGCGTTTAAAACGCTCCTTGAGGTCCTTCAGCACCAGCGTGGTCGTCTCCATGCCGACGTCGGACGCGATAAGAGCTTCCTCGAGTTCGTCAAGAAAGCTCTCGTCGATCTTCTCGCCCAGGACCAGCGAGCCAAGCTTTTCCGATATGTTCTTCCTGGTCTTTGACAGCCCTTCAGTGAGGCTGCGGAAAACACTTCGCATAAGAACCTCAATGGCGAAATCCGAAGCTGGTAACTATTTGACCTTGACGCGTTTCGGATTTCGAAGTTAGTATTTAGGATTTGCTGGAATCATATATCCAGCGGCAGCTTCCCGGACGCGTCTTTTCCCGGACCGGCCGGCGCTTTTTTGAGGCTGCCTTTATCCGCAGCTTCCGGTCCTTCGGCCGGGGTCATGTCGGCGGAAGGATAAGAAGCCTGGCGATACAGGTAACGTTCATGCATTTTACTGAAGCTCGTCCATTCTCCTTCAGCAATATTCTCCTTCTTGAGAGTCGCCTGAAAATTATTGATCTTTGCGGAGAGATCATCCAGATAGTTGACGATCAGCGCTTCCTGGATCTTGGGTCGCTTCGGAGATCCGAACTCGTATTCTCCGTGATGCGACAGCATGATGTGCTTGATCAGCATGGCCAGTTCTTCGGGGAACCCCGCTATGCCCCTGATCTTGTCCGCGACCATTTCATATCCAAGCGAAATATGGCCGAGCAACTTGCCCTCGGTCGTATACTCGATCGATTTTCTGACCGAAAGTTCCCGGACCTTGCCGATATCGTGCAGAAAAGCTCCGGCACTCAACAGGTCCCTGTTCACGCCCGGGAAATGAGATCCAACGTCGCGGGCAAGCGCGATCAGCTCCACCACATGCTCCAGCAGGCCTCCGATATAGTTATGATGGAGCGTTTTTGCCGCGGGCGTGCGCTTCAAGGTCTCTACGAAAGCCTTGTCGTTCAGGAACGAGTTCACCAGCTGCTTCAGATAGGCGTTCTGAAAGCCGGCGATGACCCCTCTCAGCTCCTTCAACATCTCATCGATATTGCGGGGCGAGGTCTGCAGAAAATTGGCGAGATCGATTTTCGCATCATCGACCTTTTCCAGCGTCTTCATTTTGATCTGCATGGTCCCCTGGTAGTTCGCGGCCATTCCCTTGACACGCACAAAATCCTCTCGTTCGAACCTGCCTGCCACTTCATCGGCATTGTCCCAGAGCTTCCCGTCAACCTCCCCCGTCTTGTCCGAAAGCTTGAGGGACAGATAGGTGACCCCGTTCTTGGCCGTGGATACCTGCTTGGACGTGACCAGGTACACCTCTTCGACCCAATCCCCTTCTTTTAATGAAGCTATGGTCTGCATGAATGCTCCTCTCCGATCCACGTGATATTAATCTAGTGCGCAGGCCTTTGTCAAACGGAAAGCCCGGGGGATTTCGTTATTTCGCAGGTCTTTCGTGCTGTTCGTTCCTTACGTAGACGGTGGTCGTGGGGAATGGGATTTCGATGCCTTCCTGTTTGAACCGCCTGATGATCCGTTTGTTCAGTTCATGTTGTGCCAGGTACTGATCCAGGTACTCACGGACCCTGCAATTGAGGCTGAAATCGAGGGAAGAAGATCCCGGTCCGGGCAGGAACCTTACCGTGGGGGCGGGATCGCTCAGGAGACCGGGAACCTCCTTCGCAGCTTTCGCAGCTTCTTCCAGCAGCACCCGCTCCACCGTATCAGGGTCCGCCTCATAGCTCACACTCACCTTCAGCTGGAACGAGAGCGTCGGGTCCGGCAAGTGGTAGTTCACGACAACGCTCTGCGCCAGCTTACTGTTCGGAACTATGACCATATTGTTCGGCAGCATGCGGATCCTCGTGGTCCGCCAGCTGATATCCTCTACGTACCCTTCCTGCCCCGTCTCCAGCCGGATGAAGTCCCCGACGCGGATGGTATGCTCCGCGAGTATATGGATACCGGCGAACAGATTAGACAGGGTGTCCTGGAGCGCCAGCGCCATGGCAAGACCGCCGACACCGAGAGCCGTGATGATCGGGGCGATAGAAACCCCCACGGCATTCAACATGACCAGGATCCCGACCGCGTAAACCACGCCTTTCGTTACTGCATGCAGCAGGCCGGTTACCGAGATCGGGAGGTCCACCTTCTTCATGAAGTACGCGATCGACCTTCCGCTCACGTTCGCGAACCCCATGGTCGCGGTCAAGACCAGCGACAGGTACATACCCTTGAGCACGTATTTGGTATAAGCTTCGGGAAGGCCGGACAGACGTATACCAACGTATAGGGCAAGGGTCAGGATCAGCAGTATGGAAGGGCCTTCCAGGCCAGCCAGCAGAAGATCGTCAAAATGGCTTGCTGTCTTTTGCGAAAGGCGCCGAAGGACGCGGAACAGCATTTTCCTGGCAGCAAGAAGAATGCCGGTGACCGCGATTACGATCAGAACCGTGACCAGATAGCCGGAATTTACTGTCATGAAAATATTGTACCTGAAGGGAAAAGGAGAGTCCAGCAATATGCTCAAGAACAAAAAAACCGGCATGTGCCGGTTTCTCTGATTCCTTCAAAGCGAAAGAATTCTATTTTTTCCTTACGAACACATGGTATTCGCCGTTTTCCTTCTTCAGGCCGAGATACTCATGTCCGGTCATCCTGCACCATGCGGGCATATCCTTCTCTATGCCGTCGTCGTCGGACTGAATTTCCAGGACCTGCCCGGTATTCAATTCCTTGATCTTGTTCGACGTCTTGAAAATAGGCATGGGA
>MHEA01000122.1:0-2013 GCA_001805085.1 Nitrospirae bacterium GWC2_57_9
CAAAAAGGGAATTGATCGGACCAGGAGCCGGCTGGATGGTTGAAAGATTGACAAGGTAGGCGAGGGATGATAGGGCTAAGTGGTCAAACCTGTTCAACGACAAGACGGCTCTTGACGAGCGACACTTCGCGCACCAGTCCCCGGACCCGGACTTCCTCGCCGAAGAGATTGCGCAGGATGACCTCGTCGCCTTCGCTCCGCACCTGATTCACTGACTCGAGCAGCAATTCCTCCCGTTCGCTCCCGTTCTTCCTGACATACGCCTTGAGATCACACACGAACCATCTCCTCCCCGCCGGAAACAGCGTCAGCGATCATCCGATTGCCGGCAGTTTCCTGACGGTTCCGACTGCGCCGAATACCTGCCGCATCGGCCGCTCATCCGCTTTTTTCATGGCACCCGCGCCCCGGCACTCGGCCAGGTAGTTCAGCGTGCCGCAGCAGCTTTTCGCCCGCGGAACGGCAGCTGCAACCCGTCTTTGTTTTTTTGTCTTTCCTGTCGATCTCATGGAGAGACACCCTGCAACATCACTCGATCTTATATTTCTATAGCACAGCGCGGGTTTGAAATCAAGGGAAAGGTTCCCCCCTTCAGAGCCGCTGCTTCCAGGTCAGGTTCAGGATGAAATCCGGAGCCCCGCTCGTGTTCGGGTCTTCGGTCAGGGAAAATTCAAGGCTGCCCCGGCCGAGATAGTACCTGCCGCCGAGGACCAGCAGGATGCCCGGCGTATCAATTTCGGAAATGCCTGTTTCGGGATAGGGCGACGAAGCGGCCATGACCTGGGCCAGCAGGGTCAGGTCGGGATCGTAGCGGTATTCCACGGCTGCCCCTCCGTAATAGAACGTCTCCAGGTCCACGGTCTGATAGGCTTTCAGCTTTCCGGGCATTACGACGCCCACGTTGGCATAGAGCCGGGCCTCGTCGGTCAATCCGCGGTCGAGCAGCAGGGCCAGGCCTGCATCGACGCTTCCGTTGCCGTAGCCGACCCGGGCGTTTCCGGTCGGCAATTCAACGTCGGCCAGGATGCTCACCACGGTTTCGGCCAGGAAGATCTTTTTCTTCACCGTGGTCCTGATATCTCCCAAACCGGTCCTGCCATTGTCCGCCCGGATCAGAGGCGCGCCGTCCTTGTCCACGGCATACACAAAATCATTGTCCGGTCTTTCGCTTCTGCCGTAATCTCCGAAGCCGAAGGTACGGTGATACCATGCAAGAGGCCGGTCCAGGAATCCGCCTGTTGCCCGGAGGACGGGGAGATCGACGCCGAGCTCGAAGAGGCCGGGAATGTCGCGCCTGAACCGGAGGTTCAATTCCGTCAATTCCATATCGAGCCGGGCGCTCCAGCGGTCGGCGTCTTCGATCATATAAACACTGGAATGGGAAACGCTGAACGACAGGGAATCCCCGGTGGCTGCCGGTTCGAGGTAGGGCTGGTTCACGGGCAGGAAAAGCGGAAACTGGTTTTTGACCTGGAACGGTCCATCGAAGGCCGAAGCATGCGAGCGGCCGGAGAGGAACACCAGGCAGCAGACGAGGAGTGCAAAAGCATGCTTTTTCATGAGCGCTACTGTAACATGCGTCAGCGGGAAAATAAAGCTATAATTAAGCAAAGACCGTGGTTAAATGCCCGGCAATACGGCAGAGCCGGCGGCCAAAAGGAGGATGACCAGAATGCCTACGTATATCATCTTGAGCACCTTGACCGACGAAGGATGGAAACACATCAAACAGAAACCCGAACGGATCCTCGAAGTGAACCGTGAGATCGAGGAAATGGGAATAAAGATCGAGAAGCAATTCGCGCTGCTCGGCGATTACGATTTCGCGAACATCGTCGAAGCTCCGGACAACGAGACCGTGATGCGCATGTCGCTGGAACTCGGGTCGCGCGGGTCCGTGCAGTTCACCACGTTCCCGGCCGTGCCGGTGGAAGAGTTCATCAAAAGCATTTCAAAGAAGAAGGCAGCCTAGCGCACGGAAGCCTCCAGCAGGACGGCCGGGGCCTGCCCGGC
>MHEA01000122.1:2032-4800 GCA_001805085.1 Nitrospirae bacterium GWC2_57_9
CAGGTAATCGGCGTCCTCAGCCGTGACGTTCCCGCGATCCACCTGGCCCGGGATCGCCGGCAGCACCACCCGGAAGGTGTATTTTCCATTCCCCTCCAGTTGCTCCGCGATCCCCCGTTTCCACGCATGACCGATCCCGGCAAGGATGACCATGCTCCTGTCGGGGTTCTTCTTGAGGTACCCCACGGCATGCCAGGCCATGGCCTTGTCCCATACCATCTGTGCTTCGCAGAAATTCACGAAATTCTTGTCCTGATGTCCGGAATGTCCGGAGTAGGCCCGCTTGATGAACTCCATATAGGCGGGATCGACGTTGCAGCTGATGCCGGGGGGCAGTTGTTTTCTTTCGTCAGCGGTCAGGGACGAAAAGCCCCGCTCCGCTATTTTTCGGGATATTCCTTCGGGGATGTTCAGCCCGCGCAGCGGCACTTCATGCTCGCGGGCATACTCGAAGATGTCGCGGTAGAGGGGCCACGGCATCCGCCAGTTGTCATAATAGGATACCAGGAACTCCTTGAGCGGCATCTTCCCCTGCGACCAGGAGGTGAGGACGGCCTGGTTCTCAGCCCTGAACATTTCCAGCCCGATGGCCGGCTCCCGGTCCGCTTGATGCACCGCCTTGATGATGTCCAGCTGGGCCTGGTGGTGCTCGGGGATATCATGGATCTCTCCTACGAACACGAGGGACGCGTTCTTCAGATCGTCGATCATCTGGTCGAACGCCACCACCTTCCCGTCGCTGACGCGCAGGACCTTTTGAGGACCGCTCCCGCTCCGGGCATATACGATCATCGAGAGAAGAAGAACGAAGGCGAGGAACGCTGTTTTTTTCATAAGGTGCCTCCACGCAGTGGACATGTCCTAGCGCCGGCGTTCGGGCGCCGGTTCGGTTCTCCCGGGGCCGGGAACGCGTTCAGGCAGGGAGCGGCGCTGTTCGAGTTGGGGAGACTGGGCCGGCGGCGGCTGGTTCGGAGGGCGCGACCGCCGGTATACAGGCGGGCCCGGCCGGTAATTATAGTTGTAATAGTTATAGTAATAAGGATATCTCCACCAGGGGTCCCAATAATAGTAGGGATAGGGATGGAACCAGGGATCGTAATAATATGCCGGATAGTATGTTCGCTCCCGGGGCCAGAGGTGGACCTGCCGAACCCGGAAGACAGGATAGAGATACTCCATCTCGTCGATTCGGCCTTTTCGCAGCTCCAGGAACTCCGCTGCGATCGAGACCCTTCTTCCCTTGGTGTAAACTTCCGGGTCGAGCATGCCTTCGTTCTGCGGCAGGACCGCGTAGAACCTGCCTTCCGACTGCCCCCGGTCGTGGAAATACCCGTACCGGTCCACCGGGACATGAATGGCTTCTACCTGTGAACCTTCCGCGGTCATCCTCGTCTCAATGAGAACGCCGCCGAAGACGAATACCCTGCCCTTGTATGCGTCGGGGTTCTGTCTCAGCGCGCTGAATGAGACTTCACGAGCCCCTTCGGTAAGGTAGCTTCTGTTCAGCACAGGCGCGCACGAGAAAAGTACCACGCTGCAAAGGGCAAGAAGGATCGCTTTCTTCATGTTTTATTTTTACGCATCTCGCAACCAATGTCAAGGACATCGGGACGGCTTGTGAAAGCGCTTTCTGCAACTATTCCCCGGATCGGGTGTCTCCAAAAATGAACCCTGCCCGGACTCAGGTCCCGGCTGTTGACAAGCAGGAGAACGAGTTGTAAGTTACAAGCTGTAAGGTCTAGTGCGAAACGGGAGGAAATATGAAGATGATCGTCCGTTCCCTGATCCTGTTCGGATTGCTGCTGGTCCCCTTGTCCGGCCGCGCGGATGACGACCTGGGAACCATGCGTTTGAGCCTGATCGAAGGAGATATACAGGTCCTGATCCAGGACACTACAGACTGGACGCCGGCCGCGATCAATCTGCCGATGCACGAGCATGACCGGCTATGGGCCCCTGAAGGAAGCAGGGCCGAGCTCCAGATCCAGGGCGGTGTATACGCACGGGTCGAGGGGAAGACGGCAATGGACATCCTTACCCTCGAACGGAACTCCGGTCAGTTCTATCTCGATCAAGGCCACCTGTATCTCAATAACCGGCAGGGCGGTATCGAGATCATCCAGATCGATACCCCGGGCGTCTCGCTCCGGAGCTATGACAATTCGATCATGATGGTGGACGTGACCGAGGACGGAGTGAACGAGATCTCCGTGCTGAAGGGCATGGTATATGCGGAGAGCAGGGCCGGCGTCACGAGAGTAAGCGCGGGAGATACGCTCACTATCCGCGGGGACCACAATGCCGAAGTATCGCCGATCGCGGCGCCCGACGACTGGGAGCGGTGGAACCTGGACCGCGACCGGGTGGTGTCTTCCTGGAGCATCAGTTCACGGTATCTGCCGGAAGAGCTCCATGAATATTCCTCCGATCTCGACCGGCACGGCCGGTGGGATTATACGGCCGATTACGGATATGTCTGGTTCCCCCGCGTGACCGCCGGATGGGCGCCCTACTCTTACGGCAGTTGGGTCTGGATCAGGGGTAATTACGTATGGGTGGATTATGATCCCTGGGGCTGGGCCCCCTCCCATTACGGGCGCTGGGTATTTACCGGCGCGCACTGGTGCTGGGTTCCGCCTGCCCGGGGAGCCGTGTATTGGGCGCCTGGGTATGTCGGCTGGGTCGTGACTGCCAGCTATGTCGCCTGGGTGCCGCTTGCTCCCGGCGAGGTCTACTACGGATACGGGTATTACGGGCCGGGAAGCGTG
>MHEA01000122.1:4927-5051 GCA_001805085.1 Nitrospirae bacterium GWC2_57_9
TCGACCAGAATCCCTTCGCCGGGCGTGAGAGGCACGGAGAGGATGCCCGTATCGTTCCGCCCCGCCAGCGGCCGGAACGGCCTGTCACGATCGCTCCTCCCGAAATACGGGAACGGCAGCGGTC
>MHEA01000123.1:0-4364 GCA_001805085.1 Nitrospirae bacterium GWC2_57_9
CAATGCCTGAATAGGAATGACCTCGTATCATGATCCCCTGTTCTTCCAGTTCCCTGACAACTTCCCGTCCGTGCCAGTGTCTTTTTGCCTGCGTCCGCGACATGGACCTGCCCGCGCCATGGCAGGCTGATCCGAATGCCTGCTCCATCCCCTCTTCCGTTCCTGCGAGGATATACGAGGACGTGCCCATGGTCCCGCCGATCAGGACCGGTTGGCCGATATCCTTGTACTCGACCGGAAGGTCTATCTGGCCAGGCCCGAACGCGCGCGTGGCGCCTTTCCGGTGTACGTATAACCGCTTCTTCCTGCCGTTTACCACATGCGTCTCGACCTTGCAGGTATTGTGGCTGATATCATAGAGCATTTTAATACGGCCTTCGGGAAAGATCTCCGTGAATATCTCGCGCACCAGATGCGTGATGATCTGGCGATTGGCGAGCGCGCAGTTGATCCCTGCAGACATGGCGCCGAAATAGAGCTTCCCCTCCGGAGAATTGATCGGAGCGGATGCAAGTTCCCTGTCCTTGATATTGATCTTGTATTTCTGTACCGCATAGGCAAGGTTCTTCAGGGCATCCGTCCCGATCTGATGTCCAAGCCCCCGTGATCCGCAATGGGCCGAGATCACGACATCGTCCAGGTTGAGCCCCATCGCCTGGGCTGCTTTCTCATCATAGATCTCTGCCACGGCCTGGACCTCGAGATAGTGGTTCCCGGAGCCGAGCGTTCCCATCTCCCGGTACTGTCGCTGCTTGGCTGCTTCCGAAACATTCTCCGGGAAAGCGCCGTCCACCCGGCCGTGCTCCTCGATATACCGGAGATCATCCTGAAGGCCGTATCCTTTTTTTATGGCCCACTCTGCTCCGCCCACCAGCATCTCATCGATCTGGCCTGAAGTAAGCTTGATAAGCCCCTCCGAGCCAACACCCGCCGGAACCCGGTTGAAGAACTGGTCCACCAGCGTCTTGAGCCTCGGCATCACGTCCCTTCTGGTCATGCCCGTTTTCATGGTTCGCACGCCGCAGGAAATATCGAAACCCACCCCGCCCATCGAGATGACGCCGCCTTCGTCCGGATCAAAAGCCGCGACGCCACCAATAGGAAATCCGTATCCCCAGTGCGCGTCCGGCATGGCCAGAGAGGCTTTCTGAATGCCCGGAAGCATGGCGACGTTGATGATCTGTTCCCGGACCTTCTCGTCCATCCCGAGGACCAGGTTCTCACTCGCGAATATCCTTCCGGGAACGTTCATCCGGCCCTGCTGCGGGATTTCCCAGAGGTAGTCATTTATCTTGGTCAGGCTTTCGATGTCCATAAAAAAAATCTTGCAGGCTAAAACCTGCGGCTCCCATTAATTTTTACCCCGCGATCCGAGCCGGTTGTTCAAACATCCACAATACATTGGGCTGTATAGTTCCCACCCTCGTTCTTTACGCTCAGCAAGTGATAGGTGGCGCCTTTGACCTCCACGCCGGGCTCATGGCGTCTGTTGTCCAGTTTTTCACCCCAGACGACCCCGGTAAGGTCCGTGCCCTCTATTTTCACCTCGAACCGGGAAAACACCATGCGTTCGATATCAGAAATCGAAAGAAGCGCGTTCAACCATTCCACCAGCAGGAGCTCGACGTCCGGGGCGGAAACGGAAACGGTTTTCTTTTCCCTCTGCCCCACCCGTTGAAGGTTCACCATCACGGAATACAGGGCGCCGGCGGCGTTCTCGAAAGCTCTTTCCATACTGCTGCCGAAACCGCGTACGCCGATGTCTGCCTCATGTTCGAATGTTTCGTATTGCCCGCTTTCGTTCCGCATTCCACATTCCGCACTGATTTTATGTCCAGACGCCGTCGATCGCGGCCCCGCAGAAACCGCACTTTCCGGCCTTCACGTTGTTCTCCCGAACGCTGAATCCGATCCGTTTGATGAGTGTCTTACTGCAGCTCCAGCAACTGGTATCCTCGCCGTCTCCCGGGACATTCCCCTGATATACATAGCGAAGCCCCGCATCAAGTCCGATCTGTCTGGCCATATGAAGCGTGGCTACCGGCGTGATCGGTTGGTCCAGCAACTTATAGGTCGGGTGGAAGCGTGAAACGTGCCAGGGGATTTCCGCGCCGACCGATCTTATAAAATCCGCGATCTGTCTCAACTCCGCTTCGGAATCGTTGTAGCCGGGAATGATCAGTGTCGTTACCTCGATCCAGATGCCGAGCTTCTTGTAGAGCCTGATCGCGTCGAGCACCGGCTGGAGCCTTGCTCCGCAAACCTTCCGGTAAAACTGCTCGGAGAACCCCTTCAGATCGATGTTCGCCGCATGCAGCACGGGAGCGACCGTTTCGAGAGCTTCGGGCGTGATATACCCGTTCGATACAAAAACGTTCTTCAGACCTTTTTCCACGGCAAGCCGGGCGGTATCATAAGCAAGCTCGAAATAGATGGTCGGTTCGGTGTAAGTATAGGATATGCTGGCACAGCGGCTGCTCCTGGCATCTTCTGCGATGGAGGACGGCGGCAGGTCCTGCCCCAGGATCGCACCGCGGTCACGGGGAAGCTGCGAAATATCGGCATTTTGACAATGGAGACAGCGGAAATTGCAGCCAGGAGCGGCAATGGAATAGGACAGGCTGCCGGGCAGGAAGTGAAAGAGCGGTTTTTTCTCGACAGGATCGATGTTCCGGGCAATTATTTTGTCATATACCAGGGTGAAAAGAGTCCCTCCCCGGTTCTCCCGGACCGAGCAGATGCCACGTTTGCCTTCAGGTATCAGGCAACGGTGGCTGCACAGTCCGCACAAGACCTTGCCGTCTTCTTTTGGCTCCTGGAACATCGCCGGTTTCAAAGAAGGCACCTCTCAGATGATATTCAACGACGATGAACTGATCGGCGTCAACCCGCAGGGCTGTTCCAGGATCAGCGAGAAGAGAAGCGTTCTTAGAGGTTATCCGTCTGCCTCAGTTTCTCTCCCTTGCGCTTGTGATCCACCGCCTCGGCCTGGATCTTTGTTTTACAGGTGGAGCATATGATCTCGGGTGAGGGATTCCCACAGACGAGGCAGCGGCGATCAGGCCCGGTCTGCAGGCCTTCGGCCTCGAAGATCATCTCGAGGAACTGGCCTTCGGTCACATGACCGTCCATATGCAAGTTGGCTCCAAATATGGTCTTCGGCAGCGTCTTGATGGAATGCTTCCTGATAAGATCGGGAAAACTGCTTGCGATGACCACGTCGGCAGAAATCAGATCGCTCTCGAACGCCAGCCCGATCGCCGTTTCCGCAACGGGCCGGCATTGAGCGCAGTCTGTCTCTACGAATACCTGGATGGGAACGTCCTTTTCGAGATGGCCCAGCGTGCGCCGAATGTTCTCGGGAAACCATATCTTGCCTTCAGAGGCGGACAGGATCGTTTCCAGGAGTATCTTCAGGAATACGTCCTCCACAAGGCCGGAAAAACGGATCAAGCGTCCGTTTCCGCCCTGAACAACCAACGTCGGGACCCGCTCCACGCCATACTGTTCGGCCTTGTCCCGATCCATGACCTGATCGTAGACTTCCAGTGCGATTTTCGGGGCCTTTGCTTTGACCGAGCGCGCCAGTTTCAGGGCATCAGGGCAGGCCTCGCAACCCATGTCCCTGGTAAAGAGTATCAGACGAACAGGGTTTTTCATACGAGACAGGGAATTCTGCATTTGGTCGATCAGGTTTTCGTCTATCATGGCGTCCGCTCCTTACTGGTTTTGAGGTAATTATATCAAATTTTGCCACAAAACCGCCGCAAAATTGAAAGAAAAGGCTTGACCCCTGTTGCCGAATTGTTATAATGACGCTGGGAAAAGTTCAACTCTCGGGGGAGGGTAATCATGAAAGGCTCAGTTCTCGTCTTGATTCTTATGGTATGCATGCTCGTTCCGATAACCGGTTTTGCCGAAAAAGTGGGCGGCGGAGACATAACGTTCTCACCGAAGAACGCAAGCCCGGTCGTTTTCAGCCATGAAAAACACGTCAGCGAAAAAGGACTCAAATGCACCGGCTGTCATTACCAGATCTTCCAGATGCAGCAGGGCTCGTACAAGATGGACATGTCTAAGATCAACAAGGGCGATTTCTGCGGTAAATGCCATAATGGCCAAAAATCTTTTGATGTAAAGGATAGCAAGAACTGCGGCAAGTGCCACAGGTAGGATACCGGCATTCCGTTCCGAAAGGGGCCTCATGTACCGATCGATCTGTGCTCTCGCTGTTCTCGTAATGCTCCCGGCAGCCGTATTCGCCCAATCAGGTACGGGAAACATCACTTTTGAGATCAAAAACGCGGGGAACGTCCTTTTCAGTCATGACTACCACACCAAGGCCCGTGGTGTGAAGTGTTCGG
>MHEA01000123.1:4376-4589 GCA_001805085.1 Nitrospirae bacterium GWC2_57_9
AGACCTTTGCCGCCACAGGCAACAGCTTTCAAATGAAACGGGAAAAAATGACGAAGCGGGACTTTTGCGAACATTGTCACAACGGGTTGAAGGGCTTTGACGCAAAATCCGAGAAGAACTGCATGCGTTGCCACAAGTAGAAATGGAGGGACGCCAAAAACAAGCTTGCTTTCCTTCGGCTTGTTCGGTTCCTGATGTTTCCGAATCATGGCG
>MHEA01000123.1:4670-13747 GCA_001805085.1 Nitrospirae bacterium GWC2_57_9
CCGATTATCTTATCCGTTCCCGGCTTCCAATAGGCTGCTTGCCGTCTCTTGCGGCCTGACCACCATCAGATCGTGACCTGCGTCGATCTCGACCGGTTTCACTCCGAGCCTTGCTGCAAAACTCCTTGTCAACTGCTGCGGCAGGGCCTTGTCCCGCAGGCCCAACAGGTAAGTGCGCGGGATCGTAAGATCAGGGAATCTTTTTAAAACTATTTTTTCAAAAAAAACCGCAAGGGGCTGCGGCGTCAGCTGCCTAAGGTAGACGTCCTGTTCCTCCCCGGTCAGGTCGGTAAAGTAATTTGGTCTTAACGCATCCAGGGGGCCAAAAAGTTCACCGGCCTTCCCTTCCAGTTCCCGGAGCGTTTCCTGCCGCTCCGCAGGTAAGAGATCGACCAGGGCGTCCCCGTCGCGGGGAACCGCGGCGGCTAGATAAACCAGATGGTCCACGTGGTCGGGGAGCTCTTCCGCGACCCTGCTGATGACGATGCCCGACATGCTGTGGCCGACAAGTACGAGATGCCCCGGTTCGTTCTTCCTGATAAAGGAAATAACATCCGTAATGTAAGAGGTCATGTTCACGGACGATCGTTCGGAGACCCGCTTCCCGTGCCCCGGGAGGTCATAAGCGATTGCCCGGGCTCCATTCTGCTCGAGGATCGGCACGACTCTATGCCAGATCCATCCGCCGCGCATGGCGCCATGAAGAAGAAGGTACGTTTTCATAAGTCTCCTGGACCGTATCATTTTACCGGGAGCCGTTCGAAGATGCTATTTCCTGACGGTTCCTTCGATTGCCGCCCTGGCTTCCGGCTCGATATTCGTGAACTTGATGCCATAGTGATATACTGCGGGTTTCCGGGATACCTGAACCACCCGGGCTATCTCTCCGTATCCGCTGACATGCATGCCGTCGGGCAGGAAGAAAGAAAAGAAGATGCCGTCGCCCTGCTGAAGAGGCTCTTCCGACCTGATGAGCATCCCGCTGGCGCTGATGTTCTCGGTCCAGAAGGGCATCGGTCGGTTCCTGAACCTGCCTTGGATGCCGACGGCAAGCACCGTGCGGAGGTTCTTTCTCCCGGCCACAGCGAGCAATTGCTGCATCTTGAGCTGCAGCAGCCCCGTGTCCACCGGAATGGTAAAAAGAGCGTTCGCTCCGCATTGTTTGCACCGTTCCCGCTGAGCAAGCGTGTCCTTGCAAATGATGATGACGGAGACCTCTTTCAGCGTGGGCTCGGCCCTGATCCGGCTGAAGAGTTCTTCGCTTCTGATGCCGGGCAGATCGAGCAGCGTCGCGATGAGATCGAGCTTCTCCTCCCGGTGGATCAGCAGTATATCGTCACTCGTGGTCGCCGTAAATAAAATGATGTCCGAGCGTTCGAAAAAATTGTTCTCTTTGACAAAGAGATCCGTCAAGGGGCCTGTGAACAATACTTTTTTCTTTGCGATCGGTCGTTGCGCCGGACTCTTCCGCATATACTTGATTTTTCTACAGCTCTCCGATCTTGTACTTCTTCAGCTTATATCTCAGGACCCGCTCGCTGATCCCGAGCTTTTCCGCGGCCCGCGTCTGAACTCCGCCGGAGGCTTTGAGCGCTTCAAGGATGAGCCCCCGCTCC
This sequence comes from Nitrospirae bacterium GWC2_57_9, assembly GCA_001805085.1. Classification (GTDB taxonomy): domain Bacteria; phylum Nitrospirota; class UBA9217; order UBA9217; family UBA9217; genus MHEA01. The sequence goes on from MHEA01000123.1 coordinate 6,287, forward strand.
AGGGTATCGAGCGTTTCGTTCAGCGACCCTTTCAGATCCTGCTTCGCGAACTTCCCGTCGCCGGCCGTCGTCCGAACATGGATCGGAAGATCGGCGGTGGTAACGACACCCTTCTTGGAAAGGACGACTGCCCGCTCTACGATATTCTCGAGTTCGCGCACGTTCCCCGGATAAGCGTAGCGCATGAGTGCATCCCCTGCTTCCGCCGATATGCCGGACACCGGCTTTCGGTTCTCCTGGCTGTATTTTTTTATGAAGTGGTCCAGAAGGCCGGGGATATCTTCCTTGCGTTCCCGCAACGGCGGGATGACTATGGAGACCACGTTCAAGCGGTAATAAAGGTCTTCACGGAACCGATCGTCCCTTATCGCCTTTTCGATATCGCGGTTCGTGGCCGCAATGATGCGCACGTCGACTTTGATCGTATCGTTCCCGCCTACCCGTTCGAACTCATGCTCCTGGAGCACTCGAAGCAGCTTTACCTGCATCCCCGGCGTCAGTTCTCCGATCTCATCCAGGAACAAGGTTCCCCTGTCCGCGGCTTCGAACCTGCCGATCCTTCTGGCTGAAGCCCCGGTGAAAGCCCCTTTTTCATGTCCGAACAGCTCGCTCTCGAGCAGGGTTTCAGGCAGGGCGGCGCAGTTTACCTTGATGAGCGGGAAATTGGCTCGGGGACTGTTGTAATGGACGGCTTTTGCCACCAGTTCCTTGCCGGTGCCGCTTTCGCCCCGCAGAAGGACCGTGGCATTGCTGGCTGCCACCCGGCCTGCAAGATTCAGCACCTCTTCCATGGCATGGCTGGTGCTTACGATCTCGTTGAACTGGTACCGCTCGATCAATCGTTCTTTGAGCTCCGTATTTTCGCGGATGAGGTTCTGCCGTTCCGATATCCTCTCGATGAGCACCACCAGCTGGTCGAGATCGATTGGTTTGGCGAGATAGTCGTAGGCACCCGCCTTGATCGCCTTGACAGCCGTCTCTATGGTGCCGAATGAGGTCATGATGATGACGGCCAGATGAGGGTTCAGTTTTCGGACTTGATCGGACGTACGGAGAGCGTCCACGCCGGGAATATTGCAGTCCGTCAGGAACACCTCGAACCGTTCACGGCCGATGAGCGTGAGTGCTTCGTCCACCGTTCCGACGGCGCGCACATCATACCCCCGGCCTGCCAGGTAGTTCTCTATCCGAGACCTCTCCCGGGCCTCATCATCCATTATGAGAATGCGAGCATCCTGCATTATACGCTGCTCCCTCCCGTTACCATTTTATCATAAAGGTCGAGAAGGATGCCTTCCCGAAGCCCCCAGTCGCTCACGATCATGCTCTCGCGTCCGTTTCGCTCCATGATCTCCTGGATGATCAGTGCGCCCGCCAGAATGATGTCCTCCCTGCCGTGTTCGAGCCCGGGCATCCCTCTCCGCTGAGCGAGCGTACTGTACGTCAGCTCGCGGACAATTCTGTCGATAGCGGCTTTTTTCAATGCATAACCATGGATCTTGTCAGGATCGTATTGCACGAGCCGCTGGTCTACGGCAGCCAATGTGGTGATGGTTCCTGCCGTTCCGACGAGCAGCTGCCCCTTTCCGGCTGCAGTTCCGGTCTCCGCGGTATCCAGGATTTGTCGGATCGATTGCCGGACCCGGTCCAGCTCATCAGGAGTGGGCGGGTCATGCCTGATATAGCGTTCCGTCAGATAAACAGCTCCCAGGTGAAAACTTTCTGCCGCCCGTTCTTTACCCTGCATTGTGGTCATGATCTCGGTGCTTCCTCCGCCGATATCAACGACAAGCAACGAAGATCCTGCCGTAATGTTTTTCGGCACTGAACGGGCCACGCCGAGCAGGGTCAGTCGTGCCTCCTCTTCGCCGGTGAGCACCCGGATGGACAGTCCCGTCCTTTCACGGACCTCGCTGATGAAGCGGGCAGCATTCGTTGCGTTTCTGAGCGCGCTGGTTCCTGCCACAGAAACTGCTGCCGGGTTCCAGCGTTCAAGGCCCTCCTTAAAAGCGGCAAGGGCCTGAAGCGAGCGCTCCTGAGCTGCAACGGAAAGAATTCCGGTCCGGTCAAGACCCTCTCCCAGCCTGGTTATCCTTCTGACGGCGTGGATCTCTTGAAATGAATCGGGGTAGGTGTCTGCAACGAGAAGACGGAGGGTATTCGTTCCTATATCGATCCCCGCAAGGATCATCCGAGCAGCAGGTCCTTAAACAGGCTGCCGTATGCTTTGACCCGCATCGCGAGCAGCCTGGCGATGCCGGAAAGCACCCGAGATGCAGTCCGGGGATCGAGGTCGATGAGAGCCAGAAAATCCTGGCGTGAAAGCACCAGGAGCTCTACCGGGGTTTCTGACCGAGCCGAAACCATTCGGCTCTCTTCCTGGAGCAGCGCTAACTCGCCGAAGAACTCGCCGGGACCGAGCAACAAAAGGGACTTCTCTTCGCCCTCACCTGCCATGATCGTGATCCTGACGTGGCCGCTCTTTATGATGTAGAGGGATTCGGCAGGCATCTTTTCGGCGAAAAGGGTCGTGTTCGGCTTGAGCTGACGCTCCTGGAACAGCCCGGTTGTTACATCAAGCTCTTCCCTGCTGATGCCTTTGAACAGAAGTGTCTTCTGTAGTAGTTCGACATTGTCCATGGATGAAATGTTCCGTGCCCGCTTCTTTCAACGAGCTATTATAGAGCCACAACTTTTCCTTGTCAAGAATTGGTTGCATCATACAGTGAATACTAAAACAAAAAAAGGTCAGCTGTCAAGAACCGTCCTGATCAGGTGGAGCAGTTCGAGCGGGGCGATCGGTTTGGATATGAAGTTGAGATTTTCATCGATGATGCCTTTCTTGTCGAGGATATCCGAAGTATATCCGCTCATGAATATCGCTTTTACCTCACCGTATGCGGATCTGACCGTATCGTAGACCTCTTTGCCGTTCTTCTTGGGCATGATCACGTCCAGCATGAGCAGGTCGATATGGCGGTCTTGTCTGCTCAGCAGGGCAAGGGCATCCTGGCCGTCTACGGCCTCGATCACCTGGTATCCGGCTCCGGTCAGCACCATCCGGATCAGCTTGCGCACTTCCCCGTCGTCCTCGGCTATCAGAATGGTCTCGGTGCCGCCCGCGGTCTGGAGCACCTGCTTTGCATCCATGGGCGCTTCTGACGAACCGATCAGCGGAAGATAGAGCCTGAATGTGCTTCCGGTGGCGGGATTGCTCTCAACATTGATGTATCCATTATGCTGTTTCAGTATCCCGTAAACGATGGAAAGGCCGAGGCCGGTGCCTTTGCCCGTCTCTTTTGTTGTGAAAAAAGGCTCAAAGATCTTTTCGCGGATCTTCTCGTCTATGCCCGTTCCTGTATCGGAGACCGTGATAAGCGCATAAGCTCCCGGTTTATCCACGGCAGCGTGGTCCGGCGATTTTTCATGCACGATCGCGGTCGATATGGCCACGGTCAGCACCCCGCCTCCGGGCATGGCATCGCGAGCATTGGTGCAGAGATTGATCAGGAGCTGTTCGATCTGGCCGCTGTCCGCGAGAATGATCACCTCTTCTCTATAGGGGATTGTTCTCAGTTCTATATCCTCGCCTATAAGGCGAACGAGCAATTCCTCGATGCCTTCGAGAATAGAATTCACATTCACCGGTTTTGGGCTGATAACCTGCTTTCTGCTGAAGGCGAGCAGGCTGCGGGTAAGGTTCGCTGCCCGTTCCGACGAAGACAGGATATGCTCGGCATGGTCCGTCAAGGGGCTGCTCTCGGGAAGGTCCATCAGGAGCAGGTTCGCATATCCCATGATAGCAGTGAGAATATTATTGAAATCGTGGGCAATGCCGCCTGCCAGCTGGCCAATGGCCTCCATTTTTTGGGACTGGACCAGTTGATGTTCCAGTCTTCTCTTTTCGGTAACGTCATGAAAGACGCCGCGATAACTCCCGTCCGCGCCCTGTCCCTCCCGGATCCGGGCCGCTGTGACCAGGACAATGAGTTTTTCTCCGTCTCTCCGTTTCATGGCCACCTCGTGGTCTTTTACGAAGCCCTGTCGATCGAGTATTCGCTGAAGGACGTCATGATCGGCAGGATCGTCGAAGAGGTCACGGGGCGGATCGCATGCCCGGAGCGCGTCCATCGAAGGGCATCCGAACAATTCCGCTCCCGCCCGGTTGATATCCAGAAAGCGTCCGTCCCGTGAACAGATGAAAATAACATCCTTGGACTCTTCAAATATAGTGCGGAACTTTCTTTCTGAATCTTTCAGTGCTTTTTCGGTCCGTTCCCGTTCGGCGATCTCCTGCTTCATGCGCTCGACAGCAACGGTAAGTTCCTGGGTATGGCGTTCGACCTTTTTCTGCGACACCTGGAGCTGCACGAGCATATGGTTGAAAGCAAGCGCCAGATCGGAAACTTCATCGTTGGTTGCGATGTCTATCTGGCCATCCAGATTCCCGTCCGCGATCTCCCTCGTCGCCCGATTCAGATCGTTTATGGGGGCAATGATCCGGCGGGTGATTAAAACGGTGATAACGATGCCGGCTGAAATGATCAGGGAGGTGACGAACAGGATCGAATAGACGAACTGCCGGATGCGTGATTTAACGCCTTCTTGAGATACGCCGATATGAATATAGCCGATCTCGGATGCCGGGGCCGGCGAGCCGGAGCCGGCTTGAACCCCGATGGTTTTTTTCTTTTGAGCGGTCACCGGCGTCATGATGTTCACATAATGCTTCCCATTCTGCTCGTTATAGAACGGTTTGTAGAGTATCTGCCTGCTTTCACCGGGAACGCGGGGCATTGCCGGAACCCTCATGGGGAAGTCGTCGGCCGTTTTGTAGATCAGCACCCGTTCGTCGGCGTTCAAGATAAATATGTAGGCGATCAAAGCATCGCTGCTTACCACCTCGATGATCCGGCGCAGCGATTGCATGTCTTCGGTCTCGATCCCCTGCTCGCTGTTCTGGGCGATCATGATGGCGAGGGACCGGCCATGATCGAGCAGCAGGTCATAGCTGTGCTGTTGCTCGTCTTTGATAACGTAGATGCCGATGACGAGGGCCGTGATCAGAACGAGAGAACTGGTCAGCAAAATGAACTTGGTGCCCAGGTTCAGGCGTCTTTTCCCAGCAACCGAATTCATGGGTCTTTCCTTTTTATCTTCAACGACATTCTGTTTTCTCATGAGCCGGCCGCGCCGGAACCAATAATCTTTTTTGCGGCCCTTTAGATAAAATCATTTTTTAACACGCTCGTTCATTCCTTCTCCGGCACTGCGATAATGGTCCGCCGCTGCATCAGGGAAACCAGCCCGGGTTTGGCGCCGCGCGGCTTTTTTACATGCCTGGCGAACGTATACGTCACCGCCACCTTGCCCGCGGACCTGCCCTTGCTGTAAAAAGCAGCCAAGGCAGCAGCCTTCAGAAGGATATCCTGTTCCATCTCCCTGTTTTCCGGGTTCCTGACAAGCACGTGGGATCCGGGGATACCTTCGGCATGCAGCCAGAGATCATTCGGTCCTGCCATTTTAAACGTAATATGGTCATTGCCGGCAGCGCTCTTCCCTACGATGATCTCCCATCCCCGGTAATGTATTCTATGGAAGGAGGCTGTTTCCGGTGACGTCCGCTCCCGCTGCCTGGCCCGGTTTCCATGGCCGGCCTCCGGCCTTCCATATCCCATTTTCTCGAGTGCGGTCCTGATCCCGGCAAGTTCGGCCTCGGTCGCGGCCTGTTCCAGTTCCTGCTGAAGCCCTCTGAGGACACTTGATTCTTCCCTGGACTCCTGGAGCCTGGCTGCTCTGATCTCCCGGCCTGATTTCGATTTTTTGTATCTCTTAAAATACTGGTCGGCATTCCCGGCAGCGGATCGTCGGGGATCAAGACTGACCAGGAAGGACCGGCCGTCGTAGCCAACCAGTTCGATCTCGGTCATCCCAGGTCCGATCCGGTTCAGGTTTGCCAGAATAAGTTCGCCTGTCCTTCGAAGTTCATCGGCAGTGCCGGACTCTTTTTCGTCACTCTCAATAGCATCGCGCCTGCGCTCAGTCCTTTTCAGGTACTTCTCTACGGCCGCACGCAGCTGCGTCCGGACTGACGAGAACCGTTTTTGATCGAGCAGGCGGTCATAGAAGGCTTCGGCATCCCTGTTGCACGGTGCCGGACCGGGTTGCGGTTGCGGGGCCTGTTCCGCCGATTCCCGGCCGGGTACGCCCTTGTCCGCTGATGTTGTTTTCTGCTGCGGCGGGACATACTGCCATCCGGCTTGGAGCATTCTTGTGGCCGATGCCGAAAACCGCACAGGATGATAAATCGCCTCTATCAGTCCACTGGAGTCGGTTAGGATCATGTTGGACCGAGTTCCGGTGAGCTCGAATATCAAATGATGTTCCTCGTTCTGCCGTCTGAACCGGAGTTCAACGACCCGGTCCTGGTTCAACAGGGAAACAGCTGCGATTTTACCGCCTGTCGCCCGGCTTTTCAAATAAAGCGTGAAGGAATGCATGGAAAGAGCGGCAGGCGGTTTCTTTCCAATGAGATGTATGCGGGGCATCGAACGGTCCGGCGAGGCGAGGAGGAAGTGACCGCGTCCCTGATTGCGCAGCACAATGACGATGTCCCCCGATGCATTTTCGTACACCCGTTCCACCCCGGCATTGACCAGGATCCGGGCAAGTTCCGGAATGACCGATTTAAGCACGGCATAGTTCATGATCAGATAAGTTTGTGAAGGAAGGAAAAACCCATCCCTGGTTCCCTTCAGGGAACATTCAGCATTCTGTGAACCTGGGGAATGACCCGCACATCGGCGATGACGGCCAGGGCCATGTTCTGGAACCGGAAAAGCGATTCAGGAGCAGGAGCAAACCTGCCGGAGGCCGGCTGGATAATAAGGGGAGCCTGGTCCCCGCAATCGGCCAGGAGACGGGCAGCGGTAAGGACATCATCGTCAGTCGTGTCCGCGGTCACCACCGCCTTGGCGAACAGCAGCGTACCGCGGGCCGCTGCCAGGAACTTTCCATGCTCACTCCAGAAGGCCTGCAACCCGGTGGCAGACGGCAATTTGAGGTCCATGCTGACGACATCGACCTTTTGCCGGAGCTTTTCCATCGCAGAATAACCGATACCGTTCGTTTCCAGGTAGATCCGATATTCCTTTCTCATGGACGGAAGCCATTCTGCGAGAAAGGAGTGATGCAACAGCGGTTCACCTCCCGTCAGGCTGAGCGTGGGTCGGGCAGGCCCCGGAATACGCAGACGGGCGCAGAGATGCGAAAGGGCTGGCGGACTGAAGGAACCCTGGACCTCTTCGAATTGCGAAGTGGCTGCATCCCTCTGAGCGCGGCAAAGCAGCTTTTCCGGGTCACTTGCGCCATATGCTGATGAAGGCGTGTCGCAGTACCTGCAAGCGATATCGCAGCCCCGGAACCTGACAAATATCTGGCGCTGGCCGACCCATGGACCTT
>MHEA01000123.1:13783-15557 GCA_001805085.1 Nitrospirae bacterium GWC2_57_9
ATTACAAGAAATACGATGGGCACGACGCAGTCGAACGTTGAAATGCAACCAAAAAAAATTGCGATAACAAATTTGGTTTTCATCCTTATGCTTGACAAAAAGGGCCGAATCAGGTAATTTAATTCCATAGTAGGAGATTGCAGTGCGAAAAAAATTTCTTTTTTTTCTTATAGTTACCATATTTTTTGACCTTCCCGCCCGGCAGGCCGGTGCCGATCCCACGCTCCCAACACCGTCCCTGACCACTCCAGGAGTACCCTCCCAGTTGAAGCCTCCTTCAGAAGACCTGGCCCAACTGGAAGAGGTCTATGAAGACACCGGCGATGTAAAACCCTATAACATTCCCATGGTCCTGAATGACAGCGTCGAGAACCATCTTGAATACTTCAAGACCCGGGGGCGCGAGGCATTCCAGCGCTGGCTCGACCGTTCGGAGCGCTACATACCGGTCATGAAGGATATCTTTCGTGAAAAGAACCTGCCTGAAGATCTTGTTTATGTGGCCATGATCGAAAGCGGCTTCAATCCCTACGCAGTATCCTGGGCAAAGGCGGTCGGTCCCTGGCAGTTCATGCCAGCGACAGGAAAGATGTACGGTCTGAAGATAGACTGGTGGATCGATGAACGTAAGGATCCCATCAAATCCACCAAGGCAGCTGCGGAACACTTGAAGGACCTCCATAATCTTTTCGCCTCCTGGCCGCTCGCCCTTGCCTCTTATAATGCGGGGGCCGGCAAGGTCCAGCGCGCCGTGCTCAGGACCCGTTCCGACGATTTCTGGGACCTGAAGGCATCACGCTATATCCGGAAAGAGACCAAGAACTATGTACCGAAATATATGGCGGCCACGATCATCGCGAAGAACCCCGAGGCCTACGGTTTTACCATAAACAGGCACGACCCGTTCCTGTTCGATGAAATAGTCATCGAGGAAAGCACTGATCTGCGGCTTATCGCCCGGTGCGCAAACTGCACTTACGAGGAGATCAAGGAATTGAACCCCGAGATCAGGCGCTGGATCACCCCTCCCCACTTTGAGCGGTATATACTCCGGTTGCCAGCGGGCAAAAAGGAAACTTTCCGCCAAAATTATGCCGCGATCCCTATCGAGCAGAAGATTACGTGGGAGCGACATGAGGTAAATCGCGGAGAAACGCTTGCGGGGCTTGCAAAGCAGTATAATACAACGGTCGAGGCGATCCGGGACATTAACAGACTCAAAAGAAACAGCGTCACTCCGGGCAAGCATCTTCTTATCCCGAAGGATATAAATGCAAAATCGCCCGATTGGGACTATTTAACGCCCGGGCAAGGGCTGAGACAGCAACAGATCCTCTACCGGGTACGGCGGGGAGAAACACTGACAAGAATCGCGCAGAAACATGACGTGACGGTAGCGGATATCAAGGGCTGGAATAAAGGTATCGGCAGCCGTGTACGGGCCGGACAGAAAATAAAGCTTGTTGTGGATATAGACCAGATATAATAAGAGCGGAGCAAAAGACAAAAAGAGGGCGGAATGACTTTCCGGCCTCTTTTTATTGCTTTGCATTTCCGTGGATGATCTTGCGCACCTCTTCGCTCAAGTCCTTCAGCCGGTACGGTTTCGTCACGACGCCGGAAAAACCGTAGGTCTTGTAGTTGGCCATGATCGGATCGTTGGAATAGCCGCTCGAGACAATCGCCTTGACCCCCGGATCCACCTCCCGTAGCTTCTGCATGGCCTCTTTTCCCCCCATCCCCCCCGGCACCGTAAGGTCCATGATCACGAGAT
>MHEA01000123.1:15613-16032 GCA_001805085.1 Nitrospirae bacterium GWC2_57_9
ATCAGCACCTTGCCGGTCGTTTCCCTGACCTCGTCCTCATCATCCATGATCAGGATCATGCCTTCACCATTGCGCATATCGGGTTCCTCATGCTTGGGCAGAATGATTTTTCCATTGGAAGCGGGCAGATAGACGTTGAAAATAGTCCCTGAACCGAGGGTCGACTCAACGGCTATATGGCCCCCGTGCTTTTTTATGATAGAATATGTTGTGGCCAGGCCCAGTCCGCTGCCCTTCTGTTTGGTCGTAAAATACGGGTCGAATATCTTTGCAAGATGTTCCTTCGGGATTCCTACCCCCCGGTCCTCCACCCCGATCAGGATATAATCCCCTTCTTTTAAAGGGATGACGCTCCGCTTTCCGATATGGACGTTACTGCAGCGGATATCGATCGTGCCGCCCTCCGGCATTGCATGGTC
>MHEA01000123.1:16040-36688 GCA_001805085.1 Nitrospirae bacterium GWC2_57_9
TCACCAGGTTGTGAACGACCTGGCTGATCTGTCCTTCGTCCACATCGGCCAGATGAAGCCCTTCGGAGACGGCTATTTCGCACCTGACCCGGGAGCCCCGCAAGGCAAAACCCGATGCCTCTCTGATCAGTTCTCCGAGATCGGTCGTTTTTTTGACCGGGGCGCCGCCTTTCGAGAAAGTAAGCAACTGCCTGGTCAGGTCCTGGGCCCGGAGGCACGCTTTTTCAGCACCGGCGAGCTGCTGGTAGGCCGGGTGGTCCCGCTCGAGGTCAAGCATAGCCAGCGAAACGTTGCCCAGGAGGGACGACAGCAGGTTGTTGAAATCGTGCGCTATCCCGCCTGCCAGGATGCCCAGAGATTCCAGTTTCTGGGCCTTGAGCAGTTCTGCTTCCATTATTTCCCGTTCTGCCATCTCTTTTCTCAGCATCTCATTGGCCCGGGAAAGTTCACCTGTCTGCTCTTCCACCAGCTTGACCAACTGCTGGCGATGATTGTTCAGGATGTTTTCCGCCTGCTTCCGTTCGGTCATGTCCCGGATGATCCCTATCATGGCGATAGGGCTCCCTGAATTGTCCGCAACAAGCGCCGTGGAAAGCCATATCGGGAAGGTATGTCCTTTTTTATGGTGCACCGTCACTTCACCGCTCCATCTGCCGGCCAGTTTGATCTCCGGGATGATATTGCGTACGGCGAACTCCTTGTCGACGTTCATTTGATTGACATCGCTGCCCTGGAGCTCTTCGGGAGTAAAGCCGTAGATCTTCTCCACCGCCTTATTGGAATACATCACCCTGCCGCTCATATCGATTATCTGTATGCCGTCCATGGCCTCTTCTATGGCCTTCGAAAAGAGCGTCAGCTTTTCCAGTACCTGTTTGCGATCGGTTATATCCCGGACCGCTTCTATGACAGCAATTATCCTTCCGGTCGCATCGCGTAACGGAGAGGATTTGATCTCTATCATGCGGTTCTCCGCGCTTTTCACCAGCTGTTTTTCCAGGGTGTGGATCCCTCCGTCTTGCAGCGTAAGAGCGACCGGGCAACCAGGGCATGCGGAGTCTCTCTCCGAATAAGCCATGTAGCAGTATTGTCCTGTTTTCTCCCCGCCCACCAGGTTTTTATGAACCTGGTTCTGGTAGGTGACCTTCAGGTTGAGGCCCTGAATGCTGATGCCGTCGCCGATTGCCGAGACGATGGCCTGTGAACGGGCCTTCTCCTCCTCGACCTTGGCCAGGGCCTGCTCAAGAGCGTGCTGAGCGTTCTTTCGCCTGGCCAATGCCCTGGATATGACAAAACCGAATATGATGAAACTGACGAGGAAGAGCGTGCGGAAATACAATTCGTGGCTGCCGACGTTCAAAACAAGTGAATCGGCTATCGTTTGGTGAGAAAAGAACAGTGAATCGACAATACCGTCAATGACCCAAAGAGAGATGCCGCCCACCAGGGTATACAGTATGACTTTGCGGTTATCCGTAAACATATCATCCTTGCTGATGCAAGATTAGGAGTCCGCTTATAGTAATACCTTTCGGCCGATCTTGTCAATCTCGAAGCGAGAAGAGAGAAAGGTTGAGGGTGTTAAAGCCCTACTGTCCAAGGATCGATCCTTGCTGCATCCTGATCACCCGGTGAGACCGCTTTGCGAGATCCGAGTTGTGGGTGACCATGATGAAGGTGATCCCGGCATCCCGGTTCATGAGCAGGAAGAAATTCATCATATCCCGCTCAGTATCTTCGTCAAGATCCCCGGTCGGCTCATCGGCAAGAATCACGTCGGGTCGGTTCATGAATGCACGGGCGATGGCGACGCGCCGCTGCTGGCCGCCGGACAACTGGGAGGGATATGCTTCGATCTTATCTGCAAGGCCCACCATGCGGATGAGGTCAATCGCCTTGCTCGAAGGTTCTTCGCGGGATGGTTCCCCTTTCGAAAAAAGCGTGGGCAACAGCAGATTTTCCCTGACCGTCAGCAGGGGGAGGAGGCTCGCGAACTGGAACATGAATCCGATCTTCTCGTTTCGGTATTCCGATAACTGGTCGCTGGTCAGGGAAGAAATGTCCCTGTCTTCGAAAGAGATCGACCCTGAAGAGGGATTGGTAATGCCGCCGATGAGGGACAGAAGGGTGGTTTTGCCCGATCCGGAATGGCCGACGATGGAAATAAAATCTCCCCGCTCCACCGAGAGCGAAACACTGCTCACCGCATTGATGGTCTGCGCCCCCACCTGGTAGGCCTTGGTAACGTTCTGAACGATGATCTGAGCCACGATTACTCCTGCTTTATCACGAAAAGCGGTTCCAGCTTTTTCAGGCGCTGGACAGGAAAAAGCGCTCCCAGAGCGCAGACCCCGGTCCCGAATGCCAGCCCGGCAGCGCCGATCCCTACGCGGGTAAGCACGGTCAGGTCCACGGGCAGGTTTTTCAGGATCGAGAAGGTTTTTGCCATGACCAGAGACAGAGCGGTGCCTGCCATGATCCCGATGATGCTGCCGATGACGCCGAGGACCAGTACCTCGACCAGAAATACGTTAATCACATCTTTTTCCTTTGCGCCGAGGGCCCGCATGATTCCCACCTCCCTCGTCCGTTCGTTCGCAATGGCCGTAAAGATGGCCCAGACGAGGAAAAGCGAGAGCGCCGTGGAAAGGATCAGCGTGAGATAGAATATCTTGCTGATGTCGCCGAGGGTCGAAATGAGTCCTTTGTTGACATCTCTCCGCATCACGACATCCACCTCAATGATGGAATTTTCGATATCCGACATGACCTTGTAGAGGTCCTCCCCTTTTTTTATCCTGGCGAAGATCACCGATACCTGGCCGGCTTTGATGGTCATCTTGCCGTTCTTCAGGATATCGTCGATGTTCTCGTCGCTGATAAAAACGGCCGTATCAAGGCCGGTCCCGGTCTTGTCCAGCACGCCAACCATGCGAAAGACGGAGCCGAAGAGCATCGCATCCACCTCGACGAGGCCCAGGTTAATGTTGAAGGCTGATTCGCTGCCGACGATGGCCTCTCCCTTCTTCAGCCTGCGGCCCAGCTTTTCCTTGAGCCAGGGCGTGACCACGAAGTCCGAATCCTGATCAAAGGCAACAACCATCGAGGACGGCACCGAGCAGCAGAGACCGGTCAGGGTAACCAGGTAGGTCTGATAGGATACCTTGTCAACGCCTTCGATCTTTCTCACCCGGTCAACCAGGGAACGGTCCATGTAGAAGGACGTGGCACGGTTCTCCACGAGAATATCTTCGGCAGAGCCGCGGGAACCGGTCGGTACGATCAGGAGGTCGGCGCCGAGACGTTCCGACGTCAAACGGATGCTTGCATTCACCCGCATCACGAAGGAAAGGGCAAAGACGAGGGCCGAGACCATCAGGGTCAGTGCAGCGATAAGGATGGCTGTCCTGAGCGGGCGTCTCCGGAGATTGCGCAGCGCCATTGAGTTGAGCGTAAATTGATCTGACATGGAAGAACCTAAAAAAAACCTTCTCTACGGAGGTCCGCAGAGAAGGTTTTACGATTGATTGGCTGTGGCTCCTGTATTACTTATTCCAGTTCGTGTCAAGCCCGCAGAGGACCGCGTTCTTGTCGCCGAGCCCGATCCCCTTGTGGCAGGCCAGGCAGGCGGAAGTGGCTTTCTCAGACAACTTCTTGGCCCCTGCATCATAGAGCATGAATGTTCCGTCGGTGATGTCTACACTCTTGCCATCCTTCATGATAGCCTTGCCGTCTGCATCGCAGCCCTCGGTCACGGTGCGGACCGTCAAGAGTGCGAACTGGTCGTCCGCCGTGGTCTGGGCATCATGGATCTGGGACCCTTCGGGCATGATTTTTTCATCCACCAAAGCCAGGGTCTTTGCGTCCAGGACCCAGAGACGGTCACCGGCGGACTGATAGATCTGCTTTCCATTATTGGAGAAGTATTGACGGAAAGTTATGGTCTTGTCAGGGGCGCCTTTCAGAGTCGCCTTCGCGGTCTTCTTGAGCTTTCCTTTTTCGAGTGACTTCATATCGACGAGAACGAAATCAATGTCCCCGGTGCCCTTGCCTTCCTTGGCCTGGTTCACGACCAGCAGGAACGACTTCATATCAGGAGAGTTGATGCCGTGGGTGAATTTGTAGGTGCCCTTGGCGTATCCGAGATCGCTCATCCAGACACGGTGCTTCAGGGACATATCCTTTTTGTCGATCACGTCCACATAGCCTTCCTGACCCATGAACACCGGCATATAGAAGTTCTTGCTCTGGCCGGACGCGCAGTAAGCCGGAGCCTTCTCCGCCGGAGCCTTCGGGTCGGGCGTCAGGGCCACGTCCTTGATCACATTGCCGGTCTTGAGATCGGTCTTGCCCACATGGATCTTCTTGTTCTTGTCAGGCACATAGGTTGACCAGAACATCACGTTCCGGTCGTTCACATCGATACGAGCATCGTGGGTAGCATAATCCTTGTCGCCGATGACGACACGATCGAGATTGTTGATCTTGACCGGCTCGGCAGCATTCGACGGATCGATCGTTACATCGGCCTTTGCAAAATGACCGCCCATGCCTGCGACATAAACCGTGCCGCTGTAGGTCTTGCCTGCAGCGACCGCCACCGGCGTCTTCGAATCAACCGTGGTAAAGCTGAGGTAAGCGACAAATACGAGTGCCACAACAACTGCTACCGCCATCAGTTTTTTCATAAACTCCCCCTCTTTTGTATTGTTCTTCACTTGACCTGTGTCCTTGACTATAATGAATCCAGCCTGACATTCAAATGCAAAAATGTGTGTTTTCCCTACCACCTCCTTTTTAAAACGAGGTTTTAGAGGCTAGTACGCTTGAAGTTAACACAACAGAAGAATGCGGTCAATACCTAATTGAAATTTGAGATTATTTGTGAAGCAGAGAAGAACGGCCAGGTGCGAAGTTTGTTAACTCCATCGGTACGCTTCGTTCTCCGGACTTCTTGAAAATTAATATCAAGTTGAACCGGAAGCCTTCTTTCACGTCCTTTGGCAGTTTGAGCAGCATAATATGATGCCTTGCCGGGCGGAGGGATACGGTGCTATCGGCGGGGATGGTGATTGCGTCCACTTTTACCATTTTCCCGTCAACGATATCGTGCAACTCGGCGACCGCACCGGGAATGTCGGTACGGGCGCCGGTAAGAATATCCTTCCTCCCGCCGGCGTTGTCGATCTTCATGAATACGGAGGCGACGCCGATCAACACCGGGGAAAGGTTCGCTTCAGCCGATTCGATCGTGATCACGGAAACCTTTTCAGAGCAGGCTGTCGCGAGCGCAATCAAAAGGAACAGGCGCAAAACCGCTGCTACCGGCCATGCTTTCATGAGGGAATCCACTTTCTGCGCCGACACCTGGCCGCTCCTACTTGTTCTTGCCGGAAGCGCTCTCTTTTGGTTCGCCCGTGCCTGCAGCAGGCCCCGGAAGGGGCTCTATCTTCCGTACCTTGCCCTGGGCTTCGACAGCCCACGCTGTCCCTTGCAGTTTGTCGGCGATGACCCTATACTTCTTCTCCGCCTCTCCGGAGTTGCCCGAGGATTCGTAAAGCCTGGCAAGTTCCATCGTCGCCATGCCGGGACCGATCAGGGCATCGGCCCGTTCGAAGGACTTGATCGCCTCGGCTTGTTTCCCGAAAGCGCTGTAAAGATAGCCCATCCGTTGATACACGAGCCCAAGCAGAAAAGGGTCCTTGTAATGGGTGGTAAAGTACTCATATTCGCTGAGCGCTTCCTCGGTCCTTCCCAGATTCATCAAGGAGTTTGCGGCATAATACCGGGCTATGGCGCCGCTCAGGGATGACGGATATTTTTTCGTCACGTTGCGGAACAGTTCGACCGCCCTTGTATGATCGGGCGTGGATGCAGCAGTAGGACTGTACGCTTCATAAGCGGCGGCCAGGAGCACACCGGCTTTCTGCTCGTCCAGGGACCGTTTCAGTGAGTATCCGCCTACCAGTACGAGTACTGCCGCCAGAACGGATACCGCGATCGTGAATATTTTGTTGTTCTCGGAAACCCAGTCCGAGACGGTTCGCGCAAGCGACACGATCTCCTGTTCCGGGTGCTTCTGGCTCGCATAGCCCTTCTTTTTTATCGTCGCCATCAGGTGGTCCTCCCCCGTATTTATAGTAATTTGTCGGGAACAGGAAAACACTTGTTGTCTTGTTCCCTGCTGCCCTGTGGTATTTACTTGATCCCGGCCCTGGCTTTCCCGGTCAGTTCGCGTGAGTTTTTCAGCACTTCCCCGATCTGCGTTTCGTTCAGACCGCAGCCCAGGAGGACCTGGCGGGCGAATTCATCGGTGATCAGATCTCCCGGTTCATGGCTGTCGGTATCGATGACCAGCTTTGCTCCCGCCTGTCCGGCAATCCTGGCTACGTGCCCGTTCGAAAGGCTGTGTCCTTTCCTTGAAGTGATCTCCAGGCAGACGCCGTTCCGCGCCGCCAGTTCTGCTTCTTCCTTGGTAATAAGGCCGGGGTGGGCCAGGATATCCACCCGTGCTTCGATTGCCGCGCGGTTGGTGCCCGGGTGAACCGGCTCGACCAGGGTCTCTCCGTGGGCGACGACGACCGCCGCACCGAGGGCCCTCGCCTGCTTCGTCAGTTCCGTGAAGGTCTCCGGCGGGATGTGGGTGAGCTCGATCCCCGGCAGGGCCGTTATCTTCCAGCGGCTCGACAGCTCCTTGCAGGCAGCGGCAACCCGGGGAATCGCGAAGTCAAGGTTCGAGGCATCTGCGTGGTCCGTGATCGCGATGACCTCATAGCCTTTCATGAACGCCCGGCGCACCAGTTCGGACGGCACGAGCACGCCATCGCTGAAAAGAGAATGGGTGTGGAGATCGATCATAATGCTCCTTAGGCTGCTGTTTTCTTCCCCTGATGCGTTCCGCGCTGTTCCATATAAGCATCCAGGTCCCGCAGCACTTCGCTCCTGGTCTTGTTCCAGACAGGTGCGACCAGGATGTCGTCGGGTGCTGCCGCGAACAGGCGCTGCAGAATAATATCCGGCGAGAGCAGCTCGAGAAAATCGGCAAGCATGGCTATGTATTCTTCATAGGTGAACGTCGGGAAAGGGGCTTTTTCATAGTGATCGGCCAGGGCCGTTCCCTTTACCACCTGCAACTGGTGTATCTTTAGGAATTCGATGGGCTGACGCGAAATCTCACCGGCCATGGCGAGCATCTGGTCCCGCGTTTCCGTAGGAAAGCCCAGGATGAGATGAGCTCCTACATGGACGCCTGTTCCCGCGGTCAGGCGTACTGCTTCCTGGAAACAGGCATAGTCGTGGCCGCGGTTGATGAATTGCAGGGTCGCGTCGTAGACGGACTGCAGACCGTATTCTACCAGGATGAAGGCTTCTCTTGCCAGCCGTTCCAGCAGCGCGATCTTGGCTCGATCGATACAATCAGGCCTGGTGCCGATGGCAAGGCCGACGACACCAGGGTTATTCAGGGCTTCGCGATACAGCCGCTCGAGGATATCCACGGAGGCATAGGTGTTGGTAAAGGGCTGGAAATAAACGATGAATTTCTCGGCGCCGTACCGGGAGCGGAGATAGGGTATTCCCTTCTCGATCTGCTGATGCAGACTGAGGGAACTGGTGCACGCGGCCGGCCTGAAGCTGTCGTTGTTGCAATATATGCATCCGCCCGTAGCGATGCTGCCGTCCCGGTTCGGGCAGGTGAAGCCGGCATCGACATTGACCTTATAGACCGGCGCATGGTACAGGTCCTTCATGTATTGCCCGAAGGCGCGGTAGCGCCGCGTTGCCGGCTTAACGGGTATTTCGGAAGTTTTCATGGAAGGTGAGATCCCGGATCGATCAGTTGCGACAAACAGAATGGTGTAATATACCAAAAGAAATGGCAAAAATCCAGAAAGGAATTTACCCGGCACTGAAACCACGGGTCCTGTCGAGCCGGCTGATGTACGGTCTTTTCCGTTACACTCTGACAGGAGGGGAAAGCCTAGAGATCGGCATATTTCCGGACAGCTTCGATCGTTACCAGGATCGCGCCGAGCAGCAGTATGATCATAAAGACCTGAGGCGTTCCGAAGCTCTTGGACATGATCAACAATGTAATGGTGGCTATCGAAAGGGCTGACGCTATTATGATCTCGGCAACAATCAGTTTTCGGGGTTCAATACCCTTAAAATCGAATGTCTGGAAAGCCAGCAAGATCAAACCCAGGTAAAAACTGACGCCCAGCTCTTTCGCTGCTATTGCAGATACGAGGATCAACAGGATACCGAGATTGATCATTACACTCTTGATCAGCTCCGCCTTTTTTCCCGCCATGGATGGGGCCCCTTTCACGTGCCTGGATAGAAGTCTTTAGTCGCAGCCAAGTATACTCATCGCGGCGTGAAGGGTCAACTAAATTTTTCTGTCCCCCGGCGGTTATGCTGCCGTCTGTCTCAACTTATCGAGGAATTCCGAGGCCAGCGGAAACAGGCGTTCTGCGTCCTCGCGGGTCACCTTCTTTGGAGATTCGCATGCGCAGGAAGGTTTCAGGTCGAAGGCCTCCCGGATCGCGTCCATGTACCGCTGATCGAAATGCCCCTTTTGCACGAACTCCCGTTCGAACAGTGCGATGGCCGTGCTCTGCATCGTGGCGGTGATATTGCGGGCGGCAAGCAGGCCCAGGACAGGATAGAGGAAAGCGTAGTAAATGCTGTTGATTATATAGCCCGGTTCGGCACCGTCCCTCAAGAGGCCGGCGGCATCGGCGAGGGCTTCCTGCGCCTGATCGAGCTTCAATCTCAAGATCTCTTTCATAAGTCCGTCAGCCTGCTCCTCAGGTTCACCTGGTCCATTTCGAGGTCCTGCCGAGGAGGGAAATGCCGATAAAACCCCTCAGGTCCAGCTGCGTTGGCGAAATGAGGGTCATCTTGCCGCTGTAGGTCTTGCCCTTTTCCGGATCGTACAGCCGGCCGCCTTTCCAGGCGTTGTTGCCGATATAAGCAAAGTCGCTCATGAACTGAAGCCCCATCACGGGCCGTGACCGCAGAGAGGGTTCGGGATTCTTGTGATCTATCTTGGGAGTGCCCGGCGTTCCCTCCTTTGATCCGGGAGGGTAGTTCTGGTCCTTGAGCCAGACGATCCTGCCGCAGTATTTGTCCGCGCACTTGAAGATCTCGACCTTTGCCTCGTCCTTTTCGGTGCTCCATATGCCGAGGATCTCCTCGGGACCGGCCGCGCCTGCATTCACTGCCATTGCAGCGAGCAGGAGGGTCATCATCGCGAACACAGTCTGTTTTTTCATTGTTGTCCTCACGTTATCAATGATCGAACGACCTTCATGTTCTTCGGGTCGTCCTCTTCGGTGTTTTTGGGTGTTTCCATGATCTTGGGTACATCTCTGAATGCGGGATGGTTCAGCAGCAGCTTGAACCCGTCCAGGCCTATCTTGCCATCTCCGATATGCCAATGCCGGTCCACGCGGGAGTTGAAATCGCGCAGACAGTCGTTCAGGTGCATGCCTTTTAAACGATCCAGCCCCACCGTATCGCTGATCTTCTTCGCCAGGGCATCCACTCCGTTTTTCGTCCGGATATCGTATCCGGCGGCAAAGCCATGACAGGTATCGTAGCAGATCCCGACTTGCGGGGAATCATGGAGCCGTGCGATCACCTCCCGAACCTGCTCGAGGGTATAGCCGATGTCTCCCGCCTCCCCGGCAGTGTTCTCGAGCAGTATCGTTGCCTTGGGCGGATGCAGCTTGAGCGCATAGGAGATGGCATCGGATACCCGATCGACCATCCACTCCTCCTTCTGACCGTTCGCGGACCCCAGATGGGTGACCAGATATTCAGCCCCGAGCGCTTCGGTGCGTTCAAGATCGACAACGAACTGTTCTATGGATTTCTCGTAGAGATCCGGTTTGATTGAAGCGAGATTGATCAGGTAATTCGTATGAACGAACACCGGCGCGATCTCGAGCCTTTCCCGTGCCTTTTTGAACTCTGCGATGTCGTTCTTGTCCAGAGGTTTGACGGTCCAGCCGCGCGGGTTCCTGCTGAAGATCTGCATGCACGTGCAGCCAAGGTCATGAGCGCGTTCGACGGAACGAGATATACCGCCTGCTATGGAGACGTGGAAACCTAGTTTCATCTCACCCCTTTATAATTTTATCAAACTCCATCTCGTTAATCACCTTCACGCCTAAATTCTTTGCCTTCTCCAACTTGCTCCCTGCCTCTTCGCCGGCAAGAACATAGCTCGTCTTTTTAGAGACCGATCCCGCGGCATGTCCGCCCAGACTCTCTATCAGATCTTCCAACTCCTGCCGCGGTCTTGAAAGCGTACCGGTGATGACGATGGTCATGCCCTCAAGCGGACCTTTTTGCTTCTTCTGGCCGGCTACGAAATCGGGATTAGATAAAGACAGCCCCAGCTTCTTCAATGTGTCGAGGGTATGCAGATTTTCCTTGTCATTGAAGAATTTCGCCAGGGACGTCGCCAGTTTTTCTCCTATCTGCTTGATTTCCATTACCTGCTCCGGCCGGAGTTGATACAAGTCCTCGAGCTTTTCGAAGTTCTTTGCCAGAAGCCGGGCAGCATATTCGCCGACATGAATGACGCCGAGAGCATAGAGGAACCTGGCAAGTGTCGCTTTTTTACTCTTTTCGATCGCGTCGATCAGGTTCTGTGCCGATTTTTCTGCAAAACGGGGCAAATCGAGGAGATCGTGTTTCTTGATCCGGTACAGGTCATCGAAGTGCTTGATCAGCCCCTTGCTGTAGAGAAGCTCGACGTTTTTCTCTCCGAGGCCTTCGATGTCCATGGCTCCGCGTGAAGCATAATGCCGGATCTTCTCGAGCACCTGCGCTTCGCAGTTCAAGCCCAGACAGCGGTAGGCAACCTCGCCTTCCTCCCGCTCGATATCGGAACCGCAGACCGGGCAGTGCTGCGGCGGCGGGAACTTTCTTTCCCCGCCCGTGCGCTTTTCCTGAATAACGGTAATGACATGCGGGATCACGTCGCCGGCCCGTTCAACAACCACCGTATCGCCGATGCGTATATCCTTGCGGTCGATCTCGTCCCAGTTATGGAGCGTGGACCGCGAGACCGTCACTCCTCCGATAGGCACCGGCTTCAGCAACGCAATCGGCGTGATAGTACCGGTCCTGCCCACGCTCGGAATGATATCCTGTATCAGCGTGGTTGCCTGATGAGCAGCGAATTTAAAGGCGATGGCCCAGCGGGGCTCCCGGGTTTTGTATCCCAGCTGTTTCTGGAGTTCGACGTCGTTCACCTTGATGACCGCGCCGTCGGTCTCGAACGGCAGCTTCGGCCTCTCTTCCTCGATCTTCTTGATGATATCGATGACCTTGTCTATCCCTATCGCCTTATAGAACCTGGCGGGAGTGGGGAAATGGGCTTTTTTAAGCCAATCAATGAAATCAGCCTGGCTCTTGAATTCAGTGCCTTTTGTTGCGCCTAAACCGTAGCAGGCCATGTGGAGTTTACGTTTGGCAGTGATCGAGGAATCAAGCTGGCGGACGGACCCGGCCGCGGCATTTCGGGGATTGGCGAACAGGGCATCTTCGCTCATTTCCCGCGATTTGTTCAGTTTCTCGAATTCCCTGAGGTCCATGTATACTTCGCCGCGGATATCGATCTCCTCAGGGACGGGATGTACTCCCTCTATCTTTACCGGGATAGCTCTGATGGTCCTCACATTTGTCGTCACGTCCTCGCCGACGAATCCGTCGCCGCGGGTGGCTGCGGCGGCAAGAACGCCTTTTTTGTAGACCAGTTCCATGGCAAGGCCGTCATACTTGGGCTCGACCGTGTACTCCACGTCCTGCTCTGACTTCAGAAAGCGCTTCACCCGCTGGTCGAACTCGCGCAGCTCGTCGTGAGAAAACGCATTGCCGAGCGAAAGCATCGGCTCCGTATGTTTTACCTTTTCGAATTTTTCGAGGGCAGCCGCGCCGACGCGCTGCGTGGGGGAATCCACGGGGATGTAGCCGTATTCCTCCTCCAGCTTCTGCAGTTGCCTGAAGAGCCTGTCATACTCGGCGTCGGATATGACAGGAGCATCGAGGACGTAATAGCGGTAATTGTGTTCGTTGATCTCTGCGATGAGTTTTTCGATCTGCTTCCTGATGTCGGTAGGGATGGTTTTCATGGTCCTTGGTCGATCGTTGTTGCTGATAGTGATGAGAGGGAACGTGAATGAGGGCCGATTTTCAGGTTGTTCCACTCTTTTCTTCGAGCTGATAATCCTTGATCTTGGTAAGCAGCGTCTTGTAGCTGACCTGTAGTATCTCGGCTGCCCGGGTCTTGTTCCCGCCCGTCTGTTTGAGCACCTGCCGGATGCGGCGCGATTCCGCGATGCGCGTTGCGGCGGCCGCCACTTCATGAAGCGGACCGTCCATGGGAACGTGTTCGGAAAGGGCATTGATGATGCTTGTTTCGCTGATGCCGAGGTCCTGCGCACGAATCTCGCCGCCGTCCGCATAGATGACCGATCGTTCGACCACGTTTTCGAGCTCGCGCACGTTACCTTTCCATGTGGATTTCAACAGGATCTCCATGGCTTCCCCGGAAATCGTGAGCGGGCCTTTCCGAACTTCGGCCGAATACTTGTTGAGGAAATGGACCGCCAGAGGCTGGATGTCCTCCCGCCGGTCGCGGAGAGGCGGAATGGTGATGGGAAATACGTTCAGGCGGTAGAAGAGGTCTTCCCTGAACAGCTGGGCTGCGACCGCCTTTTCGATGTCCTTGTTCGTGGCCGCCACGACCCGTACATCTATCTTGATCGGTTTACCCCCGCCGACCCGTTCAATTACCTGTTCCTGCAGGACCCGCAGCAGTTTCGCCTGGAGCGTCAGGTCCATATCTCCGATCTCGTCGAGGAATACCGTGCCCTGGTCTGCCAGCTCCAGCTTGCCGAGTTTTCGGGCATCGGCGCCGGTGAAGGCCCCTTTCTCGTAACCGAAGAGTTCGCTCTCCAGCAATTCCCGGGGGATCGCCGCCGAGTTGATCGCGACAAAGGGTCCGTCCTTCCGGTTGCTGAGGTAATGGATAGCGCGTGCGAAAAGCTCCTTACCCGTACCGCTCTCGCCGTGGATCAGCACGGTCGCGTTCGTGGGCGCCACCTTCTGGATCTTGGAGGTGATTTCCTGGAGCGGGCCGCTTTTCCCGATGATCTTCGGAAGGCCGAACCTGTCCCCGAATTCCTCCTTCATCAGGATGTTTTCACTCGCGATGCGGCTTGCGTCCAGGGCCCGTTTGATAAGCACGAGCAAATGGTCCGTATCGAAGGGCTTGGTCAGGAAATCGTATGCGCCCTGCTTCACGGCCTTGACTGCCGTCTCGATCGTGCCGTACGCCGTCATTACTATCACCGGCAGGAGATGGTCCTCCTCCTTGACCGCTTTCAAAACTTCGAATCCGTCCTTTTTCGGCAGTTTCATATCGGTCAGCACGAGCCCTATTCGCTCATCGGAAAGCTTCTTGATCCCTTCGGCTCCGTCCCGCGCAGGGATCACGTGATAGCCTTCGGCCTCCAGGGTCTGCTTCAGCATCTCGCGCATGCTGTCCTTATCTTCTATGACGAGGATGGTATCCATGATCAGGTCGACGGCAGGGTCACCGTGAACGTGGTCCCCTTTCCTTCCCCGCTGTTCACCGCTATTGTTCCGCCGTGGGAAAGTACGATCTTATGGACGAGTGCCAGGCCCAGACCGACTCCATTGTCCTTGGTCGTGAAGAACGGAAGAAATACCTTCTTGACGACATTTTGGGGTATACCGGTTCCCGTGTCGCTCACCCGCAGCACGATAGGATTCTCGTTCTGCGCCTCAATGGTGAGGGTTCCTCCGTCGGGCATGGCTTCCAGCGCGTTCTGGAGCAGGTTGGTGAACGCCTGTCTCATGAGGACCTCATCGACGCACGCTTCCCGTTCGTCGACGCGGAGGACGGTCTTTACCGGCAAACCGCAATCGGCTACCTGAAGAACGTTTGCGAGACATCCTTCGATCATGTCCTTGATCTTCACCCTCACCCGGTTCAGGGAGGCCGGCCGCGCGAACGTCAGGAGGTCGCCGATGATGCGGTTCATCCCGTTGATCTCGGCTGTGATATCACGGATGAGCGGCTGACTTGCCGGCTCCGTACGTTTGGAGAGCAGGTTGAGGTAACCCGTTATCACCGCCATGGGATTCCTCAGTTCATGGGCGATACCCGCGGACATTTCTCCCAGGGCTGTCAGTCGTTCATGCAGTTCCATTTGCTCCTGAAGACGTTTGACCTCGGTAAGGTCCGAGAACGACAGGATGGCCCCGAGGGACTCCCCCTGGCGGTCCGTCAATACGGCCGTATTGAATCCGAGCCAGAGCTTTCCCTGGGCCCGATCCAGCATCTCTTCCATCCGCGCAGAGGGCCTTTTCCCCTCGATGGTGTCGCGAACGGCCCTCGTAATATTGCCTTCACCGAACAGGTCCTGGCAGCTCATGCCTTTCTGTCCGATCGTCCATCCGAGCATTTCCTCTGCCGCACGGTTGCTTGTCGTGAGACGGCAATTCCTGTCGAAGGACATTACCCCGCTGGTCACGCACTGAAGGATGTTCTCAGTGTAGCTCTCTACGTTCTCCGCGCGCTGTTCGGCCAGGGCCTTGAGCCGCTGCAGTTCGCGTTCTTTTTCCTTGAGCTGCCTGTTGACGTCATGAAAGGCATTGATGATGAAGGCGGACTGGGAGGTCTTATCCCGGTCCTCCTTCTGTAATCCCATCTCTCGCCGATACCTGCGGGTCGAACCCCACACGATCGCAGCGCCGGTCAGAACGATCACGATGCCGATCAGTATGGACAGGTGCGAAAGGTTCATATGCGGATCAGGCTAAGATACCAGGCAATGATATCGGGACCGTAGAAGGCAGTGGTAACGGCACCGAAGGCGAGAAAGGGACCGAAGGGAATTACCTTGTCCATATGATGCCGCTTCATGACGATCAGACCGATGCCGACCGCAGAGCCGGCGAGGGCGCCGATCATGATCGTGAGCAAAGCCGATTTCCACCCCAGGAAGGCGCCGACCATGCCCATCAATTTCACGTCGCCGCCGCCCATCGCCTCAATATTGCGCAATTTCTCCCAGAGCCAGCCCACGGCGAGAAGAGGAACGGCCCCGAACAGCACGCCGATCACCGAGTTCAGCAGGCTGATCACGTGAGGCCATGCATGCGGGATCAGGCGACCCAGATTGAACGGCAGGGGTTCCTGCAGGGATGACAAGAAAAAGGGGGCAATGGAAATGCCGATCAGTATCCCCGGGAGGGTGATGGCATCGGGAATGATCTGATGGTCCAGATCAATGAACGTGATGACGATAAGGGCCGAGCAGAAGAGCATGAGGAGGAAGGCTTCCCCGTTCAACCAGAACTCATGGACTATCCAGAGGTAGAACAGACCGTTCAGCAGCTCGACGAGCGGATAACGCCAGGATATGGGCTCCCCGCACTTCCGGCATCTGCCCCTGAGGAGCAGGAAACTGACCAGCGGGATGTTGTCGTAGAATTTTATGGACTCTCTGCACCGCGGGCAGTGGGAGGGGGGCTTGACAATGGAGCGTCCGCGGGGCAGGCGGACGATGACGACATTGAGAAAACTCCCGATCAGGAGACCGAAAATGAACGCGACGGCCTGGATCATAGGGCGCCGTCCTGACCCGGCGTATTGACCGGTTTGAACGCTTCCTGTACCTTCAGGATCTCGTTCTGAATGTCCTCGAGGTCCCGTTCCCGCGCGACTATTTCCGAAAGAGCTGCAAGGATATCTTCGTCTTTCAAGAGTTGTTCGCTCGTCCGCGGCAGTTCATCCTCTTTGGTCAATTCGATGAATTTTCGGCCGATGATCCTCTCCTGTTCCGCGATCGACGACCGTACATCGTCCCTCCGGATCCGAAGCCGCGCGAGTGAAATCTCGGCGCGGACCCGATCGGAGAAGAGGGCAGCCCCAGCCGTTATTTTTTGAGCGCCTCTTTCGATGTTTACTATCACTTTTTCCCAGATCGTCATGGCACATCCTAAGGGTACCTGCCTGAGGCATTAGTACCGATATCACCGGCGAGGGCGAGCGGGCAGTACAGCCCTGGCCGGAATTGTCTCTACTTTATCAGAATATTACGAAAATATCAACCTACGCTGATCAGGCCGAGCTTGCCCTTCCACTTCCGTCTCACCAGTTCGCCAAGACCGGGACAACTCTTCAGTTCCGGGTCCTGCCGGATCAGCGAGAATGCTTCTTCGCGCGCTGCTTCAAGCAGGTTCGCATCCCGGATGATATCGGCTGCGCGGAGGTCGGGCAGTCCTGACTGGCGTGTCCCGAAGAACTCGCCCGGGCCCCGCATCCTGAGGTCCTCCTCGGCGATCTTGAACCCGTCATTCGTCCGGCTGAACGCGTTCAGTCGTTCACGCGCTTCGTCCGCGAACATGCGGGGGCCCATCAGGATGCAGTAGGACTGATGCGCTCCCCTGCCGACCCTGCCGCGGAGCTGATGAAGCTGTGCCAGGCCGAAGCGTTCAGGATGTTCGATGACCATCACCGTGGCGTTCGGAACGTCCACGCCTACTTCTATCACGGTTGTCGAGACGAGGATCTGCGTATCGCCTTCCTTGAGCGAGGACATGGCGGCGGCCTTCTCATCGGACTTCATTCTGCCGTGCAGCAGAGCGACTTTCCATTTCGGGAATATGTCCTTTTGCAGATGAGCGGCCATTTCGGTTGCAGCCTTAAGATCGCTTTTTTCGGTTTCGGCGACCAAGGGGTAGACCACATAGGCTTGCCGCCCTTTGGCAATTTCGCTGTCAATGAACCGGTAGGCCTCTTGCCGTTTGGATTCGAAATAGAGCCTGGTGATGATCGGGCTCCGGCCGGCGGGCATCTCGTCGATAACGGACACGTCCAGATCTCCATAGACGGTGAGAGCCAGCGTGCGCGGAATGGGTGTTGCGGTCATGACGAGTACGTCCGGCTCATAGCCTTTGGACGTGAGCGTCGAGCGCTGCATCACTCCGAACCGGTGTTGTTCGTCTATGATGGCCAGGCCGAGCTGCTTGAACTGGACGTTCTGCTCGATCAAGGCATGAGTTCCGACCACAATATGGGCGGCACCTGATGCGATCTCCTGAAGGAGACCTTCCTTTTCCTTTTTCTTCATTCTGCCCGTCAAGGACCGGACGGTAACACCCAGCGGTCCGGCAAGGGTTGCCATGTTCTTTGCGTGCTGCTCGGCAAGGATCTCCGTGGGCGCCATGACGCATGCCTGGTATCCGTTCTCGACCGCCATGAGTGCTGCAATGAGGGCGACCACCGTCTTCCCGCTCCCCACGTCGCCCTGAATCAGCCTGTTCATGGGCCGCTCCGCTGTCATGTCCCGTTTGATCTCGGCGATCACCCGCTCCTGGGCCCTGGTAAGTGTAAAAGGCAGGCTCTTTCGCAGGTCATCCTCCAGACCGCCGAGGTTCCTGAAGCAAATACCCTTCTTTTCCACGACAACGCCGCGTTTCCTGAGGGCCAGCCCCAGTTCCAGCGAGAACAGCTCTTCGAAGCTGAGCCGTCTGTGTGCAGCCCCGGTCCCCCTGTTCAGGACGGTAACGTCCTTCTCCTGTTCAGGAAAATGGACCTCGTGCAGCGCTTCCGATCCGGGCATGAACCCGTATTTTTTGATAATATCATCAGGCAGAGTCTCGGGAACCTGCCCCGCGCAGGCGTCCAGGATAACCTTCATCATGCTGCGCAAATAGCGAACGGACAAGCCGGACGTGCTGCGATAGATCGGCACGACTCTGCCTGTATGGATCAAATCGTCCCCTCCGCCCTCTTCCATGATCTCGTAATCGGGGTTGTCGATCTGGGGAAGACCGCCGCGATAGGGGTTCGACTTGACGATGCCCGAAAGCAGGACCTTCTGGCCTGTCTTGAAGGCCTTCTTCATGAAGGGTTGATTGAACCAGGACCCGACCAGCATGCCGCTTCTGTCCGTGATCACCAGCTCGAAGACCTTGACCCATCTCCGCTTTGTCTGGACGACGTCAGCCGAGATCACTTCCCCCATGACGGTCTCGAAGGAACCGATGCTCAGCCGGCCGATCTTTTTCAGGTTCCCCCGGTCCTCGTACCGCCAGGGCAAATAGAACAGGGCATCCTCGACAGAGGCGATGCCGAGCTTTTTGAGAAGTTCAGCCCTCTTTGGCCCGATGCCTTTCACATATTGAACAGGCGTATCAAGCGTAAGGCCCGATGAGGTCGCCGGCTCCGCGTGCTCTTTAGGAGATGGGATCGCACGGAAAGCAGGTTGCGATGAAGGGCCGGGCACTTCTTTTTCAAGCCTATCCAGGAGCTCGCCTGCTCGCACTATACGACTCCGCTTTTCGTCCAGTTCCAGAGCGTCAAAACCGGAAAAAAGCGCTTCGAGTTCCTGCAGTCCTTTCCGATGCTGAGCAAGCATTTTAAGGTCGCTTATCTGCGCGCGGATAAAAGGTTCAAGGCCCGTAAGGCTGTGCAAATGGGCATAATTGTGCCGTGAAGCGAAGACAAGCGGCTTTCTGATGCGGTCAATGATGGTCTTAATGTCGGCCATAGGTTCGACAGAATATTAGTGCATTTAGAAGATTTTGTCGAGGTGAAAGCAGTCTTTGAAGAGTAAGAAAATGAAGCTGACGAGTAGCAAGATCGAAGGGGAAACAGGAGTTGCTGACATCAGAGGATTGAGGAATGTGCAACAAAAAATAACTTCACACATAAAAAAGAGG
The DNA here is from genome assembly GCA_001805085.1 of Nitrospirae bacterium GWC2_57_9. Lineage (GTDB taxonomy): Bacteria > Nitrospirota > UBA9217 > UBA9217 > UBA9217 > MHEA01. The sequence continues at coordinate 34,818 of MHEA01000123.1, forward strand.
TCCCCGTTTCCGGGAACCTCTTTACGGACTTCTTTATCCTACCAGCCGCCGCCATATATCGTCTGTGATATGCTGGGATTGTATATTTTCTGAGAAGATGAAGCGGTCCAGGAGGCCATGCCGAAACGCAGTGTCCAAGTGTCATAGCCGAGGGTGTTGAGAATACCTGTCGCGACCGACGCCGTATGCCCTGTGTAACAGACAACGAGTATTGGTTTGTCGGTCGGGTACAGGGCAAGGTTTTCAGGCTTTGCGACAGCCGCAAACTGAACGTTTACGGCGCCTTCGATATGTTTTTTTGCAAAATCAGCAGCCGTTCTGATATCAAGAATAAAGAAATCGGAAAGGTCATCGTAGGGATTGACAAAACTGTTGATACCATCATTAAAGACTGACGCATAAATCGTGCGATGAGCAACTCCGCTCAAATACTCGTCAGCATATTTGGCGATTATCGCGAAATGTCCTGTCGGAATAGGAGCATTGGATTTGATGGCACTTGCCACTGCTCCAACCTCTTCTTCCGCAAACGCCACCGGTGACACAACTGCGAAAAGCATGACAACAAGTGCTGCAATAAGTTTTTTGCTCATAGCCGCCCTCCAGTTGAGATGATTTAAATGCGATAGGTGCTTATCAGCGTACTCGTCCGCTTACGCATGTCACCCCCTTTTCCCCCAGCGGACCCCTATGCCTAAAGTATTACAAAATAGAATTTAGCACACCTAGCGCTCTTTGTAAACTGGAAAGTACTAAAATAATTTAATGCAACAATATGCTATTTTTTATAGGCTACAGAGCAAGCGCATTTTAAAATTGTGTAGCAAACGCTTCTTACTCGAAACGAAGAGCATCTATAGGATTAAGTAGCGAGGCTTTATAAGCGGGATAAAAACCGAAGAAGATGCCGATGAAACCCGAGAAGCCGAAAGCGAGCAGTATGGACAGCGGAGAGACTATCGTAGGCCAGCCTGAGAGGGACGAAAGGAGCATGGATACCGAGAGGCCCAGAAAAATGCCGATAATGCCACCGATAAGAGACAGCGTGAGCGCCTCGATGATGAACTGAAGCCGGATATCCCAGGTCTTTGCGCCGATGGCCATGCGGATGCCGATCTCGCGTGTCCGCTCGGTCACGGACACCAGCATGATGTTCATGATCCCGATGCCTCCGACAACGAGCGAAACCGAAGCAATGATCCCCAACAGCATCGTCATCATCTTTGCGGACTGCTCCTGCGCCTGGAGGAGCTGTGTCAGGTTCCGTACGGTAAAATCGTTCTCCTGCTTCTGGCCGATGCGATGTCTTTGTCTCAACAGTTCGGTGATCTGCCGTTCGGCTTCGTCCAGGTCCCCGTTGCTCATCGCCTTGACATAAATGATCCTGACCATCCCCGGGAACGCGGTTCCGAACACCTTTTTTTGAGCGGTGGTAATAGGAATGAATATCGTATCGTCCTGGTCCTGTCCCGAGGGTGAAGGCCCCTTTTTCTCCAGCGTTCCTATGACCGTAAAAGGAATGTTCTTGATCCTGATGATACGACCGACAGGGTCCATATCTCCGAACAGATTGTCCACCACTGTTTGTCCCAGCAAACAAACCTTTGTCCCCGCCTTGACATCCTGATCGGTGAAAGGTTTACCGGACGAGAGCTGCCAGTCACGTCCAGTCAACATTCCCGGGGTGGTTCCGGAAACGCCGGTCGACCAGTTCAAATGACCGAAGACCACCTGTGCCACGCCGCCAAGAACGGGCGCCACATCGGAGACGGCAGAGCACTCCTTCTGGATGGCTTCCGCATCGCTCAGGGTAAGCGTAGACTGGGTCCCCGAACCCATCCGTACTCCCCCGGCAGTCGTGGCTCCGGGAA
>MHEA01000123.1:36719-36979 GCA_001805085.1 Nitrospirae bacterium GWC2_57_9
CTGGAGATGAAGTCAGTTATCTTTCTGCTCGCCCCTGCTCCGACGGCGACCATGGCGATCACGGCGGCCACCCCGATAATGATGCCGAGCATGGTCAGGCCCGAGCGCATCTTGTTGACCCTGAGGGCGCGGAAAGCGATTTTGAAGGTCGAAGAAAGATTGATCATGGTAATGAAAATTCCAAATAGCAAATAATTTTCAATTTTCAAATTACAATAACAATGGCTGGAACGAACTTATTTGGCTATTGGTGCTTATTT
>MHEA01000124.1:0-2178 GCA_001805085.1 Nitrospirae bacterium GWC2_57_9
GACCGCTTCGATGGTTCCCGCGTTCACCGGAACAGCTGGTAGCTGCAGATCGAGCAGGCCGCGCGTTTCATCAAATTTTGTGGCTCCTGTTTTTTTTGTGGAGCAGCCGCTTTCGCCGGCCTTTCTCGTTGACAAGGATGGGACCCTGTGTTATGGTTGTGTGGTCAGGCAAAGCGCAGGTCTATCTCTTTTCTTTTTTACAATCTCTATCCGTTTTGCAATAATGAAATCAAAATAGCGAGGAGGATTGTTATGAAGACCAGAAGTTCTTTATTGCTCGTCACGATCGTGTTCGCGGCTCTGTTCGCCCTCTGGGGTTGTCCCAAAAAGGCGGAAGTGACGGCAACGCCGGAACCACAGCAGCAGGAGATGACCGAGACCAGCGACGCAGACAAGGCTGCCGAGGCAGCAAGAAGAGCTGCGGAAGAAGCTGAGGCGAAGGCAAGGGCAGAGGCAGAGGAGCGGGAGCGCGCAGCAGCCGCGGCAGCAGCGGGGCTCAAGCCTGTCTACTTTGATTTCGACAGATCCGTCATCCGCGAGGACGCTCGTTCGATCATGAAGGAAAACGCTCAGTGGCTCAAAGACAGTCCCACGGTGAAGGTCAGGATCGAGGGCAACTGCGACGAGCGCGGAACCATCGAGTACAACCAGGCGCTCGGTCAGCGCCGGGCGGCGGCCGCCAAGAAGTATCTTACCGACCTCGGCATAGCAGGCAGCCGCATCTCGCTTATCAGCTACGGTAAAGAGAAGCCTGTCTGCAAGGAGAGCACGGAAGAGTGCTGGCAGCAGAACAGAAGGGCCGAACTGGTGACCCAGTAAGCCGTCAAAGCAATCACGTCGCGGCGTGGTTTCCCGAAGGGAGCCACGCCGTTGTCTGTTTCACGCCTGCTGAAAGGGAACAGACAGAAATGGCCCGAGGGGCATGAAAAAATGAAGACAATGCTCTTTCCCGTTATCAGCATGCTGGTTCTGCTGCTGGCCGGCTGCGCGCCGCAGGCGGAACTGGTGAAGACCAAATCCGATGTGTCAGATGTTCGCGAACAACTGCAGATCTCCCGGGCGAGGGTGCAGGAGCTGCAGAAGAACCTGCTGGAGCTCCAGAAGCGCGTCGATGCTGTTGACAGCAATGTGAAGAGCACGACGGACCTGCAGAAAGTGATGGCCGAGCACGGCGCCAGGACAGACCAACTGACCACCGACATCCAGTTGCTGCAGGGCAGGCTCGAGGAGAACAATTTTCGCATTACCGAACTGGGACAGAAGCTCGACGACAGGAGCTTCAAAATATCTGAACTGTCTGCACGGATCGACGAACTGGAGACCCGGCTCAAGTCAATGGCGACTGGGCAAGGGGTGACGTCGGGAGCAACGGGCACGGCCGAGAAGAAGCCCGGGCCCAGGAGCATTGAGCCTTCCGAGGCCTACCGGCAGTCCCTGAACGACTATAACAGCGGCAATTATGAACTGGCTCTCGCGGGGTTCCAGAACTATCTGGCGCAGTTTCCTGATGCCAGCCAGGCGGACAAGGCGCAGTACTGGATCGGCGAGTGCTTCTACGCAAAAAAGGACTTCAGGAACGCGATCGATGCTTTCAACAAGGTCATCAAGACCTACCCGAAAAGCGACAAAGTACCCGGAGCAAAGCTCAAGATAGGCTACTCCTACATCAGCGAGAAGAACAGCGCCAAAGCCAGGGAATGGCTGAACAGGGTCATCAAAGAACATCCCGGCTCTCAAGAGGCTGACCTGGCAAAAGAAAAGGTGCGAAAGATGGGGAAGTGATGTTGTTGCGGGAGAGCGCCGCGATGTTTAATCGAATGATCCATGACCAGCCGGGGCACATGCCCCGGCTTTTTTTTGGCATACCTTAGTCGCAAGGAAATACCTTTCGGGGAATCTGCTTATCCCTTATGGTGCCTTTATACGATATTCTCGTGTATCTTCATTGACTTCCCTCATTCTTTTGTGTTATATATTAATTGCTTTATCAGTTATATATTCGAATGAAAATACTTTGCGGGTTCCAATGAGACAATCCGCTTTTTATAGAAATATCAATACCTTGGTACTGGTGTTCCTTATTGCTCTTTCAAGCCCACCCATCTCGAAAGCAGCAGGTCAAGGTTTTCTGGTATCTGACTCTTTTATCAGCGATCTGAAGACCCTCTCATCTGGTCC
>MHEA01000124.1:2300-3863 GCA_001805085.1 Nitrospirae bacterium GWC2_57_9
CAAGAACTTGACGGACAATGCCAGGAACGTTGGTTCTGTTGCAACATTCACCGGGGATGCCACAGTGGCGCCGGCCCTGTTGAACGTGGGTTTCCGGAACGTAGAGGCAGGCGGGTACTGGACTTCTTCAAGCAGTGTTTTTAATGAAACGGAAGCATGGTATTTCAGCATGACCTACGGCGACAAGTTGGTGGGAAGCAAGTCGCTGTATATGTATGTATGGCCCGTGCGATGGGAAAAGCGGGACAACCTTCGCCATCCGGCACCGGCCTTAAGGGGACGCCTACCATGAGAAAAACCTTCGCTCAAGCCGATCGGACCGTCAGAACGTTCATGCTTTTGATCGGCCTCCTTGCGGCCGTTACGCTTGCTCCGGCCGGCGCTCGGGCTGCGGAGCCCTTCGCAGCCCGGATCACGGTCATCGACAGCGGGTCCTCCCCGGCGGTGGTGAACATCGTGCGGCCCGGCAAGAGCGATTTTGCCGAGGCAAGGATCGGCGACGCCGTATACACAGGCGACACGGTCAAGACCGGACCGGATGTCAGGGCGCAGGTCGAGATGCCCGACAAATCCGTCGTGAACCTCGGCCCGGGTTCCGTGCTGCGGGTGAAGGCAAGCGTCGTGAACCCGGCACAGGCAAAACGGAACTACGTGTTCAAGGCCTTCAAGGGAACGATCCGCTTCATCATTGCAAAAGTGCTGTCCGGCAAGAACGGGGCAACAACGCCCTGGCGGGACTCGAGCGTGGTGGTGGAAACGACGACCGCGGTGGCGGGAGTGCGGGGAACGGATTTTATCACGATCACCGATACGTCCAAAGCCGTGCCGGACGTGGAGATCGCCGTGCTGGAAGGGTTGGTATCGGTAAGGAATATATCCCTTCCCGTGAACGGGGCAATCACGGTCTCGGCTGACCAGATCACCCGCATATCGCGGGGGGCCAGTCCGACCGCGCCGTCGCCCCTGTCGCCGGAGCGCAGGAATTCCCTTGTCCAGTCCTCGTCCCCGCGCGTGACGAATGGTCCCGCGGGAAGCGGAGGGCAGCAGGGCAAGAGCAAGAAAAAGGGCGGTTATGGCCGTTCCGATGTTGCGCGCGATCTTGCTGCGGGTCTGCCTTTGGCCCAGGTCCTCGACCGGGCTGTTGAAAAGGGAATGACCATCGGTATGGCAGTGGACGCCGCGGTTGAAGCAGGCGCAACCCCCTATGATGTCGTTTACACGGCGATCACGGAAGGCTTTCCAGTCACGCTTGTTGTCGAAGCCGCCATCAAAAGCGGAGCACCGCTGCAGGAGGTCGTATCGGCAGCGATCATGGGAGGAGCGGAGATCAGGGCGGTCATTACCGGCGCTCAGATGGCGGCAGCCCCTGCCGATGCGGTCGCAACAGCCGTTGCCTCCGCCACAACAGCAACTTCGCCCATCTTCGGCTACCAGCCGCCTTCCAGCACGCCGGCGGGTACTGCAGCCATTCCCCAGCCTGTACCGGTGATCGGGGGCGGCGGTGGCGCCACACCGAAAACATTGCCGGCCAGTCCGTATCGGCCGTGAGGAACAAAGGGCTCT
>MHEA01000124.1:3917-4086 GCA_001805085.1 Nitrospirae bacterium GWC2_57_9
GAGAGCAGCATACATACTGTACCGGCAGTCACGGACGGAACCTGCTGCAGGATTTTGTTTCGATCCTGTGCCTCTGCTTCGTGATTTTTTCTCCGGACCTTGTCAGTGCTCAGGGGAACATACATCTCGGTCAGCTCCGGATCCACCCGTTCTTTTCAGTGACCGACAC
>MHEA01000124.1:4172-4415 GCA_001805085.1 Nitrospirae bacterium GWC2_57_9
CGATGCGACAGCATAAGGCAGAAGTTCAGTATTATTCGCTGGCGACCCGGTATAAGACCTTCCAAGGCGAAGATACCACTGACCATACTGCAAAGGGGATGGTCAACCTGAAGCTCGGCCGGCTCTTTGAAGCACGGTTCTCGGATGCGTTCGTGAAAGGACATGAGGGCAGGAGCGCATCAGCAACCGGATTCGTACAGACTTTCAGGAACAACACCGCAAGCGCATCGCTTATCTATCAGC
>MHEA01000124.1:4499-4686 GCA_001805085.1 Nitrospirae bacterium GWC2_57_9
ACGAGAATTTATTTTCCGGCTACCTCTACTACCGGTTCCTTCCCAAGACCTCGGCGTTCATCGAGATCGATCAGAAAAAGATAGAGTATGAGTTCTCCACTCTCCTGGACAACATCGTGAACACCCACCAGTTCGGCCTTACCTGGGAAATAAGCGAGAATTCCCGGGGAACGATCAAGGGAGGACT
>MHEA01000124.1:4757-5088 GCA_001805085.1 Nitrospirae bacterium GWC2_57_9
ATCGGTTCTCGCGGTACGCCTCGCTGACCGTGCTCGGCGAGCGCACTATTAATGAAACGAAGCTGCAGAATACACGTTATTTCATCACCACCGGCGCTTACGGCGAGTTCACTTTCCGGGTGTTTAGTAAACTGGCGGCGGCGGCACGTGGCTCCTACGGCAAGGACGAGTTCTCCGATCCCGTACCGCCACGGGAGGACCGTACCAGGATGGGGGGCGCAGCGCTCAAGTACTCGATCCGTGACTGGCTGGACGTAGAGGCCGGGTACAGCAACCGGAAAAAGACTTCGAACATTCCGGGTAACGACTATATCGAGCATTCCTACACGGT
>MHEA01000125.1:0-147 GCA_001805085.1 Nitrospirae bacterium GWC2_57_9
CTGAAACGTGCCATTTTACCACAGATATCGCTGTTGTTCCAGCATTTTTTATGGATCTCCGGCATACTTCTTGGACAAAAGGCACCTGTCCGCCTTGTCGCCCAATGAGAAAAATAGTTACGGTCCCTGAAGGTGACTGTGTTTCAG
>MHEA01000125.1:291-1221 GCA_001805085.1 Nitrospirae bacterium GWC2_57_9
CCTGAACCCGAAAGTGAAAGTAAACGATCTGCTGTCTCATTATCCGTTCCTCAAGGACTTTTTGATCAAGCTGAATCCCGAGTTCAAGATGCTGGACAACGCCTTTATGCGAAAGACCGTCGGCAGGATCGCCTCGCTTCAAAAGGCTGCGATGATCGGCGGCATGGATGTGAAAAAACTGCTCGATGACCTGGCGGCAGAGATCAGGAGTAAAACGAATGAAACGGTTTCCGTCTCTTATGCGACAGACGGCGCCGATGAGCAGGACCTGAAGATCGAGTCGCTCAAGAATATCATCAAGGAACTCCATGCCGGGAAGGACCCGGAATCGCAGAAACAGAAATTCCATGAGCTGATCAAGGACGTGGCGCCCTGGGAGATCGCGCAGATGGAGCAGCGGCTCATAGCCGAAGGCATGCCGGAAACGGAGATCAAGAGCCTCTGTGATGTCCATGTGCAGGTTTTCAAGGAAGCGTTGGAGCACAAGACCGTACCGGGCTTGCCCGCTGGACATCCCGTGCACAGCTTTATGCTGGAAAATCGCGCAGCCGAAGACATTTTGAAAAAACTGGCTGAGGTGAGGGATTTTGCCGAGGAGCGGGGAAAAATGCTCGAGCTTCTTGATAGCCTTGCACAGATCGAGAAACATTACCTGCGCAAGGAGAACCAGCTTTTCCCCATTATCGAGACGAAAGGGATAACCGGTCCGTCGAAAGTGATGTGGGCGCTGCATGACGACATCAGGCACTTTATCAAGGACGTGCGCAAGCGGGCAGATGAGAGCAAAATGGAGAAAATAGCTATTCAGGCACTCGTGAAGATGGTGAACGACATGATCTATAAGGAGGAGCATATCCTCTTCCCCATGGCGCTCGAAGCGCTCTCAGAGGATGAATGGGGAAAGGTGAGGAAGGGTGAGGAGGAGATCGG
>MHEA01000125.1:1232-1505 GCA_001805085.1 Nitrospirae bacterium GWC2_57_9
CCTTCCAGCAGACCTTGCTCGAAGAGAAGATCGGCAGCTTGAACCTGAATACCGGGCAGCTGACGCCGGACCAGGTGAACCTGATGCTGATGCACCTGCCCGTGGATATCTCCTTTGTGAATGAGCAGGACGAGGTGATCTATTACTCAGCAACACCAGATCGGATTTTCCCGAGGAGCCCCGGCGTGATCGGCCGAAAAGTCCAGAATTGCCATCCACCGAAGAGCCTCGGCACGGTTCAAAAGATACTCGACGAGTTTCGGGCAGGCCGGC
>MHEA01000125.1:1534-1889 GCA_001805085.1 Nitrospirae bacterium GWC2_57_9
CAGGGGAAGTTCCTGGTCATCAAGTACTTTGCTGTCCGGGACGGAGAAGGGACCTATCGCGGATGCCTTGAAGTGAGCCAGGACGTAACGTCGATCAGAAAGCTGGAGGGGCAGAAGCGGCTGCTGGACTGGAACTAGTGCTCGGCCCAGCCGCTGCCATAGGCTTGACAGCAAAGGCTGTCCTTATCCTTTACGTCTGGCCTTGATACTTCTGTTTGATTGACAGGTACCTCTCCAGAGCTATATTAAAAGTACCTTGTTTCCTTGCCTCCCGCCGAGGGGGTTTGGGGCCGGTTCCGGCCGCTTCTCTTTGAGCTGCGGCCCACAGGTGTGCCCCCGGAGAAGGCGCTAAGAC
>MHEA01000125.1:1906-6241 GCA_001805085.1 Nitrospirae bacterium GWC2_57_9
CCTGTTTAGCGGTTCATCTCGTTTTGTAGACGCTCCCCGTATAATCCCGGGCCCGTCCCGACACTGCCGCAATGATTGCAATGATTTCGTTGTTATCGGCGGTCCCTGCCCCCGTTATTCTGATCATTGATCATAGCCTCCACGTCCGGGTCCAGGCGCACATAGACCGTCACCTTGTTGCCGCTGAGCCTGTACTCGATGTTCAGGACATCGCGAATTCCGAATCGTACAGGCGAGTAGAGAGGCCTCACCTCGTAACCCAGCACCTGTCCCTCCGGTCCCAGTACGGCATTCACCTGCGGCTGCTGATCATGAAAGGTACATTCTAGGAACTGTTCCGCCTCCTGGAGCGCTTTTTCCTTCGGAACAGCCCTTCTGATCGAATAATCAAAAGCGGGCGCAAAAATATCGAAAGAATAAGCGTCCCCGCTATCATCGAGAAAGGCCGCGTTCATGATGTCGTCAGGATGTCGGCATCCGAACAGGATCAGATCGACACTGCCACGGACGGAGACCGGTCGGCTCTCCACGGTATTGAGGCGTTCGGCTGCCGCACAAGAGAAGAGACACGTGAGCAGCGCAAGCAGGATCAGCACGTGCTGCTTAATTCCGGGGATTGCAGACAGTGTCATGGGCGCCATGTATTTCAACCTTGAAAAAATCGGTCCAATACGCGGGAACGCACGGTACGTGCCAGCGTGCGTAATGCAGGGAGATCAGACTATTGAACCTGCTGCAATTTCTGGCGTTCCTGTGTATAGGCCTGGCGGCCGGCCTCGACCGCGCTGGAAACCGCTATTTTCGCGTCATCATAGAGGTCCAGGCCCTTTCCGAGCGTTGACGAAAATCTTTCCTTCGTGTCTGTCGCTGCGTTCTTGATCTGCATTCGCAGCTCGCTTCCCGTTTTGCGTGCGAGCAACAGGCCGAGCGCCGCACCTGCTAATCCCCCCAGAAGAAATGGGACCATGACGGATTTCTGTGACTTTGCTTTTTCGCTCATGAGGACGCCTCCTTTTTTGTTTTGAGATTCCTGACCAGGCTGACTACGCCGGCCCGGAGTCCTGCCTTCACGGCAGCCAGGTTGGCATTCGCCGATTGACTCAGACCTTCCCGATAATATCCGTATACGTGCTGAACCGCTTTTTCGACGGTCACGATCGCCCCCGCCGTAGTTCGCAGCCTGTCTGACAGCGCGGCTATATCGCCCGTCACTTTGCGCACGTCCTTCAGGACTATTTTCAGGTCTACCAGTGCAGGGTTGAGGTTTTCATCGGTCTTTGCGATGAAGTCGCGAAGAGCACGCGTTGTTTTTCGGAGATCGATCAGGTAAATGATGTTGAAAACCGCATAAATTACGAAGGTAATGACGGCAACGACGGCAAGGATCTCGTAAATAATCATGGATCACCCTTCACTTTGATGCGATCAATGTTCTTAGTATAGCATACAGCTTTTGCCTGCCCTGATGGAAGCGATCGAAAGTATCAGCGAGGTGCAGGGAGAGAGAATGCCCTGTTTGCATGTTTGAGGAAACAAAGAAGTGACAGAACAGTCAGGAAGGGAGAAAGCGGATGGCGGCTACAAGGTCCGAAGGGAACGGTTCTTTCAGACAAAATAAGGAGGGCCGAAGACAACGACCCTCCTGCAAACTCGGAATGCGATTATTGGCGGAAAAGAGTGCGGTCCATATCGATGTTGCGCCCCCCCACGCTCTGCTGATTGTGAGATCCGCTGAGCTTTGAGCCGTCATCATTAATTCTCAACACGTACGTTTCCGTTTTCCAGTATCCGACCACAGACTTCATTTTCCACTTCATCTGCAGCTTCAGCGTCTTTTCCGCGATCTCAAAGATATTCACCGCGGCAACGCTGTCGGCAGCTCGCTTCGGGGGGACGATCGTCAGGTCGCCATTCGAACTCTTGGTAATTTCAAAAGCGTGGATCGTCACATCCTCACTTCGTATATTTTCCTTGAAATACCAGTTGCCTTCGAAGTTCGGCATCTTCGTCTTCTTGTCCTGAGGCATTTTAATGATCCTGAGCTGCTTGTCAGGTTCGATCTCCAGGGTTGGTTTTGCTGCAAGACCGAGCTGTTTGCCGGCTCCTGCCGTGGGCGGCACCGGTTCCGGAGCCGGCGCGCTCAGGCCCGCCTGCACCGCCTCAGCGTCTGCCTCGAGCGCATAGATCTTGTTCTTGACATCGCGGGCGTTCTTCGCATCTGGTACTGCAAGAAGATAATATTTGAGGCTTTGGATCGCCTCGCTGAAGAGGCCTGACTTTTCCTGGACCACCCCAAGGTTATAATATGCAAGACCGAGCCAGGGGGCAGCATTGGTGGCTGCCTCGAACTCGGCAATGGCCTTCTGGTATCCGGCGTTGTCGGACGCCTTCTGAGCAAAGGCGGTTCCCCGGGCCATGTTCCGCTCTGCTTCTTCCGGAACTGCGGGAGCAGATTTCGCGCCCGTCTTGATAATCTTTTCCCGCAGCGCCTTGTCTCCGGGGTTCTTACGAAGATCGTCAAGATATTGTTTCATCTCCTCCGACGCTCCGGTCTTTTTCGCCGGTGCCGCAAAGGCCGCTCCGGCGAGCACCAGTATGGTCAGGACCAGCGTAAGAACACGCGCCATTTGTTTCATTTTCCAGATCTCCTTAATTCTCAAGTAGAACAGTCAGAACAGAAGTTGAGGAAATATTATACAATAAGTTGCACAAAAAACAGTAACTCGATCAATAGAAGGTTAACTATTTGTTAAATAATAGAAACTTGTTGGTTATATTAAACCAAAGGATTAAGAGAGTCAAGAATTGTTTTACTATTGAAGCAATCGTTTCTTTTTTGTAGGAACAGTCAAAAAGGAAAACCTTTTTGAACTTGTTTAATCCCTATTGTTACGTTATCATGTCCCGCATGAAATGCTGTCACGCCTGCAAGCATGCATTGGATATTGCCTCCAAGATCGGCCGCAAGGATGTGTGTCCGCACTGTCGCGCCGACCTTTACTGCTGTTCGAACTGCTCTTTTTACGACCCCTCGGCATCAAAGCAGTGCCGCGAGCCGGTAGCGGACGCGGTCAAGGAAAAAGGAAAGGCAAATTTCTGTGACTACTTCAGATTTGCCGAGAGATCCGGGAACGATGAGAGTGAGGCAGAACGGTCCCGCAAGCAGCTCGAGGATCTTTTCAAGGCGTGATCTGACTTGACCGTTTATTCCCTATGAAGCTTGACAGAAAAACGCTTTTCAGCCTGGCGGTCTTCGGCCTGTTCGTAGCCGCCGTCCTCTACGTTCTCTTTCCGCTCGGATTAGTGAGGTATTTCACCGACCGTGAGCAGCTGACTAGGCTCATCTCCGAGCACCGGACGAACGCGGTCCTTATCTTCGTCGGACTCCAGGTCCTCCAGGTGATAGCAGCGCCCGTGCCGGGGGAGGTTACGGGATTCGTGGGGGGGCTCTTCTTCGGGCGCACCTGGGGGATACTGTTCTCGACGATCGGGTTGGGAATCGGTTCCTGGATGGCTTTTTCGCTGGCGCGGATGGCGGGCAGACCGTTGGTCGAGAAGATGGTGAGCCCCGAGACGATCAGGCGCTACGACTATGTAATGAAGCACCGCGGCGTCTTCCTTGCTTTTCTGATGTTCCTCATTCCCGGATTTCCCAAGGACATTCTCTGCTACATCCTGGGGCTGGGGCACATGGGACACCGCGATTTCCTTCTGGTCTCCACATCGGGCCGGCTGCTGGGCACCGTGCTCCTGACCCTGGGAGGCGAGTTCTTCCGGGATAAGCGGTACGCCGCTTTCTTCACGGTCCTCGGCACCGGCATTGCCTGCATACTGCTGGTGATGGTCTACCGGTCGAGCATCGAGCGGTGGTTCCGCGGCATGCGGCTTGCCCAGCGGCTGAAACAGCGCGCAGAGCGGATCAGGCAGAGAAGACCGGACAAGGCGTCCTAGACGCCCTTGCGGTCCCGGTCGCGCCGGTCGCGGTGAACTCCCCGGACACGGTCGTTGTAGCGATTGGTGACGATCGCGCAGACCTCCTCCGGTTCGTCGACAATGTGCAGCAGGTCGATATCTTCCGGATTGACATTCCCCATCTCTTGAACGGTCTTTTGCATCCAGTCGATCAGGCCCCGCCAGTACTCCCTCCCGACAAGCACGACCGGGAAACCCCGGATCTTCTTGGTCTGGATCAGCGTGAGGGCCTCGAAAAGTTCGTCCAAGGTGCCGAAGCCGCCGGGGAAGATCACGTAGCCGACCGCGTACTTCACGAACATGAGCTTCCGCACAAAGAAGTACCGGAAATCCACCTTGATGTCCTGGAAGTTGTTCGGCGAC
>MHEA01000126.1:0-463 GCA_001805085.1 Nitrospirae bacterium GWC2_57_9
CCGAAAGACTACTGCTTCGAGTTTTGCGGAACTCATCAAGTTGCTGCGATCATGTGATATTGCTGCCGGCAGTTTAATGAATATACGGAAAGATAAATCGCTCTATCCTCAGCCCCACAGCAAGTTATTCAACTTTGAGACAAGTGCTTCCGGCGCCGAATGGATAGACGACTATGCCCGTCAAGCTCAATCGGTCAGGGTTCATGAGGAAGAAAACGTTCTCGGTCACGCAGACTGGCGCGTAGAACATCTGCGTTTCCAAGATGGGAAAATCGCTGCGGCATATGATTGGGACTCCCTGTCATTTCGTCCGGAGACAGACCTGGTCGGCATATCAGCGCATGGGTTTACAGCCGACTGGTCGATTCCGAATGTCCGCCGTATTCCGGCCGGGGACGACATCCGTGCATACATTGCCGACTACGAGCAAGGCCGCGGCCAGCCGTTTTCAAAACAGCAGCGG
>MHEA01000126.1:784-926 GCA_001805085.1 Nitrospirae bacterium GWC2_57_9
GGCTGTACGAAAGCATCGGTTTTGAAAGAACAGGCGAAAGTACCCATGTCATACAGGGGGAACAGATCGAATTTGTGGATATGGATATGACAGAAGAGAAATTCAACGAACTTCATTTCAAGGAGAGCGCATGAAGCCTGCA
>MHEA01000126.1:940-4682 GCA_001805085.1 Nitrospirae bacterium GWC2_57_9
CATTCAACGGGACTATTTCCCGGGAGGACGGATGGAAGTCGCGGGAGCAGTCGAAGCAAGTTCGGCCGCGAAAAGGCTGCTGGATTTTTTTCGGCAGAGTAACCTGCCGGTCGTTCATGTTCAGCATATTGCCGCAAGAGCAAACGCCACATTTCTGCTCCCCCATACGGAAGGAGTAGCCTTTCACGAAAGCGTTGTTCCGCTGCCCGGCGAAACTGTTATCACGAAGCATTTTCCGAACAGTTTCCGAAATACCGATCTTGAGGCATTTCTTGAAGCCCAGGGGACCAAGGAGGTCGTGATCTGCGGAATGATGTCCCACATGTGCATCGATGCAACGGTCAGGGCCGCCTTCGACAAGGGGTATACCTGCCTGGTCGCCCATGATGCCTGCGCAACAAAGAACCTGGCATTCGCGAGCCTCGATATTCCGGCAAGCCATGTCCATGGTTCGTATATGGCGGCACTGGGCGCTGTCTACGCCAAGGTCATCAGCGCCGCAGAGATCATCGCCATGCTTCGGAATAAATAAGGTACAGGCGGAGGACACAGGCGTTGACATGCTCCGGCACTATGAGGTACTATGTTTCGGAGGAAGCAAATGGCTGGCGATCGTAAAAAAACGGATTCCCATGACGCCGAAAAAGAGAGAAAACCCGCAGAGTCGAAGGCGGGTGCGGGCCATGACGACGCCTGCAGGTGCAAGGAAACCTCGCAAATGTCGCCGGGTCAGCTTCTGAGAGTCATGATAAACGACCTGGCGTTCTGGAAAAAGCCGAAAAAGAAATGATCCGGGATTTAAGACGGGATCTGAACGGAGAGCTCGACAATGGGTGAGAAACAGGTGTTCCAGCCTCTTACGAAGGAAGACAGGGTAACGGTTCTGCTCTACCGTGCCGGTATCGTTTTGTCCAGCATCATCGTATGTGCTTTGGCTTATCTTCTGGCATCGGCATCCGGCCCATCACAGCGCCCGACCGCCGATATCCTTGGCTATGGCCTTTATGCATCCGTCGGCGTGAGCGTATTCTTCATTCACCTGTACATCGGGAAGTTCAAAATCTACCTGAAGAACCTGTACTTCATCGGTCTCGGCTGCCTGGTGGTGCTCCTTGCCCTTGGAAAGGGGTCCCTGTCCGGCGCCCTCGCCGAGACACCTCTGAGCGTGCTGCTCCTGCTGCCGCTTTCCGGCTGCCTGGGTTTCGTGACCGCGAAGGAAGCTTTCTGCTTCCAGCTCTTCGAGGGCTACCTCCTCGCCATGATCATGCCGCTCTACCTCCTGCTGGTCTCAGCCTCCGTCCTGACCGGCCAGGCTGCGGCCTGGGGCCTGGTCCTGATCGCCGCCATGCTGGTCATCTTCACCGTGCGAAAAGTGTTCATGTCCCTCGCCTACGATATCGGGGACAAATCCGCCTATCAGTGAACAAATAAAAAGCCCGCTTCTGCAAGCGGGCTTTTTTGTCGGCGCTTTACGCAGCCTTCAGGATCACCTTTAACGCCTTTTCCCTGGCGGCATTTCCGAAGGTGTCGTAGGCCTTCATGATTTCATCAAGCTTGAACTCGTGCGTGATCAGCTGACCCGGCTTCAGCTTCCCGGCGGTCACGTTCTTGAGCAGCATGGGCGTGGTCACGGTATCGACGAGCCGCGTCGTCAGCGTTATATTGTGCGCCCAGAGCCTTTCCAGGTGCAGGCTCACGCTCTTTCCGTGTACGCCGATGTTCGCGATATGGCCTCCAGCCGCAACGATCTCCTGGCAGAATTCGAAGGTTGCCGGGATCCCCACTGCCTCGATCGCCACATCCACGCCTTTCTTCGCCGTCATCTCCATCACCCGTTCCCTGGCTTTTCCGTCCGAGCTGTTCACGGTTTTGGTGGCGCCGAACTTTTTCGACACGTCGAGCCGGTTGTCGTCCAGGTCGATCATGATGATCTCGGCGGGGGAATAGAATTGCGCCGTGAGCAGTGCCGCCAGGCCGACCGGTCCGGCGCCCACGATCGCGACAATGTCCCCGGGCTTGACCTGCCCGTTCAGAACCCCGCATTCGAAGCCCGTAGGAAGAATGTCGCTCAGCATCACCAGCGCGTTCTCGTCCGCGCCGGGGGGGACGGGATAGAGGCTCGTGTCGGCAAAGGGAATGCGGACATATTCGGCCTGCGTCCCGTCAATGGTGTTCCCGAGGATCCAGCCGCCGCCGTTCTCGCAGTGCGAGTACATCCCCTTTTTGCAGGAGTCGCATTTGCTGCACGACGAGATGCATGAGATGAGCACCCGGTCGCCCTTCTTGAAATTGGTCACCGCCGGCCCCGTTTCCTCCACAATGCCGACGCCCTCATGTCCGAGGATCCTGCCGTCGGTCACGGTCGGCACGTCTCCTTTCATAATATGCAGATCAGTGCCGCAGATCGTGGTTTTCGCTATCTTCACGACCGCGTCGGCGGGGTCTTTGACTACCGGTTTCGGCTTTTCTTCCCAGGACCGTTTGCCCGGTCCATGATATACGAGTGCTTTCATAGCGCCCTGTCTCCTTTCCCGTTTGTTGTAACTTAATCTTATCACCGGAGAAAAATTAGTGCTTAATACCAAAGTTTTCAAAAGCGGCACTTGCGATTTAATGCTGCCATCATACCCGGATCGCTTCATACTGTCCCGCGCACCTCAAAGGCCGGATTTCAGGCTTGACACAAAATAGGGTAGGGGGGTATAGTACGAATACTTTTTACGGAGGTGCCCTTCATGAATAAATTGAAAGCCTGTCCCACCTGCCGGGAAAATGCAGACAGTCAGCGCAAAAGCCACCATGATGAAAAGACCGTCCGGGACCTGGTGAACCGGATGAACCGCATCGAGGGACAGGTCCGGGGGATCAAGGGCATGATCGAGCGGCGTGTGTATTGCGACGATATCCTGAACCAGATCTCCTCGGCCCAGTCGGCCTTGCACGGAGCGGCCCAGCTCCTGCTCGAAAAGCACATGAAAACCTGCGTTTCGGAGCAGCTCCAGGCCGGAGACCACCAGGTCGTGGATGAACTGGTCAAAACGATCTTCAAGTTGATCAAATGAGGCAAACCAATAACCATTCACGGCCGCAAATTACTTTTTGCCTCGTTTTCTCCTGTTGTCCTTCCCGAGGATTCGATCGGGAATGACCGCAAAGGGCCCGTACTCGGTATTTTAAACAGCTGATTTCAGTAAAAGAGGGGACAGTATGGCTGACACCACTCCTGTCAAAAATCAAAAACAATCAGAAATCCCAGTCTACGGAATGACCTGCGAGCATTGCGTGCGGAGCGTGACCAAAGCGCTCGAGGCGCTCCCGGGCGTGGACCAGGTGCGGGTATCCCTGGCTGACAGCAAAGCCTATTTCTCCCATGACCCGGGCAAGGTATCGGTGGATGACGCGGTGCGTGCGATCCAGGAGGAAGGATATTCGATAACGCCGCTTCCAGCGGAGCAGGACGGTGACGGGGCAGCGGGCTCCGGCCAGGCGGCTCCTGTTGAAAAAGCTCCGAAAGACAGTGTCGAAGCGGTCAAAAAGAGGCAGTTCAGGATCAGCGGCATGACCTGTGCCAACTGTGCGCTGTCCATAGAAAAGGGCCTGGGCAAGATGGAGGGCGTAAGATCGGCGGCAGTCAACTTTGCTTCAGAGAAACTGGCCCTGGAAATGGACCCCTCAATCGTAACGGAAGAGGATGTCCTGGCCAGGATCAAGGACCTGGGGTACGGGGCACGCAGCGAGGACG
>MHEA01000127.1 GCA_001805085.1 Nitrospirae bacterium GWC2_57_9
CATCGACACGACCCGGGTCCGCCTCCACGGCCGCAGGCTCAAACATGTGCTCGAGGTGCATCGCGCACAGGCCGGGGACGAGCTTGTCGTGGGGCTTCTCAATGACCAGATCGGTATTTGCAAGGTGACCCTGCTCGATGCTGCTGCAATGGAAATGGACGTGCAGCTCCGGCAGGAACCTCCGGCAGCACTTCCGGCAACGCTCATCCTCGCCCTGCCGCGGCCGAAGGTCCTGAAGCGGGTAATCCGGTCGGCGGCCGTGTTGGGCGTGAAGAAGATCGTCCTGCTGAATGCATACCGCGTGGAGAAAAGCTACTGGTCGAGCCCGGTCCTCTCGCCGGAAAGCCTTCGGGAACACCTGGTCATCGGATTGGAGCAGTCACGCGATACGGTCCTGCCCGAGGTCCTGCTCCGGCCTCTGTTCAAACCCTTTGTCGAGGACGAGCTACCCGGTCTTTCCCAAGGGACCCTTTCCCTGGTCGCTCACCCCGGTTCGCCTGCCGCCTGTCCGCGCTCGGTCCGAGGGCCGGTCACTCTTGCCATCGGTCCTGAGGGCGGTTTCATTCCCTACGAGATCGACAAACTCCGTGCCGCGGGTTTTAGCGCGGTCAATTGCGGGGAACGGATCCTGAATGTCGAGACCGCCGTTCCCACCCTGCTTGCGCGCCTCTTCTGATGCCTGCACCCTCGTTGTCCTGTTCCTCCTGTCCGGCCGCCCTCTGCATACTTTCTGCTTACTAAAGTAAAAAAGGAATTGGGCTAAAATGTAAGAATAGGGAATTATCAATTCCTCCTCGCTGTTCCCGATAAAACGCCGCATACCGCGACTTCGATCAGCCCGCCGTGGCGGTCCTGTCACGGGCGAAGACGTCTATGAAGTGGAGCATATTCTCACGCTTGATGACAGGGTACCTCGCCCTCCTGCTCCTCTCCGCAGGGGTCAGCGTGTATGCCATTCTTCAGCTGCGGCATGTCCATGACATTGCCAACTCCATGATCCTCGTCGACAACTCCCTGCTCGATCTCCACAAGGGGTTGACCGACGCGCTGCTGTCCGAGCAGCGATACGAGAAGAAGTATGTGCTCATGCGGGACAGATCTCTGTTCCGGCGGTTCTCGGAATCCGCTGCCGATTTCGAGGAGCATCTGCACGAGGCAGGCCGGAAGGCCGACAGCCGCGGGCTCGGATCGGTCCTTGCGCGTGCAGGCGATCTGCACCGGGCCTATAAGGACCTGGTCTTTGCCGAAGCCGGCATGATCAGGTCCGGCTCCGCCTATTCCGCGGCCTGGTACCGTGCCGAGAAAGAGAGCGTGCTGGAGTCCCTGGGCGATGAACTGCAGCAGTTGCGTGCGCTGAGCCAGAAGAACATGGTCGATAAAGTGCGGCATTTGCGCGAGGCGGGCGCCCGGGCGACCGGGGCAGGCATGATGACGACCGCGGTGGCTGTCGGCACCGGACTGGTCCTGTCGGTCCTGATCACCGGGAGCATCACCCGGCCGCTCAACGACATGAAAATAAAAATGGCTGAAGTGAGCGGCGGGATACGCGACGTGGACCTGGAGATCAGCTCGCCTCCCGAGATCGCGGCCCTTGCCAGGTCCTTTACGGTGATGTGCGGCAAGCTGAGGGAGTTGGACACGCTCAAAACCGATTTTTATGCCCTGATGTCGCACGAGCTCCGGACCCCCCTCACGTCCATCAGAGAGAGCACGAACCTCTTCCTGGAAGGCCGGGCCGGCAGCGTGACGGAGAAGCAGAAAAAGCTTTTGACCATCATGGCCGAGGAGAGCGACCGTATGATCGATCTCGTCAGCTCGCTGCTCGATATATCGAGGCTTGAATCGGGTATGGTGGCATACCATTTTTCGAGGCGCGAGGTGAACCCGCTCATCCTCAGGGCCGTGAACGAGGTGCTGCCCCTGGCGGAGGCAAAAGGGATCCGGATCGAGACGAAGCTGGAGGATCTGCCCCTGCTCGATCTCGACGCGGAGCGGATCCTCCAGGTGCTCCGCAACCTGATCGGGAACGCCCTCAAGTTCACTCCCCGCGAGGGCAGGGTGACGGTTTCATCCCGCTTCCTCGGTCAGCAGGCGGCGGTTTCGGTGGCCGACACGGGGCCGGGTATTCCCGGGGACCAGGCAGCGGTCATCTTCGAAAAATACCGGCAGGCCGCCGTCGAGGGCCGGCAGAAGCTGCAGGGCAGCGGCCTCGGGCTGGCCATCGTCAGACATATCGTGCATGACCATGGAGGGACAGTGTGGGTGGAAAGCGACGGGAAACAGGGAAGCACCTTTATTTTTGTCTTGCCGCTCTGCTCCTGATCGGTTCCGGCTGCGCCCATGACCGGGCGAGGCCCGAGGGGCCGAAGCAACCGTTGCGGATAAACGTTGCGCAGTTGCCTGAACGATGGGAGCATCTGAAACCGGTGCAGCAGCTGATAGGGCAGCGGGATTTTGACGGCGCGATCCAATCGTACGAGGCAATGCTGCTCCAGCCCGGGGCAGCCAGGGCAGGCGACCTGATCCTGTTCGACCTCGCCCTGCTCCATTCCCATTACGCGAATCCCCGGAAGGATTACCGCAGGTCCCTGGCGTACTTTTCCCGGCTCCTGCGGGAGTATCCCCGGAGTCCGCTCGGCGAAGAGGCGAAGATCTGGAGCGATCTCCTCGAAACGATGGAGCGGACGAAGAGGGTCGATATCGAGCTCGACGAAAAGAAAAAGGCCTTCGACAGGTAGGAGGACGGAGATGGGGCAGCGGAAATTGCTGGTCGTCGATGACGACCGGAACCTCCTGGAGCTCATACGGATGCGGCTTGAGTCCGAGCACTACCAGGTCACGACCGCGCCCGACGAGGTCCAGGCTAAAGAGGCCGTCCGCGCGGCTCCCTTCGACCTGGCGATCGTGGATCTGCAGCTCCTGCGTCAGGACGGTATATCGCTCATGGAAGAGATCCGCCAGCTCAGTCCCGATCTGCCCGTGATCATCCTGACCGCGCACGGCAGCATCGGAAGCGCGGTGGAGGCGATGCGGCGCGGCGCCCACACCTATCTGACCAAGCCCTTCGATGCGCGCGAACTGCTGCTCCAGATCGAGCGCGCCCTGGAGAACAGAAGGCTGGCCTCGGAGGTCAACAGGCTGAAACAGCTCCTGGCCGAGCGGCATGATTTCAGCAACATCGTGGCCCGGAGCGCGGTCATGAAGCAGGTGCTTGAAAGGGTGGCCCACATTTCCGATACGGACTCCACCGTTTTCATCCGCGGTGAAAGCGGGACCGGCAAGGAGCTGATCGCCCGGGCCATCCACTGCGCGAGCAGGAGAAGGGACAAACCCTTCGTCGCCGTGAATTGCGCGGCCCTTCCCGAGATGCTGCTCGAGAGCGAGCTGTTCGGTCATGAAAAGGGCGCGTTCACCGGCGCCGTCAGGACTTCGCGCGGCCTTTTTCTGCAGGCCCACGAAGGCACCATTTTTCTCGATGAGATCGGCGACATGCCGCTGCCGATCCAGGCAAAATTCCTGCGCGTGCTGCAGGAGCGCCAGTTCCATCCCGTCGGCGCGGAAGGACCGGTTGCGGTCGACGTCCGCGTCATCGTTGCCACCAACAAGGACCTCAAGGAGGGCGTGCGGCAGGGACTCTTCCGGGACGACCTCTACTATCGCATCCATGTGATCCCGATCGACCTGCCGCCCCTCCGCGACCGGAAGGAGGACATCCCCATGCTGGCCGGTCACTTCCTCGGAAAGTATGCGGCAGCCATGAGCAAGCAGGTCAACGGCCTTGCGCCCGGAGCCATGCAGCGGCTTCTGTTCCACGAGTGGCCGGGCAATGTGCGGGAACTGGAGAACACCATAGAGTATGCCGTGGCCATGGCCCGCGACGACATCATTCCCGAAGGGCTGATCCTGCCGTCCGGCGCCCCGGACGCGGGCGGGCTCGTAAAGCCGCTCAAGGAGGCCAGGGACTGTTTTGAGAAAAACTACCTGATCCGCCTGCTGGAACTGACCAACGGCACCGTGAGCAGCGCGGCGGAACTGGCCGGAAAGTACCGCGCTGATTTTTACAATCTCCTGAAGAAGCACGGGATCGATCCCGGAGACTTCAAAAAGCAACTCTGAACCTTCCTACCACTTCTGTCCGCAGTATTCCTGACTCCTGCTGCAGGAATAACCATACACTGCGCTAACCCTTCAAGACTAGAGATGTTCCCCGCTCCGCATCTGCAGCCTGTTGCAAAGGACTGGAGGGAAAAACATACACATTGCCCTGTCGTCCCGTTTCAGTCAGGAGAGGAATAAAAATATTTACTCTGGACTATCAAGCCTCTGGGCATCAGCGTTGATGATGGCATTGCGCTTGCTAGAAGGACAGAGTATCTCGACAGCGGTATGTTCATTGCGGAAGATATGGTGAAACTTTAGCCTTCTTGTCATTCCCGCAACGCTTCTGAGCGGGAATCTGGTTCTCGTGCTTGATAAAACCATATCCACCTCCGCTAGCGCAACCGAAGGTGCGAGAACCCTGGCGCCGTTGGTAAAGCAACGGCAGGGCACGCTAAGACCCTTCGGGGATGACGCTGGTTGGACGAATCGTTTTAGTTCGTTCTCGTATGAGACGTTTAATAATAATATTATGAGTGCATCAATTTCGGAGGACCATGAGGAGACATATTTCCATAGTCGCCTACCAAGTACTTGCCGTACTCCTGAGCGGAGCCGCGGCCCTCTCCCTGCCGTCGCTGATCACCGCCGCCGAAGGGAACCTGTCCGCATTGAGGGCGGTTATCGAACAGGACAAACTGCTTCTCTCGGGCATCGAGATCGTTACCGCTTTCGCCTTCGTGCTGTTCCTTCACGGGATACGAATTGCCTGGCGGGACCGGCGGCTTTCGCGCATGGCAGGAAGCGCGGGCCTGGCGCTGGCCGCTCTTTCCGGCGGGAACGGACTATCGCGTTCCCGGAAAAAGGCAAGGGCCATGAAACAGGGCAGGGGGTTCGCGCGGGAG
>MHEA01000128.1:0-5105 GCA_001805085.1 Nitrospirae bacterium GWC2_57_9
CCTTCTTCATGCTTCCCAGCATCGCTTTCGGTATCAGCACCCCTTCTTCATGCTTCCCAGCATCGCTTTCGGTATCAGCACCGGCGTCCTGCCGCCGGGCACCAGCACGGCTCCCACCACCATATCGGCATCCCTGATCTCTTCTTCGACGGCATGCGCCGACAACGGTATGGTCTGCACACGGCCTTTGAACTGCTCGTCGATGCGCTGCAGCTGTGATGTGTCCTTGTTGATGACCACGGTCTCCATGCCGAGCCCGATGCCGACCCGCGCTGCATTTGTGCCGACGACGCCCGCTCCCAGGACCACGATCTTGCCCGGCCGCACCCCGCTCACCCCCGTGGGCAGGACTCCGGATCCGCCCTTGAACTTTTGGAGATAAAAGGCAGCCATGAGCGGCGCCATCCGTCCGGCGATCTCGCTCATGGGAGCAAGAAGAGGTAGTTTGCCGTCGCGCTCCAGCGTCTCATAGGCAAGGCCGGCCACCCTTTTTTTCAGCAGCTCCTTCGTGAGGTCGGGGTTCGGTGCCAGGTGCAGATAGGTAAAGATGGCAACGCCGTCCCTGATCAGGGGGAATTCCGCGCGAACCGGTTCCTTTACTTTCACGATCAGATCAGCCGTCCCGAACACCGCATTCCGGGGCACGACCACGGCTCCCGCCTGCCCGTATTCCTCGTCAGGAAAGCCGCTGCCGGAGCCCGCGTCCTTCTCAACAAGAATCGAGTGGCCGGCCTCCGCCAGCTCTCGTGCGCCTGCGGGCGTCAACCCCACCCGGAACTCTTCCACCTTGATCTCTCTGGCTACGCCGATGATCACGTCGTCCTCCTCAACTGTAGCGGTTCTCGTTTCAATGGTAGCATTTTCATAGCGTCATGACAATTATTCCTGCATGGGGCTTTCCTTAGGGGCGATAAAGGTACGTTCTTTTCATGTCGTTCACGAGCCACGAGTTATTAGCAATTATACTGGTTGGTCCAGCATAACCGTGACACGAGCCCCTTGACTACAGCCGTTTTTTTGGCTACTATGTGCCCTCCCAAAAAGGGGAGGCTTATATGGCGGAAGAAAAGAAGGAACCCTGGCTCAACTATCTTGCGCTCACGACAGTGGTATTCGCGGTCTGTGCCACGCTTTCGACGCTCAAGGGCGGCGGGTTTTCGACGAGGTCGGTGATGGCGCAGTCAGAGGCGTCCGATCAATGGTCCTATTACCAGGCAAAGAGCATCAAAGGTTACCTCTACGAACTGCAGCGAGAGAAGCTTGAGCTCGAGATCAGGACCCTGCGGTCCGGCGCTGGCGACTACGAGAAGAAGATCGCGGCCTGCAAGGCGAAAACAGAACGTTACGAAAAGGAGAAGGAGGAAATCCGGCAGAAGGCAGAGGAGCTCGAAGAAAGGCGCGACAGCGCGCAGAGGCATTCAGGGGCATTCGGGCTGGCCGCGATGTTCCTCCAGATAGCCATTCTGCTTTCCTCCATTGCCGCGCTCATGAAACAGAAATACTTCTGGTACCTGGGGATTGCCGCGGGCTGCCTGGGACTGTTATACTTCTTCAACGGCTTTTTCCTGTTCAT
The DNA here is from genome assembly GCA_001805085.1 of Nitrospirae bacterium GWC2_57_9. GTDB lineage: Bacteria > Nitrospirota > UBA9217 > UBA9217 > UBA9217 > MHEA01. The sequence continues at coordinate 1,574 of MHEA01000128.1, forward strand.
GGGCTAAGCTGAGGGCCATGCTGGTCAAAAAAACCGGTATCAGGCAGTGAGTCCAGTGTTCATTTTTTTATTTTGATCGGCTGCAGATGATAGAGAGGTATACATGCCACTGTCGGGCAGATAATGAGCCCGACAGTGTTTTTTTGTGAGAGGGACACTGCTTCTACCTTTGCCTCCGGAAAACCCGAGGGGCTCGATCGTTTTACTTCCTGCTTTCCACGACATCTCCGGCGCCCATCATTTCAGTGCTCTTGTTGATGATCGCGGTTGCCGTGCGTTCTTTCACGAGGATCACCTGCATTTCCCCGATCATTTTTCGGGGTTCCTTGCTTCTGGCCGGCTGCCGGCGATAGACCAGGAAGCGATCGCCGGGCTCCACCCCGTCTGCCGAACCCTTGTCCAGGTACACAACATCGATCTGCCCGTTCAGGGTCTTTTCTTCGGAGACGGCAAGAATACGCCCCGCCAGATCCTTGTCTTTCGCGATCGTATCGTTATACAGGAGCACGGGCTCCTGGTACGGCATGAGCTTCATTTTCCCGGGAATGCCTGCGTCGAAAGAATAGGTTATCCTGGCCGTGTAAATATCGTGCTTATCCTTCGCCGTGATCTGCAGAATGCCGTATACCTTTATAACGTAGCCGTAGCGAGCTCCGGTAACCGGATGCCTGACCTTGTCCTGAGCCCGGTATATGAGAAACTTGTCGCCGATGCTCGCATTCTCCTTGGACCGGATTTTGATGTACACCAGATCATCGTAGGCATAGATCGTTTTTTCCTCCGGGCCCCCCACGAGAATATCCTTGCTGTCGGCGATATCCACGAACCCTGCGCCCAGCATCCGGTATTTGTCATAAAGGGCCTGTTTCGTTTCCTCGGGCAAGACGAGAGTACTATTCGGCGCTTCCTCGTCGGTGACCGGCGGCGGGGTCAGAGACCTCAGTCTCCGGCCGAAGGCATGGTCCGGAGCTTCCTCGCGTCGGACAGGCCGCGCCTGCTCGGGAGCCGCAGGCGCCTGCAGCGCCCGTTCGATCGGCGCCATGTTCGGAATGACAAGGGTATTGCCGGGATAAATGAGATCTGGATTCGTTATTGAGGGATTTGCTTTCCAGATGAACGGCCAGAGAAAGGGGTCCCTGAGGAAAGAATTCGAGATATCCCACAAGGTATCTCCCTGCTTGATGATGTAGGTCCCGCTTGACGCAACGCTTTCAAGAGAGGTGGTCCGCTGCTGCGGCTCAGGCTGGGAGGACGTTTTTTCCGCTTCAGCTTCAGCATCGGCAGGAGTGAAAGACGTAGGAGATTGCTGGTCCGGCGCAGCGTTTCCGTCCGCATTCAGCGGCGGAACATCCGCGGTTTCCCCTTGGCCGGGAGTTGTGCCGGGATTTGTCTGTTCCTGGGAACGTGCTGCAGCGGGGACGAGTACGAGTGCGAGGAGAAGAACTATCAGGACGCGGGCAACGAAACTGCTGATCATTCCTGCCTCCTTACTTTCTTTTTAGTCTTCTTTTTTGGTTTTTTCTTGGAGACAGGGGTCTTTGCATCAGGAACAGGCGTGGCCGTTCTCAGACCGGCGGACATCGGTGCGGCTGCTCTTAATGAAGGTCGTTCTTCCAGGGACTTCAGTTTGACGGAAAGTGCGCTGATCGTTGCGTTTGATTCTTCAAGCCTGGTTTTGGTATCGTTTTGGACCTGCTGGAGTTCAAGGAGCTGTTTCTGGAGGACGGCAACTTCTTCTCTGAGAGGGTCTTGCCGGGCCTGTTGAGATGATGCGCAGGCCGTGATGAGGAACAGTGAAAGTACTCCAATCCCTCTAAAATATTTCATCAATAGGGGCCCCCTTTGTGGCGGCGGGTTCTTCCTTTTTCGCGGCCGCCAATCCTCCTGTTTGTCCTTAGTACAATCGTTGCAGTTAGACTTTAAAATAACCGAGAAACCTCTTGTTTGTCAAGAGAATTCATTCCCCGGCAAATTGGTACCCCGGCGCTTGCATTCGAGAAGCCTTTTTGGTATTCTGCCTTGCCATGAATGCCAAAGAGAAAGAGCGGGAATCGGGGGGGAAAAGCCTCTTGTTCCTCATCGGTTTCGTGATCCTGACCGCGCTCGCCGTCGTCCTTCAGATCAAGTACCGGGGTTTTGAAGGTCCCTTCTCCGACAATATCCTGATCATCATCCTGATCAACGCCAATTTCCTGCTCCTGGCCACGGTGATCTTCATGACGGCACGGAGCCTCTGGAAGCTGTCGATCGAGCGAAGGCATGGAGTGCTCGGGGCCCGGTTCCGGACGAAGCTGGTCGCGGCCTTTGTCAGTCTGTCCTTCATACCGCCGATCCTGCTGTTCATCATCGGCAGCGGTATGTTCACCAGGAGCTTCGAACGGCTCTTCAGTCTCAAGATCGAGAACTCGCTGCAGGACTCCGTGGCCGTGGCCCAGGCCTATTATGACCGGCTGCAGGACGAGGCTTCCGGCTTCGGCAGGGTAATCAGCAGGCAGATGACGGAAGAACGCCTCCTGGCGCGCTTTGAAGCCACGGTGTTGAAGGACTATCTGCGGCGCAAGGCGACCGAGTACGGACTCGGCTCGATCGAGATCTTTACGTCGCCGCAGGAACGTTCGATCAGTGTCGTGACGGGAAGTTTCCCGGCGAGGACCTTTACGGCCACAGCGTCCGATCTCGTATCGAGCGCTTTTTCAGGAGAAGAAGTGTCCGCCATCATCGATCTCGGGAAAAAGGGAGAGATCGTTCGCGCCGTGGTGCCGGTGTTCTCGATGACCGACGAGACGACTGACGGCAAACAGGTTGAATCGGTGGTTGCCGTCAGTTACTACATTCCCCAAAGCCTTGCCGCCATGTCGGAGGGGATCAGGACGGGGTATTCGCAGTACCGCTCCTCGCTCACCGGCAAAGAACCCATCAAGCTTTCCTACCGCCTCGGCTTCCTCACCGTCACGCTTGCGCTGCTCCTTGCCGCCATCTGGGTGGCGCTTCGGGTGGCTGCGGGCATTACGGTCCCTATTCAGAAGCTTGCCGAAGGCACGACCGCGGTAGCAGCCGGCCGCTTCGATTACCACATAGACGAGACGACCGGCGATGAGGTGGGCATACTGATCGATTCGTTCAACAAGATGACGCGGGACCTGAGGCATTCCCGGGAGCAGCTTGAGCAGGAGGTCTCGTATAAACAGACCATCCTCTCCCACGTCGACACCGGCGTGGTATCCATGGATCGGACCGGCAGGATCACCACGATCAACCGGGCAGCCTGCGAGATCCTTGGCGTGGATGAAAACAACGTGGTGAACAAGCGCTATGATGAAGCATTTGCCTTCATACAGCTCGACCCTATCCGGGGCCTGTTCCGGAAGCTGGAGGACGGGCGGGGCAGGGCCGAGGAAGAGATGGAATTGAGCGTCCGCGGCAGGATGCTGACGGTCCGGATGCGCGTCTCGCCGCTCAGGGACAGCGCCGGCACGCCGATCGGCTCGCTCATTACCTTTGACGATCTCACGGAACTGATCCGGGCGAAGAA
>MHEA01000128.1:5131-7668 GCA_001805085.1 Nitrospirae bacterium GWC2_57_9
GCTTTCGGCAGAGCGGCTCCGGAAGAAGCATGCCGAAGGGGCGGCCGATTTCGACAGCGTCTTCGATGAATGCAGCAGGACCATTGTGCAGGAGGCGGACGGTCTCCGGAAGCTGGTCGACGAGTTCGCCGACTTCGCGCGGATGCCCGGGTCGAGCCCGGTGCCCCAAGCCCTTGCCCCCGTGGTTGACGCCGCCGTCAATCTCTATGCCTCAGCCCATAAGGACATTGAGATCATCAGGGACATGGCTGCCGATATGCCCCCGGTCATCCTGGACAGCGAACAGATCAAGCGCGTTCTCATCAATCTTCTGCAGAACGCCGTCGAGGTCATGGGAGGCAGGGGCAGGATATGGATCTCCACCCGGTCGACCTCGGCCGGCATGGCCCAGGTCGAGGTGGCAGACGAAGGACCGGGGATCGCGGCAGAGGACCTGCCGAAACTGTTCCAACCCGACTTTTCCCGGAAGAAGAAAAAGAGCGGCCTCGGGCTTGCCATCGTGCTCCGGATCATCAAGGACCACGGGGGATCGATCCGTGTGGAGCGGAACGATCCCCGGGGAGCGCGGTTCGTGATGGAACTGCCGGAGAAACAGGCGTGAATGAAATGCGGAGTGTGGAATGCGGAATGCGGAGTATAAATCGTGTCAAGCGCGATTTTGCTTCCAACTCCGAACTCTAAACTCCGAAACGAAATTAGGAGGTTTTACTTTGGATACACCATCAACGATATTGCTGAGCGTCATCGTCCTATTCCTGATCGTGAAGCTGTTCGGCATCCTGGGCAGACTTGGGATCAGGCAGATCACGCCCCGGGAACTGGATCAAAAAAAGGGGATGTTGCTCCTCGACGTGCGGTCGACAGGGGAGTATGAACAGGGGCATATCCCCGGAGCGGTTCATGTGCCGATGGCCGAGATCGGGGACAAGGTCAAGAAGCTCAAGAAGGACAAAGAAGTAGTGGTCTATTGCCGCAGCGGCAATCAAAGCATCTGGGCCATCAAGCGTTTGATGGGAATGGGCTACAAGAACCTGTACAATCTGAAGGGCGGATATAATGCCTGGAAAAGAGCTCATCGCTGAGCTGAGGAAGGACTACCGGAAAAAAAAGCCCGCCATCGAGCGAAGGCTCGCGGAGTTCAAAGCCGTGTACGGGAAGGGCGACAAGGCGATCTTTGAAGAACTCTGCTATTGCATCCTGACGGCCGGGAGCAGTGCTAAAATGGGCCTGCGCACCATCAACGCGCTCAAGGACATCCTCGCCAGCGGAACTGAAAAGCAGCTGCAGGAACGTGCTCATCAGCACCGGGTCCGGTTCTGGCGGATCAGGCCTTCGTATATCGTCCGGACCCGCGAGTACCTCCGGGAAACATGCGACCTGAAGCTCCAAGGCCTTATAGAATCCTTCGATTGCCCTCAGAAGCGCCGCGATTTTTTTGCGAAGAGCAGAGCGATCAAAGGCCTTGGTTACAAGGAAGCCAGCCACTTCCTGAGGAACATCGGATTCCCGGGCTATGCCATCCTGGACAAGCATATCCTCAACAGCCTGCGCGAAATGGGTGTGATCGGCAAGGGGATGCGACCTGCCACGAGAGCCGGCTATCTGGCCATTGAGAAAAAACTGGAACACCTGGCAGCGGAGCTCAAGATCGACATGGACCATCTCGATCTCCTCCTGTGGTCGCGCAAGACCGGTGAGATACTGAAATAAATCGGGAGTCCGCCTGTCGCCGCCTTTGTGCTCAAGCCGGGGCACCTGTGACCTCGATCTAAGCCATATACCTGGAGGGTTATGAGCGATAAAGGGTTGAAAAAAGCCGTACTTATAGGAATGGTGGCGGGCGCCGTCATTACGCTCGGCACCGCTCTTTCCATGGACCTGTTCTTTTCCGACACCTTTCAGGGCACCTGGTGGGACGCGGCCGCAAAGGACGTGACCCGGATGTTCGGCCACGGATGCGGACAGAACTGGTTCGCCGTGACAGTCGTTCTTATTTTTGTAATGACCTTCCTTGCCGGATTCGGGGGCCTGCTTGGTGCGGCCGCCGGCGTCATCATGAACCGGTTCTTCCATTTGCTGGACAAATGATCACGATCGCAAAAGTCAGCGGTCGACTTCCGCCTTCGGGGCCTTCCCGCATCCGAACCTCGCATCACTTCATTCCCTCACATCAAAAACTGCGCCGCTAGCCTTAATGCAATTTTTATAAAAAATATGATGAACCTGCACGCAACAGTCGCACGTACCCATTGCTAAACAATTTTACTTGACAATGAAGTTTTATTTAGTAGAGAATACTTTTGACTTAATATAAGTGATAAAAATCCAACAACTGATGAGCATAAACACTCAGGAAAAGAGTGAATATAAGTATAAAAATTCGCATTTTTTTAAATAAGTATCTGAATTCTTTGAAATTGCTTTCATTGGTACAGCTATTGCATTATTTGGATTGATCAGTATGGTACGCGTATTTTGAATACTGCTTGTAACTTATTGAAAATTTGAGGAGTTTTTAAAAATGAAAAAGCAGTTTC
>MHEA01000129.1 GCA_001805085.1 Nitrospirae bacterium GWC2_57_9
CTTTTCCTTGCAGCGCCTTCAGGACCGCGTTGCCGCTCGCGAGCGAAACCTCCCGCTCCGACGACAAACCGCCCAGCAGAACGCCGATCTTTTTATTAGTTATCAATCCCATAGAATGAATACGAAATCCTAAATTCTAATATCGAAATCCTAAACAAGCCTAAAAATCAATTTCAAAAATGCATTTAGGATTTAGTGCTTCGAATTTAGAATTTGCCCCTCCTAATCTTCTCCGATTATCTTGATCTCCGGCTCGAGCCGCACGCCGTGGACCTCGAGCACCGTCTGTTTCACGATCTCCATCAGCTCCAGCACGTCCCGTGCGGTTGCGTTGCCCACGTTCAGGATGAAATTCGCATGCTTGTCCGAAACCTGAGCATCGCCGATCCTCCGCCCCTTCAATTTCGCGGTTTCGATCAGTTTGCCTGCCGACTCCTCGTAGGGGTTTTTGAAGATGGATCCAGCATTGGGTGCTCCCATAGGCTGGCGCTGCTTCCGCTTTTCCTGGAGCTCTTTCACGCGGGCCTTGATCTTTTCCCGGTCATCATGGCGCAGCACAAATGCGGCCTCCACCACGAAATGCCCCTCGGGGATGTTCGAGGTCCGGTAACCGAAGCCCAGTTCCTCCCGGCCCCGGGCGATCAACCTGCCGTCGTAACCGAGCGTCGTTACCGATTGGACGATATCGCCCACCTCGCCGGCCGCCGTGCCCGCATTCATGCAGATGGCGCCCCCGACCGTGCCCGGAATGCCGGCCGCGAATTCAAGGCCGGTCAGCCCGTGCTCGGCCGCAAAGGACTGCAGTTTACCGAGAGGAGCACCTGCTTCTGCCGCTACGATCGAGAAGGTGCCGCCCACGGACCGGTATTCCCGCTCGGTCCTGATCGCCCCCATCCGCTGCAGGCTGACCACGACGCCGCGGACCCCCCCGTCGCGCACCAGCAGATTGGTTCCGCCGCCGAGGATGAAATATTTCCGCCCCTGCTGCGTGATCTGGCGCAGAAGCGCTTCCAGGTCCTCACGGTCCACGGGAAAGGCGAGCACGTCCGCCGGTCCGCCTATCCTGAACGAGGTGTGGCCGCTCAGCGGTTCGTTCCGCCTCAGTTCACCCTTACTGTTTAGCGTTTCCATGTTTGAGTTTCTCCAGGACCTGCTCCCCGATCTTCCAGACGTCGCCGGCGCCGAGCGTGATCATGAGGTCGCCTTTTTTCAGCACGCCGGTCATGTGGTCCGCCACCGTCTGTTTGTCGGGGAGGAATGTAACATCCTTGTGCCCGTACTTCTTGATGCCTTCGTACAGCACCTGCCCCGAGACACCGGGGATCGGTTTTTCACCCGCCGCGTAGATATCCATGACAATGAGCTTGTCGGCCTGATTGAAGGCCGTGAAGAATTCCTCGAGCAGGTGCTGCGTCCGGCTGTACCGGTGCGGCTGGAACACCACCACGACTCGCCGCTCCATCCCTGCAGCAGCAGCCGCGAGCGTAGCCCTCACTTCCGTCGGATGGTGGCCATAGTCGTCCACCACGATGATGCCGTTGACCTCGCCCTTGATGGTGAACCGGCGCTGTACACCGCTGAACTCCTTGAGCGCTTTTCTTATCGTTTCGACATCGATCTCCAGCTCGCGGGCCACACCGATCGCGGCCAGGCTGTTGTTGATATTATGAACGCCCGGCACGGCAAGTTCGAACCAGCCCAGGTCCTGGTCATGATGGACAACCTTGAACCGGGAGCCGAGGGGCTTGAGGGAGACTTCTCTCGCCTGGTAGTCCGCCTGGGTGCTCATCCCGTAGGTCTGGTACCGTTTGCGCACCTGCGGGATGAGTGCCTGGATATGGGGTTGATCGAGGCAGAGCATGGACACGCCGTAGAACGGCACCTTGTTTATGAACGTGAGGAAAGCGGCCTTGATCTCGTCGATGTCCCGGTAATAGTCCAGATGCTCAGCGTCGATCGTGGTGACGACGGCGATCGTCGGCGACAGCTTGAGAAAGCTGCCGTCGCTCTCGTCCGCTTCGGCCACGAGGAACTCTCCCTGGCCGAGCTTGGCATTGGTTCCGATGCTGTTCAGTTTTCCCCCGATGACGACGGTGGGATCGATGCCGCCGGCGGCGAGCACCGTGGCGACCATCGAAGTGGTCGTGGTCTTGCCGTGGGCGCCCGCGATCGCCACGCCGTACTTGAGGCGCATGAGCTCGGCCAGCATTTCCGCCCGGGGAATGACCGGGACTTGCTTCTCCCGCGCCGTAATGACCTCGACGTTGTCGTCCTTCACGGCCGACGAGATCACGACCACATGCGGGGACGTTATGTTCCCGGCACGGTGTCCGATCATTATCTCTCCGCCCAGTTTTTTGAGCCGCGCTGTCGTGTCCGAATCCTTCATATCGGACCCGGAGACCTTGTACCCCAGGTTCAGCAGCACTTCGGCGATGCCGCTCATGCCGATGCCGCCGATGCCCACGAAATGGATGTGTTTAATCTTTTTGAACATAGTCTCTGCAGATCCCTGCTATCTCCTCCGATGCCGTATTTGCCATCGCGTGCACGCCTGCCGTCCCGCTCCGGGCATATTTCCTGACGACCCCGGCGAGCAGCTCCGGGGACAGGTCCTTCTGCAGGATCACCTCTGCGGCCCCGAGAGCCTCCAGTGAACGTGCATTGAATTCCTGATGATTGTCCGCGGCAAAGGGAAAGGGGATCAGTATCGCCCGCTTGCCGCAGACCGCAAGCTCTGCCACGGTCGTCGCTCCTGAACGCGAGACCACGAGGTCCGCTGCGGCGTATGCCCCTGCCATGTCATGGATATAGGGAAGCACGTGAGCCCTGGCGCCGGCAGCCTGGTACCCCGTCACGACGTCCTGAACGTCCCGCTCTCCGGTCTGGTGCAGGATCTGCAATTCCGGCAGATCCTGCAGCAGGCTCGCCGCCCGCTTCATGGCCATGTTGATCGCGTGGGCGCCACCGCTGCCGCCCATCACAAACACCGTGAACCGGCCTGCCTCCAGGCCGAAGGTCTTGAGCGCATGTTCCCGGCTTCCCCGCTCGATCCCTTTCCTCACCAGCGGCCCCGCCATATAGGTCTTTTTCCTCGAGAATAACTGCTGCCGGTCCGCGGCGGGGAAGCAGAGGATCACTTTGTCGGCGATCCTGCCCGCGACCCGGTTCGCGAGCCCGGCGTACGAATTGGGTTCGACGATGAGCACCGGAATGCCCGCTGCCCATGCCGCAGCCGCAACAGGCCCCGCCGAATAACCTCCCACGCTGATGACGACATCGGGCCTCACTTCCCGGACGAGACGGGCCGACTGATACAAGCTCCGGGGAAGGGTGGTCAGCGTCTTCAGGACGCCGAGCAACTTCATGCCCTTGAGCTTGCCGACCGTGATGAACCGGACGGGCAGGCCCTCTTTCGGAAGCACCTTCGCCTCGATCCCCTGTTCAGTGCCCGTGAACAGTACCTCGGCGCCGCGCTCTTTCAACAGTTCCCGCGCGATGGCAATACCGGGATAGAGATGCCCACCGGTTCCTCCTGCAGCTATTATTACTTTCATTTACGATTCCGCAGTTTCATTCCGAACTCCACACTCCGCATTCGCTTCGCTTCACGCCGTTTCCCGGGACATACTGAGCAGCACTCCCAGCGCCGCCATCGTGATCACGAGCGAAGACCCGCCGTAGCTGACCAGGGGAAGGGCAATCCCCTTCGTCGGCACCAGCCCGGTCACGACCGCCATATTGATCATACCCTGGAAACAGATCAGCAACGTAATGCCGAGGGCAAGCAGCCTGGTAAAAAGGTCCCCGGACGAGATCGCAATACGGACGCCCCGCCACAGGATAAGCAGAAAGAACAGGAGCACGATCAGCGCGCCGATCAGGCCGAGTTCCTCGCCGATTACGGCATAAATGAAATCTGAATGCCGCTCCGGCAGGAAGAGAAGCTTTTGTCTGCCTTCGCCCAACCCCCTCCCAAACACCCCTCCGCTGCCGAAGGCGAGAAAGGATTGAATGATCTGGTGTCCGGCGCCCTGCGGGTCGGACCAGGGATCGAGGAAGGCAACGATCCTGCGGAGCCGGTAGGCCTTATGGGCCACGGCGAAATAAACGGCCGGCAGAGCGACAAGGGCCGTTCCTGCCAGATGGAGCACATTGGCCCCGCCCGCGAACAGCAGGATGCAGGCGATCATTGCGAGTGTCACTGCTGCTCCGAAATCCGGCTGCCGGATCGCGAGCAGAAGAAAGACGCCGGTCACGACATAGGCGGGGACCATGCCGTTCATGAAATCGCGGATCTTCGGTCCCTTCTTCGCGATAACGTAGCTCAGGTAGATGACGAGGGCGAGCTTGGCGAACTCGGACGGCTGGAACGACAGCATGCCGAGCCGGAGCCACCGCCGCGATCCGTTCACCTCCCGGCCGATGCCCGGCACAAGGGTCGCGACAAGCAGCACCAGGGCGAGGACGAGGAGCGTGACGACCACCCGCTGGTCGTCCAGAAGCCGGTGGTCCATGCGCATGGCAGCGGCCATGACTCCCAAGCCGACGAGCGCCCAGAGCAGCTGCCGTTTCATAAAAAAGGCCGGGTCGTCGTAGGCCCTGAGCGCGACAACGCTGCTCGAGCTGTAGACCATCACCACGCTGACCGCGATCAGCGCCAGGACGGCGAACAGCAGCGTTTTATCGTAATGCCCTCTATGGGTGGTAAGTGTCCTCATTCTATTTTTGCAGTCCGGCAACCCGCAAGGAGCAGGACATCCGCGCTCTCGCCTGACCCTTCGTCCTTGACATTCACTCCGCACTCCGAACTCGCCACTCCGAACTCCAGACTACGCACTCGGATCACAGCGCCTTCACCGCTTCCTTGAACTGCCTGCCCCGGTCCTCGAAATCCTTGAACATGTCGAAGCTGGCGCAGGCCGGCGACAGCAGGACCACATCGCCCCGGTCAGCGCGCAAGTTCGATATATTTACAGCTTC
>MHEA01000130.1:0-3452 GCA_001805085.1 Nitrospirae bacterium GWC2_57_9
ATGGAGATGCATCGACTGAAAGTTGTAGCACTTATAAAAAAAGAAGTGAACTGTTTATTCATGCGGTGAGTTCTTTTCAAAACGCTGTTCGTATTTTATTTTTTACGCTTGCCGAGGCTTACTCACCCTTTACAAAAACAGGGTGGGTGGAGGTCGCGAACGGTCGGATTTTTACGCGCTTTTTTTCGTCGGAAATTGGCGATCACCTTGTTGCGTTCTGCTGCAACAACAAAACTAGACCAATTTTTGCTTCCCTCCGGGGCAATTTTATTCTATACTAACATCGCTTTGAACGGAGGGTTCGCAATGGACGGCAGGCGGCAGGAAGAGCGCTCGAATGTAAATGAACAGAACGAGCTCTTTTTTGGGATCATATCGCGGAGTGAACTCACCTGGTCCGAGCACAAGGGAACGATCGTTGAGGCCGGCGACGACTGGGTCAGGATCGAGACCCGGGAGCCGATCAAACCGGGGTATGTCTGGCTCCGCAACAGGATCAAGGGCAACCGCGGGGGGTTCCTTGAATGGAGCATGCAGCTGGGAGGCGCCTATCGGGCGCGCATCCGCATCGTGCCGCTGACATGGAACGTGGAGCATTACGTACGCGAGCGGGCCCGGCGTTCTCTGGCCCATATCCCGCTCCGCGATCCGGCCGAGATCATCGCAGCGCATATGGATTCTTTTGCGCGCGGAACGCGGACTTCCGGAAAAGACGATAATAGTCCTTGACTTCTTTGAGTATAAGTGGCATTATCTGCTTCAGAAGTTCCGGATGTTCTTGTAGGGAAACCGCAAAGACAGATAGACTTTGCGGTTATTTTTTTGCCCTTGTCCGCAGCTTCAATTGGAAGTTCCCCTGCAGGAGTCTGCAGGGAATCTCGAATCTTGATGTGAGAACATAATCGTATTCGCTCGCTGTCCGCCAGCAGACTACGGCGATCTCCTCACTCCAGAATTCACAAGAAGGAGGTAGCTCATCATGGAGACAGGTACCGTAAAGTGGTTCAATGATTCCAAAGGCTTTGGATTCATTACCCGTGAAAAAGGCGGCGATGTGTTCGTTCATTTCGGCGACATTCAGGACAGCGGCTTCAAGTCGTTGGCTGAAGGCCAGTCAGTGCAGTTCGACGTTGTCGACTCGCCCAAAGGCCCCAAAGCAGCCAACGTGGTAAAGCTCTAAAACAAAGGCTTAGACCTTCGCAGGCCCTGATCACTTCAGGGCCTGTTTTTTTGTGCCATCAACGTAGTCGTCATTTTTTCCCGCCTTCGGCTTTCCTCCTTCTGCCCAGACGACCTCCACCCATTATCCATTCTATGGATTAATACTGCCTTGACAAGAATCGGCCTGTTCCAGGATGGTTGCTTCGGTTTATCCAGTTTGCGCTTTTTTCCCCTCGTTCTTCTTTTCTTCGCGAGCTCCGAAGTTCGGTTTTCCCATGTGATTCTCCTTAAAAAACCGGCGAACAGAGACCGTCCGTTTCAAGCGACCTTTTGTTCGCCGGTTCTGTCATGCTAGCTCTCGTCCTCGTGACCCTGCAATGCCATGTCTCTGATGCACTGATCCACGTCGTCAGGCCCGATGACACCGTCCAGGGGCACGTCAAAGACCATTTTTTTCATTCTCCCTTCTTCCGTATCCCCCGGTTCTATCATATCCATATCCACGACTGTCATCTGAACATGTCCCGTGGCATATACGTCGGTCACAGCGCCACTCTGCAGTTTCAGGATGATCTGGTCACTCATTGTTGCTCCTTTCCTGCTTTGATTTTTGTCCCGGTTACGCCTTGTTCCTCAGAAAAAGAGGCCGGGCTTGCGGGACCTTTTGAATATAGCAGCTTATTTTTTTTATTGGGTCATACTAAGGTTGAGGCCAGGTGCAATAATTTTCTTCGATTCTTGACATCTTAAAGAGCCCCAATTAATCTTAAAACCGAAGAAATAAACAAGGACCGAGAGACCGATTCTTTGGTCTGCTCGTGCAGCGGGCGGAAACAGCCGATTACGTTCAGGAAGGATTGCATGAATTCGACTTCACTCCACATAGCAAGTTGTTTGTCCCTCGCAGTTCTGCTCATACAGGCAATCCTTTTCTTTCCTGGAACAGCTGCTTTTGCTGCAGCGGACGCGTACCCCTTTAACAAGGGAAGCTCCCGTTTCTCGCTCCAGGTAGGGAGCACCAGGGCTTTCGATCGGAGCTATACGGCCATTGGACTGGGTGCGGGATATTACCTGAGGGATGGACTGGAACTGGGGCTTGACGCTGATGCCTGGTTCGGAAGCACGCCCCGCATATACCGGGCCAGCCCGGGACTTCGCGCGGTTTTCTATTCGGTTGGGCCCATCAAACCCTATGCAGGGGTCTTTTACCGCAGGACCTTTATCGAGAATGTTGAGGACCAGAACGAGGCAGGTGGCCGCTCGGGCATTACGGTCATGACCGGAGCGCGTTCGAACTTCAGCGTCGGCCTGGTCTATGATCGCCGCCTGGACTGCGACAGGACCGTCTATTCCTCCTGTTCGGAGATTTACACTGAACTCTCATTCGCAGTCCTGTTCTAGTTTTTTGCGGACGAGGCAGGCGAATCGGTAAAAAGCCGACTTCCGAAGGGAGCGCGGCTTTTCTTCCTCTAAAGTTAAGCGCGGCAAGCAAATAGGAAATAAGTAGTAGCGAGAACCGAAAGAACGCCAGGTTAATACCGAAATCGCATTGAGAGCCCTCGGTTCTGCAGTCTGGTGATATTCGAGCTAGACTTTATCTAAAATTATAACTTCATCACAGGAAAGGAGAAGAGGAAAAATGAAAAAGATTGTAGTCACTATCGCGATCGCATCATTGTGTATGGCGGGAGCCGCTTTTGCTGCCGACAACAGCCAGGCGGCTTCGGAATCAAGCGCAAAACCGAATAACGGCATTACCTATTTTGACCTCGGCCCTGCTACCGACTGCCAGGAACGGGCGGAAACCATGGAACAGGAAAAACCGTTCAACGGGATCACGGCCTTTGAGATGGGACAGCAGGGATCAGGTGCAAGGGGATCCTGCGCCGGACAGACCGTGGCACAGCCGGCGAGCATGAGTTACAACGGCATTACCGTCTTCTAAGTGACATCGAAACCCCTGGAGCATATTTGATGCGGCAATGGCTTAGTCCTGGCCGGAGAAGCGAGAGCTTTTCCGGCCTCTTCAGTGGAGCCCCCTCCGGCAGGAGCCGGAGGCTCCCCTCAACATCGCGACCTCCCGGCTTGCACCCGACGTTTACGGAGTGCGAAGCGCTAAGTGTCGGGCGAACTGCTTCCTCGCGACGCCTCATTCTTCACGGTCGCGAGGAAGCGCTTTCCACCCCCGGCGGGCGCCGGGGGATGCCAAGGCGCGGGATTGTGCGGCAGGCAAAAAAAAGCCCGCCTTGTCAGCGGGCATAGGGCTCATTGATAAGAAGATGCATTACGGG
>MHEA01000130.1:3459-7829 GCA_001805085.1 Nitrospirae bacterium GWC2_57_9
CATACCAGACGTCGTTGACACCCTGCCCTGCGGTCTCGCCCGCCTTGGCATCCTTGAAGAAGAAGTAGAGGGGCATGCCCTTATAGGTTGTCTGCTTCTTGCCGTCCCCACGAGTGATCATGCCGAAGTCCTCGGCCTTCAGCCCGTCCTGGGGATCCACCTTGTCCCGGAAATAGAGCGGCCATTTCTCGACACAGGGGCCTTCGCAAACGCTCTTCCCGGCAGAATCCTTCTTGAAATAGTACAGCGTCTTTCCCTCGGTATCGGTCAGGAAGCTTCCAATACCGTCCTTCTGGGCGACTTTGACCGCGTGATGCATGGCAAATGCACTCCCTGCGGCAACAATAGCCCCGAGGAGCGCCAGAACTATAAACGCTTTAATGGCTATCTTCATGTTTGTTCCCTCCCTTTGATGAGGTTTACTGATGGTACAGTTGAGCCGGCAAAAAATCTACTCTGTCAAGGCCCATGGCTAGGCCAGGACGCCTCACGTGTTCTGAGCTCATGATAGCAGATGATAGGGAGACTGAGTGTGACAAAGTCACAAAGCTGACAGAGAGGAGGAAGTTCCGCTGGTTTCCAGGCTGTTCGGATCGCGTTCGTGAAATGAACTAAAATCAGATCACCGGCCACGCGGAAGAGCATCGTTCCTGCGCGCTGCTGCCTAGGCGACCGACCCTTTGACCGCACATGACTTCTCGACGGTCTTTTTCCCCCTCGCTTTCACGCCGTTGACCTGTTTATACCTGCTTCCCCATTTGTGCATTGCATCGAGGATCGGGCTGAGGCTCTTGCCGATGTCAGTGAGCGAATATTCGACGCGCGGCGGCACTTCGGGGTAGACCTTGCGCTTCACCAGGTTATCCTCTTCCATCTGCCGGAGCTGCTGGGTCAGCATCTTCTGGCTTATGCCGTGCACCCCACGGGAAAGCTCCCCGAACCGCTTGGTGCCCGTGAATAGCTCGCGAAGAATCAGGACCTTCCATTTGTTCCCGAGCAGCGCCAGCGTGATCTCCACCGAACATTCCAGATGTTCCACTCCCATAGCGAACCTCCTGACCGCGGTACTTACTTTTTGGTAAGTACATTACAAAAAGGTGCCTACTTGCATTTTGAAAGTAAGTGCATTAGGATAGTACTACAAAACGACGGGAGAAATCAAGAATGAAACGGCAGCCGCTGAACGCGCGCAGGGGAAGGCCGTTGACTTGGGATCTTCAAAACCAGGAGGAGAAAACAATGATCAAAAAATTGCTTCACACGGAAAACGACGCAGCAGCCCTCGTTCTCAGGATCATGCTGGGAGTAGTGTTCTTTCCCCATGGAATGCAAAAACTGCTCGGCTGGTTCGGCGGTTACGGATTCGAAGGGACCATGGGCTTCTTTACCGGCAAGCTCGGAATCCCGGCGGCCTTCGCCTTTCTGGCCATCATGGCCGAAGGTTTCGGGTCGCTCGGCCTGATCGCCGGTCTGTTCACCCGGGTGGCCGCCCTCGGCATATCAGTAACGATTGCCGTAGCCGCTTACCTGATGCATATCCAAAACGGCTTTTTCATGAACTGGTTCGGGAATCAGAAAGGCGAAGGCTATGAGTACCATCTCCTGGCCATCGCCATCGGCGTGGCGCTTATGATCACGGGCGGTGGCCGCTGGTCCGTTGACAAGGTGATAGCAGCAAAGATAGACTAGTACAAAGTCAACTATATAACCAAGGAGAAATAACATGACCCATCCTTTTGTAAAAGATCTTGAAGCAGGCACGCACTACTGGTGTACCTGCGGCAAAACCAAAACACAGCCCTTCTGCGACGGTTCCCACAAGGGTACGGGCAAGGAGCCCCTGGCATTCACATTGCCGGAAAAAAAGCAGGTCGCCCTGTGCAACTGCGGCCGCACAAAAACGCCGCCGTACTGCGACGGGACCCATTTGAAGCCTTAGCAAGGAAAGCCCATCCCGGAAACAGGGGATGGGCTTTTCAATTTTTGCCGAACGGCACAGAAAAAAGGCGGCTCGATCGCGGCACAGCACGCCAATCCGATGCAATATTACAAAAAAGGGCTGCCCCCGAACGGGACAGCCCTTTGCTGAAACAAAGCAGGCTCTAACTAGTTGCACACGTGCGGATACGGGGTGGTGTCGACAAATTCGCTGACACACGCCGGATCACAGGGACTGCACAGGTTACGCTCGGGACGAGTAAAGGTATGGCAGAAGTAACAGTCAATTCCGCTTCCCTTGGCGAGATGTCCGTGCATTGACTCATGGCCCCTCGGCGTTTTCGGCGAATGGCACTGGCCGCATATTTTCGTCGAAGTGTCTTTGAGCTTATATCCCAGCTTGTCCATCTTGGAAACAGTGGTCAAATCCAGGTAAGCTCTCAAGTCTCCGTGGCATTTGGTGCAATTCTCGGCTGTCGTAGCAGGAGCAACACCGTGGGTGATCAGCTGGAAGGCCTTGTTCGTCTGCCAGGTGTAGGCGCCGCTTTCTCCGATGTATGAAAGGCCTGAAACTGCCGCGTCGTCAAAGCACCCGGTCATGAACATATTCAGGACATCAAAGTTGGTCTTGCCGGAGCTGCTGTCGATCGGGTTCTTGGACGTATGTACCTTGAAGGGATAGAGCTTGCCGTCGTTGATATCGCCCAAGGGGTAGGACATGGCAAGGCCGCCGTCGATAAGATCAGAGGTCAGGCCGGCAGTGCCGTTCCGGTCAAAGACCCAGCTGGTCTTGTTCCAGAACCGGTATTCCGGCACAACACCGGAACCTTTCACCGATCTGCCGACATAGGCGCCCTGGCCTTCGCAGCCGGCAGCGCTCCAGACCGGATCGGTCCAGTCGCGGCTGAGCTCGGTTGCGACGCCTTTTCCATACGAGTCGATGTGGCATGCGGTACAGTCAACGCGCGCAACGTGGCGGTCAGGCTCGGTCCGGTTGCCCAGGCTCGCATGACCGCTGCCGCTGTCCATACCAACATGGCAATCAACGCATTTTTTCATCACCGCGCCGATGTCCTCGCCCCTCATGTCGTTGCCGCGGCCGGGGATCTGATGGCCTGTGCCGGCATGACAGGAAGTACAGGTCAATTTGGCAATGCCCGCGGAGCTGAGATGAACATCAATCGCTGTCGTAGGATCGACCATTTTCGAATCGATGTCGCCGCGTTTGACGCCGTCGCCGCCGCCTGCTGCTGCGTGACATTTCGACACGCACGTGTCGTTATTGGGCCGGGTCACTGTCCTGGCCAGCGATAGCGCGGTCTCGCCCGGCGCGAGGTCCAGACGCATTGCTTTATGAATTTTGCCGTCTGCTTCCGGCAACGGTCTCGTATAAACATGGGTCGCGCCGTCGGCACATGAATAGTAGCTTGTTGCGGTACTGGGGTCCGGCATAAAGGTAGCAACATATTTTGCCTGGTGGCACTGCAGGCAATCCATGTCCGCGGCCGTCAGTTTTGATTTCGACATATCCACTTTGCCCTGGGCATCCACCGGAGCGACCAGGGAGACATGGCATTTGAGACAGCCATAGTCAGCCAGCTGCGGGTCGGTGCAGTAATTGTTGGTCTGTCTCCATTTTCCGGAGTCGCCGGAGATATTGGGGACATTCGGCGTGCCGCCGATCCAGGAACCATGCATTGAATTCAAAACCTCTGTTCCAGCAGTGCTGTGACAGGCTATGCAGGTCGACGGACCGTTGTAGGCGTTGATGCCCGCGTGCGAGGTGTTGAGCGCGCCCGTGCAGGACGAGTCGGTCGCGCATTCGGTATCAGCGCAGTCGATCTTGCCGTCCAGGTCGTTGTCGATGCCGTCTTTACATTGTTCTGCAGTGGAAGTTCCGAATACCGCCGTCATCGTGGTGTTGGCGTTCACGGTTACGCTCGTTGCCTGCGTGGTTGCATAATTAGCCGTGCCGTTCATCCATTTCTGGAAGTTATTGCCGCTTGCCGTGGCAGGAGCGGTAAGCGTCACGACGGTGCCCTTGGCATAGGACCTCGTGAACTGGGTCGTGCCGTTCCCAGCCCCGTTCCTGTCAGCAGGGCTGACGGAGATTGCGACGCCGCTGGCCGGATTGGAAGAAGCCACCGTCAGGGTGTAATAGGTGACAGGTTTTGCCGCGTAGCTCATGGAAATGCCGAGCGCTATCATCAGTCCGATGATGCAAAGCAGTTTCAACATCTTCTTCATGCTTTTCTCCTTTTCAATGTGAATTCAAAAAACTACTTCGTGCAAAGAACTGAACACCTCCTTTCCTGGCAGCGGTGATTCCTTAGCTTTGTTGGCTTCCGGCCATGCCGATCCTGACCAGAAAATAAAAAAAGCCTTCTTGTCAGGCGCTTTACGCACCCGTCAAGAAGGCTTCACGACCTTCA
>MHEA01000130.1:7960-8207 GCA_001805085.1 Nitrospirae bacterium GWC2_57_9
TCTCCGAAAAGTCATTTGCTGTTATCTGTATTATTATGCAACTGTTTGCCTATTCTTTATTTATCTTTCTATCGAATAATGGCGGGAGCAGAGTGGCGGTATTGGCGTTTTGGTCCGCGAAATGTATCAAACGGCGCGCTTGTGCACGCAAGGAAAAAGCCCGAATGATCGCGGGCTTTTTTAAAACTGCAAGATTGCATTTTTCGGCTTCAGGCTTACGGCCGTCGACCGGATGTGGCCGGTGTTT
>MHEA01000131.1:0-20683 GCA_001805085.1 Nitrospirae bacterium GWC2_57_9
GTGCGGTAAAAGGCCGTCAGGTAATGCTCCAGCGTGTTCGGTTCCTGGCGCAGGTACTCGCCGGGCGGCGTGACCTGGAGCCGGGCGTTGTGCAGGCGGGCAAGCCATTCGGCAGCCATGCGCAGGTAGAGCCTGGCATCATGGAGACCGCTGTGGACGAGCGCGTCGAAAAGGCTCCTCCCGGGAATGCCCTGCTCGATCACGATCAGGTTTTTTTCATCGCTGCCCAACTGCCGGGGCACCCGGAACCGTCCTTCGCTGAAACCGTGCCTGCTGATCTCTTCGATGATGCGCGTGGTCCGCGAAGCGGAGCGCCAGGTGTCCGCGTCCCCGTGCGCCCTGACCACGTACTGTTCCGCGGTGGTTCTCCCGCCCCGCGTTCCGAGACCGACCTCGGTGACGCGCGTGTTCGAGGTGCCGGAGCGGGGGATCTCCTCGAAAAAGGGGCGGCACCGTCCTGCCCGGATCTCGGCTGCCAGGTCGATCACTGTCGCAACGGGATGGTCGAAGATGGTGGGGTACAGCCCGGTGTAGCTCAAGGCGTGCGTATCCGTTCCGGACAGCGCCGTGAACTTGTAGCGGTGCCAGTCCCGCAAACCGCGGTTGTTCTCGTCGATGGTATGGTTCGAGTTGAAGATCTCGATGCCGTCGATCAGCAGATAGAGCAGGTTCTCCAGGGGAGGGATCTGTTCGTGGCGATAGGGATGGGCCCAGACCAGGGCCGCGTCGGGGAACCTCGCGCGGATCGCCGCGAGTCCGGTCCCCCGCTCGATCTTCGCCTCCGCGCCATAGACCAGCACGTGGCCGATCTCGGGCGTTTCCACCTCCTGGCCTGCAAGGATCAGGTAGTGATCGGGCACTTTCAGGCGCGAGCGCAGTTCCCGTATTTCCTCCTGGGGCCAGAGATAATGGTGGTCGGTCAGGACCGTGCCCTGCAGGCCCTTGTCGAAGTTCCTCTGGACCAGGTCGGCGGCCTTTACATGGCTGCAGGCGGAGTGCTCTTCCGTATGTGCGTGCATTTCAAAAATCATAGCTTTAAATCAGGATTTACCACGAAGTTCGCGAAGGTCACGAAGAAATTCAACGCTGAGACGGTTGCCCTTACCTTCGTGTGCTTCGTGAGCTTCGTGGTGAAAAAATAGCTTCTTGACCTTCTAACTGTTTTCCGACGGCTCCCGTCGCAAGACCTTCATCCACTCCACGGCATTTCGGAGAGTGACAGGTTCTGCCAGCAGCTCCTCGTTCAAGTCGCTGTCGTCGATCGGGATCGCGATCGGCGCTCCTGGTTTTGCGCGCGTGGAATAAGGAACGATCGTGCTGGCCCCGAGGCTGTTCCTGAGATAGTCCACCAGGATTTTTCCGGTCCGTTTGCGCTTGGTAACGGTCGCCACGAACCATTCCGGCCTGGTCCGGACCATCTCGAGCGCGATGGCCCGGGAGACCGTTTTTAATTCGTCCCAGTTCATTCCCGGCCTGAGCGGCACGACGATATGAATGCCTTTGCCGCCGGTCAATTTCAGGTGCGGCTCCATCCCGTTCTTCTTCAGAAAGTCGCGAATAAAGAAGGTGGCTTCGATCAGCCTTCCTTTCGATACGTCGGGAGCCGGGTCGAGATCGAAAATCATCCGGTCCGGGTGCTCCACATCATCGGCGCGGCAGCCGAGCATGTGGATCTCTAGCACGCCGAACTGGGCCAGCGACAGAATGCCTGTTATGTCGTCCACGACCGGATAGAGCCCTACCTGCCCCTTTTCCTCGATGGGCGTTGTCCTTACCCCCTCCGGGATGTCGTCGCGCAGATGCTTTTGAAAAAAACAGTTCCGCCGCATATCCTCGGAGAGCCCTTCCGGGCAGCGGACCAGGACGAGCGGCCTGTTTGCGGCTTCGGGCAGCATAACTCCGCCGACGCGCAGATAATAGCGGGCAAGCTCCTCTTTGGTCACGCCTGTTTCCGGGTACAGCACCTTATCGGGATTGGTGAGTTTGATCGGGATGATTAACTCCTCCACACCTTCCCTTACTAACCCCTCCTTATCCCTCCCCTTAACTAAGGGGAGGGATAAGGGTCGTTGATCTTTTTCTTCGTCCCCGGGAGGAGGCGTTTCCTTCTCGATGCCGATCTCTTCGGGCTTCTTGTCTTCCCGCAGTCCCACGAAGGACGGATGCCGGAGATGTCCTCCCTCGGTCCAGTCCGAGAATTCCACTTCCGCCACCAGCCGGGGCGCGACGTACCGGACGTCGCGGTTCCGGGCGTCTTCCAGAGGGGGCGCGAAGGGGGAAGCGTTCTGCTCCAGTTGCTTCAGCCGTTCGTGCACCAGTTTGATGGAATCTTCGTTGAAGCCGGTGCCGACGTTGCCGCAGTAGACGAGCTGCCGCTTTTCATTATAATAGCCGAGCACCAGGGAGCCGAAGAGGGAACGCGTCCCTTTGGGCGCCGTGTAGCCGCCGACCACGAACTCCTGGCGGTTGATGCATTTCTTCTTGACCCAGTACCGCGTCCGCTTCTGCACGTAGGGGCTGTCGCCGCGCTTCGCGATGATCCCCTCGAAGGAGTTTTCGCAGGCCGCACGCAGCACCCGGGCTCCTGATTGATCCACGTGCTCGCTATACCGTACGGACGGCACGCGTTCCCGGTACATGGTGAGCAGTTCCCGCAGGACCTTCTTGCGCTCAGTCAGGGGAAGGCCGGTCAGATCGTGATCCTCATAATAGGGCAGGTCGAAGACGAAATAGACCAGGCCCTTCTCGTTGGCGCTCCTCAGGATATTCTGGAGCTTCTGGAAGTTCGTGGTCCCATCGGGGTTCATCACCACGACCTCGCCATCGAGGATCGCATTCCGGACGGGAAGCCGCGAAAGCTCGCGGACCAGGGGCGTAAACTTTCCGGTCCAGTCCTGGCCCCGCCGGGTGACTAAGGTGACCCGGCCTTGGCTGATCCTGGCGATCAGCCGGTATCCGTCGAACTTTATCTCCGAGACCCAGGGACCGCCTTCAGGCAGGCGGGTGACCAGCGTTGCAAGCTGCGGGAAAAACGATTCCGGCCAGGGAGCTTTCGTCCCCCGGGGCGGCGGCGGGGCCGGCTTTGGGGCCTGGTCCTTGCGCGGCGATGCTTCACGCGAGCCCTTCCAGTAGGCGTTCTTCTGAGCGGTGATCTGCTCCATGGACCTGCCGGTCTTTACGCTGAGCGGCTCCTGGGCGGTCACCTCCAGGCCCCGCAGGCCCTTCGTTTCTTCATCGGACGCCTTGATCAGAAGCCAGTTGTCCCGCGGCGGCTCGTCGAACTCCTCCTGGACGCGCTCCCGGATCCGGATGAGCTTCCAGATGCCCTTCAACTTCCGGCCCTCGAGACGGAACGTGAGCTTGCCCTCGTGCAGCCCTTTTTTCCAGTCACCAAGCGGGGTCCAGGTGCCGCGGTCCCAGACCATGACCGTGCCGGCGCCGTACTCGTTCTCCGGGATGATGCCTTCGAAATCTGCGTATTCCAGCGGGTGGTCTTCCACATGCACGGCAAGCCTTTTTTCGCCGGGATCGTAGCTGGGGCCGCGGGGCACGGCCCAGCTTTTCAGCACGCCCTCCGCTTCGAGGCGCAGGTCGTAATGGAGGCGCCGGGCTGCATGTTGTTGTACGACGAATAGCGGGGCAGGGGAGGGCGCGGGGATCCCGCCCTCGGGCTCCCGGGTCCTCTTGAAATCTCTCTTGCTGCGGTATTTTTCGAGGTCCGCGACCTCAGGCGGCCTTTTTCTGTTTTTTCTTTCGGCCATCTTCTTCTGTCCGCTCCAGGCTTTTTCGGAGAAGCTGCATGATGTCCTCTCCCATGGTCGGCGCAACTTCTTCCGCCGGCTGCTCCTCGGCAACGGTGACCATGCCGGTCTTCGCTTTCTTCTCGATCCAGTCCATGAGCCGCTGCCGGTACTGGTCCCGGTATTTTTCCGGCTTCCAGCCGGTGGTCAGGGACTCGATGAACCGTTCCGCCATCTCGATCTCGCGCGCCGACACCTTGAACTCTTCCACGTTCCCGGAAGGGAAATCGTAATCCGATGCTTTCCGGAGCTCCTCTTCGTAGCGCAGGAGGTCCAGGACCAGGGCGTTGTCCCGGGGAAAGAGGGCGGCGACGTACTCCCGGGTCCTGATCACGACGCGGGCAATGCCGGTCTTTTTCGTTTTCTTCAGCGTCTCCCGCAGCAGCACATAGCCCTTGATCCCGGCCTTGGACGGAACGAGGTAGTAGGGCTTGTCGTAATAGACGGCGTTGATCTCGTCGGCGGCAACGAAATCCTCCAGTTCCACGGTCTGCGTGGCCTTCACGTCTGCGCGCTTGAAGTCCTCATCGCCGAGCAGCACATACTCGTTCTCTTCGTATTCGTACCCCTTCACGATATCCTCCCAGGGGACCTCCTGGCCGGTCCGTTCGTTCACGCGCTGGTACCGGACCTTGGCCTTGTTTCGCTGGTCGATCAGGTTGAAGTGCAGCTCCGAACGCTGTTCCGCGGGATAGAGCGTCACGGGGATGTTGATCAGCCCGAAGGATATGTGGCCTTTCCAGATGGGACGAGCCATTGGACTTCCTCCTAAGCACCAAATCCCAAATAACAAATTCCAAATAATGACCGAAATTCAAAGCACCTGGAAAAATGTTTTATTGGAGCTTTGAATTTCGTGCTTATTTGAGATTTGGTGCTTGTTATTTGGTGTTTGCTTTATGAAGGCCACCTTGTCCAGCAGTTTGTCGCTGCCCTTGTAGCCCGGCCTGATCACTTCGGGCTCCGGCTGCATCTGCGACTGCCGGCCCGGCTCCTTCTGCTGCTGTTCCGGAAAGTCCCTGGGAAGTTTTCTCTCAGGCATTATTACCTCCGTGTAAAGCAAGCACCAAATTTCAAGCTCCAAATAGCAAATAAATTCCAATATTCAAACGGTTTTGTTTCGGTCATTGCTGTTGGAGCTTGTTTGGAACTTGTCATTTGTTATTTGATGCTTGCCGGACTGCTCTTCCTCTTTCTTGCCCCGGTCGAGCTTTTTCTTCTGCTCGAGGGCGCAGGCGGCACCTTGGCTCCTTTTTTGCGGGCCTCGGAAAGGCCGATGGCGATCGCCTGTTTGGGGTTCCTGACCTTCTTCCCGCTCCCGCCGCTCCGGAGCTTGCCTTCCTTCATTTTTTCCATGGCCTGCCCCACCGATTTCTGTGACTGCTTTCCGTAGCGTGCCATAGTCTCCTCCTCATCAGGCCGCTTTTTTCTCGGTCTCGCTTTTCATCTGCCGGATCTGGTCCGTGATCTCTTTGATCCGGTCCGGTTCCAGCACGTTTTTGACCAGCTTGAAGATGTTCTTTTCCTCTTCCTGGAGATGATGGCTCACGATCTCCTGGAACACTTTGAATTTGGCCATCCAGCGGTCGTCCTCGATGTCCACGCCGCTGAACTCACCGAGCACCATCTTCGCCACATGGTGCTCCTCATAGGATTCGAGGGCCTTGTCCGAGCTTTCCTCGTTCTGCTCCAGGGCCGGGTAAAAGAACTTCTCCTCCAGTTCCATGTGCTCCTGGACCTCGGATTGCAGTCCGGCGAACAGTTCCCGCCGGTTCTCTCCCTCCTCGTCCTCTTCGATCTGTTCGAGCAGGTCCCTCACCTTGTCATGGTCCTGCTTCAGAAGGTCGATGAAGGTCACTTCCTTTTTTCCCTTTGATGATGATTTTGATTTGCTCTGCGGGCTCATAGAGCACCTCCTGTAAGTTGTATTAGTTTTTGACGATGTGGTCGCGGTTCATCCCGTTTTCATGCGGATCTGTTCATACGTATCCGCCTTCTTCCTCTCTTCTCCGGCCCCGTTCCTCGTCCCTGCTTCGTTGTTCCTCGCGATTGCCTGGTCAGCCGTCCTGGTGAGGAAAGAAGGGACCGCGGACGCGCTATCCCATCCCGTCCTGCCGGCGGAGCCCTTCACCGCGTCAGGAGAAGGCAGAATGCGGGCGGCCAGCCTGGCCAGGACCGCGGTCAGCCCGGGCAACTGCGCATTCATCGCCTTGAGCAGCCGGGCACTCATGCCGAGCGTGACCGCTGCCTCCCCGTAGCGGCATGCTTCCACGACCCGGCGGGCCGCCCGTTCCGCGTTGATGGAGAAGAGCGGTATGCCGAGCAGCGTTGCGAACCAGCGGAACTCCTTTTTGTGCTGCCCCTTGTACTGCGCGTTCACGTGAGAGCCGGTACGCATGAGCCCGGGTAGGACGGTCGTCACGAGGATACCGTCCTTTGCAAGCTCGGCCCGGACTCCGTCGGACAAGCCGGTCAGGGCGAACTTTCCCGTGGAATAGGGAATGAGGTGGGGCACGGCAACAACGCCGCCGATGGACGAGATGTTCACGATCCGGCCGCATCCCTGCATCTGCATTACCGGCGTTACCGCCCTGATCAGGGAGAGCGGGCCCCAGACATGCACGTCCAGGGATTCGCGGAAGTCCTCTCCCGTCATGTTCTCGAAGGGGCCGACCTGCATCACGCCGGCGTTGTTGATCAGCACGTCGATGCGGCCGCGTTCGGTCACGATCAGGTCGACGACGCGGTCAACCTCGTCGGCGTTCCGGATGTCGCATGCATGGACCAGAACATAGCCGCCGAGGCTGATCAGCTCCCTGCGGGCGCGCTCGAGTTCTCCCTGATCGCGGGCAAGAAGGGTCAGGCGGGCGCCTTCCCGGGCAAAGAGGCGGGCCATCTCCAGTCCCAGTCCCCGGGAGCCGCCGGTGATGACCACCGATGCTCCCCGAAAGCTCATCCGGCGGCGCTGCCGGATGATCCCGGAGAGCAGGAGCGCGCCTCCGGCCAGGGCCAGCAGGCCTGGCATAATGTCTGAAATCGATGTTCTTCTTCGCATAGGTCTTCGTCTCTTAGTTTGTTGGAAACGCAGAATACAAAGAAGACAACCTTGAACCATTGACACAGATAACGGCGGATGTATTATGATTCACACGGATAAGATAACTATCTGTTCAGCGAAAATCATATTTTGCCGGCTTCTTTCTGTGTCAAAGCTTCCCGGTTTCCCCGGTTCTCTCCAGCTGGCATACAGACCGCCTATCACGGCTTCAGGACCACCTTGACGCAGCGTTCTTCCTTATCCCGGAAGATCTCATAAGCACGCGGGCCGTCTTCCAGTTTGAGACGGTGGGTGATTACAAAGGAAGGGTCCACGTCGCCCCGCTTGATATGTTCCAGCAGCAGCTGCATGTACTTCTGCACGTGGGTCTGGCCCATCCTGAACGTCAAGCCTTTCTGGAAGGCAGCGCCGAAATTGATCTTGTCGATCAGGCCGCCGTACACTCCCGGGACCGAAACAATGCCGCCCTTGCGGCATGCCTGGATGACCTCGCGCAGGACCGTGGGACGGTCGGTCTGGAGGCGCACGCTCTGTTTGGCCTTGTCATAGAGTCCGAAAAAACCCTTGCCATGGGCCTCCATGCCGACGGCGTCTATGCACTTGTCCGGGCCCCGTCCGTCCGTCATCTGGTTCAGCGCGTCCAGGACCTCCGTTTCCTCGTAATTGATGACATCGGCATACCCCGTCCGCTTTGCCATCAGCAGGCGTTCCTCGAAGCGGTCGATGGCGATGATGCGTTTCGCGCCCAGGAGACGAGCGCTCACAATGGCGAATTGACCGACCGGTCCGCATCCCCAGACTGCAACAGTGTCTTCCGGCTTGATGTCGCAATAAGCCGCTGCCTGGTAGCCGGTCGGAAAGATATCGGACAGGAACAAAACCTGTTCGTCCGTCAGGCTGTCGGGCACCTTGAGGGCGCCCACGTCGGCATAAGGCACGCGCACATATTCCGCCTGTCCTCCCGGATATCCCCCGAGCAGATGGGAGTACCCGTAGATGCCGGCGGGGGAGTGACCCCAGAATTTCTGTGCCATATCGGCATTGGGGTTGGAATTATCGCAGAGCGAGTATTCCTGCCGTTTGCAGTGGTAACAGGCTCCGCAGGATATGGTAAAAGCCACCACCACGCGGTCGCCGGGTTTGATGTTCCTTACCGAGGACCCGGTCTCAACGACCTCTCCCATGAACTCGTGTCCGAGGATATCTCCTTTTTCCGTGGTAGGGATGTAACCGTCGTATAAATGCAGGTCCGAACCGCAAATCGCCGTCAATGTTATGCGCAGGATGGCGTCGCGGGGATTGAGGATCTCCGGTTCCGGCGCTGATTCCAGCCGGATATCGTGCGTGCCGTACCATTCCAGTGCTTTCATGGTCGTCCTCCCGGCCCTTAGGACAGAAAATCGGTCGCTGCGTGTGCCGGGAAGGACCTCGCCGGTCCTTCCCGGCGCGCACGCAATGACCGTTCCTTCATTACTGGTTCATTACTGGACGGATCGTTCAACGGCCTCGCCGCATCAAACCCATTACGAGCGATACGACGAAGATTACTACAAAGATATAGAACAGGATCTTGGCAATACCGCCGGCAGCCGCCGCGGTGCCGCCAAAGCCAAGAACGCCAGCAATGATCGCAATGATCAGAAAAACAGCAGCCCAGTAGAGCATGCGATCACCTCCTTCAGGTCCTCCTCAAGAGAGAACTCATACGTTCGTACAGCGCGTCCAGGTCCTGGATGGCGGCATGGACCTGGTACTTGAGCCGCTCCCAGTCCTGCCCCGTCGCGGACCCCGCCTCGGACAGCTTCTTCGCAGCTGCCTCCTGCTTCATCCGCAATTCCTCCTGCAGCCGGCCGAACTCTCTCCGGACGTCGTCCTTGAGGCCGGTCGTCTTGAGTGAAGCCAGTTTTTGGTTGATCTCCTGGAGGCGCAGTGAAAGCTGTTTCTGGTACGCCTCCCGTTGTTCCCGCTGCCTGACCGTTTCCGCAGCCATTGCGGTGCCGGTCATGATGAGGCAGAGCAGAAGCTGCAGAAGCACGGATCGCTTCAACATTGTTCCTCCTTCTTCGGAAGTGGAGCGTTCTTCGTCCAAAACGGCCTGTTCTCTGTTGAGGGAGCGACGAAAGGGGGTGACTACTGCATCGCCGGACGCGCTTCGAGGGACAGTGAGCGCTCCACCCGATCGAGGGTAATGACATCAGGTATGCGGGAACAATCCTGTCTATGCAGCCTTGCGCCGGCTCATGAAGTCGCGGTATTCCTGCTCTGCCTCGTCCTTCGCATAGCCGTACTTCTTCTGCAGGATGCCGACCAGCTTCTCCTCATTCCCGGCGATCTCGGTCAGATCATCATCGGTCAACTTTCCCCATTTGGCCTTGATGTCGCCTTTGATCTCTTTCCACTTGCCTTTCAGAATATCGGTGTTCAGCATGGTGTCCTCCCTTTCTTTCCGCCGATGCTGCACCCGCTTTCGCTCCCTATTACAGCCGTAAATGTCTACTTCAATGCTAGCATGCAATTGTCCGTTGTCAATAAAACTTCCTGTGCGCAAAAGGCAGGGGTATAATATAGTATTAATCAAAACCACACTGCCGGATTATGCTGATACCGGATACCCGGCTTTTCTGTTGCGCGGTCCGGCTATTTCAGGTATTCTACCGGCCATGACCAGCAACGGAAAATTCAAGTCGGGGTTCATCTCGATCGTGGGCAGGCCGAACGTGGGCAAATCGACGCTCCTGAACGCCCTGCTCGGCGAGAAGATCGCGATCATCTCCGACAAACCCCAGACCACGCGAAACCGGATCCTGGGCATCGTGAACGCGCCCGGCGCGCAGCTCGTCTTCATGGACACCCCCGGCATCCACAAACCCATGCACAAGATGAACGAGTTCATGGTCAAGACCGCGCTGGCGACCTACAGCGAGGTGGATGTGATCCTCATGCTGGTCGAAGCGACGGAGAAGCCCGGCGGAGGGGACCGTTTCATCATCGAGACCCTGAAGGGCGTCAAGACACCGGTCTTCCTGCTCATCAACAAGGTGGACCTGATCGAGAAGGAACGGCTTCTGCCGCTCATGCAGGAATACAGCACCCTGTTCGGCTTCAAGGAGATCATTCCCGTATCGGCGCTCAGGAACGACCTCGGCGGCCTGGTGAATGCGATCATCGCGCGGCTGCACGAGGGTCCCCGGTACTTTCCCGAGGACCAGCTGACGGACCAGCCCGAGCGGTTCGTTGTGTCCGAACTGATCCGCGAGAAGATCTTCGAGCTGACCAAGGAGGAGATCCCCTATTCGACGGCCGTGGTGATCGAGGACATGAAGGAAGAACCGGGCCTGACGCGCATCACCGCTGTCATCTATGTCGAACGGGACTCGCAGAAGGGGATACTGATCGGCAGGGGCGGCGCCATGCTGAAGCAGATCGGGATGCTCGCCCGGCAGGACGCGGAGCGGCTGCTCGGCGTCAAAATCTTCCTGCAACTCTGGGTGAAGGTGAAGAAGGGCTGGCGCGAGAACGAGCAGATGCTGAAGAACCTGGGGCTGGTGACGGAAGAATAGTTTGAAATGCAACTTCTTTGACACTGATCAACACTGATTTTTTTATGAAGGATCATGACGTTTCATAGGTTGTTATCGGATTTTATCTGTGTCAAATACTTGATCCTTGTCAAAGTCAACTGCTTTGACACTGATATACACTGATTTAATTATGAAACATCAGGATTTTTCATAGGTCTCTGTCGCATTTTATCCGCGTCAAAGTACTTGATCTTGTCTTAATGAGGTAAATAATGCATGCATTAATTGAATGGCTCGTCCAGACCATCGGAGCGCTCGGATACCCCGGCATCTTCCTGCTGATGGCCATGGAAAGCTCGGTCATCCCCATCCCGAGCGAGATTGTAATGCCTCCGGCGGGCTACCTTGCCCAGCAGGGGCAGATGAACATCTGGGTCGCCATCCTGTGCGGAACTTTCGGCAGCCTGGCCGGGGCATACGCGAACTATTTCGCGGCCCGCTATCTCGGCCGCCCGCTCGTGCTGAAGTACGGAAAATATGTCTGGATCACGGAAGAGAAGTTCGCCAGGGTCGAGACGTTCTTCAGGAACCATGGGGAAGTGTCCACTTTCATCGGCCGCCTGCTCCCTGTCGTGCGTCATCTGATCTCGCTGCCGGCGGGCCTGGCCGGCATGAACCATTTCAAGTTCTCCCTGTATACCCTTCTCGGCGCCGGCATCTGGGTCACCATCCTGACCTATATAGGCTACTTCATCGGCGCGAACCGAGAACTGATCATGAAGTACTCGCATCAGGCCCTGATCGGCGCGGTCGTCCTGAGCGGGGTCATCATAGCCCTGTATGTCTGGAACCATAAAAGGAAGACCTCTTCCGTCATTTGACAGATACGGGAATCGTTCTCTCATGATCGTGTCTGCATAACCCCCTCAAACCGGTTTTTTTTGCCTTATTTTCAAACTTTTGTATTATAATAAAAGGCATGGCGTGCCTGTTCACTATAGCTGCAAGAGTGCCGGGAAAATGCGCCGCTGTTGCGCTCGGCATTTTTCTTCTGTTCTCTCAAGGGAATGTTCTTGCCCAGCAGCAGCCTCTCAAGCTGGGCGTCCATCCCTATCTGGCTTCATCTGAACTCGTTCGCCGGTTCACTCCCCTTGCCGAATACTTGAGCGCCGTCCTGAAACGCCCCGTCATCCTTGAGCTCTCCAACTCCTACAATACCCACATCCAGAAGATCGGGAACGATATGGTTCATATCGCTTTCATGGGTCCGGCCTCCTATGTGATCATGACGGATCAGTTCGGCAGGAAACCGATCCTTGCGGCGCTTGAATCGAACGGCAAAAGCACCTTTCGCGGAGTGATCGTTACGAAGAGGGACAGCACCATCACTTCCCTCCGGCAGTTGAAAGGGAAAAAATTCGCCTTTGCCGACCGCGACTCGACCATGGGCCACCTCGTGCCGCGGCACATGCTGTTGCAGCGCGGAGTGGACCTGAAGGACTTCGCGACGTCGATGAACCTCGCGAACCATGACAATATCGCCCTCGCGGTCCTGGCCGGCGATTTCGATGCCGGCGCCGTGAAGGAAGAGATCTTCTTGAAGTACCGGCCTGAAGGCCTGAGAGCGGTCGCTTTCACGCCCGATATCGCCGATCACCTGTTCGTCGCGAGCTCTCTTTTACCGAGGCAGACCGTGCAGGCGATCCGCAGCGCGCTGCTCGATCTGAACCATCACCCGGACGGCAGGCGGATCATGCATCTGCTGCGTGCCGATATCAGCGCGCTCATGCGCGCCGATGACGGCTCGTACGACAACCTGCGGGAAATTATCAGGGACCTGAAGCGGGCGGGGGTGGAGCCATGACCAGTTTCAGGCACACACGCGCCCTGCTCGCCTTTGCGGGTATCCTGCTCGTCTTTCTCGTCGTCGAGGACTCCATTGTGATCATGCAGCAGCGGAACATGCTGATGACCGCCGCGCGCGATCATTACGAGCGGGAGATGGACCTGCTGGCGGCGGCTTCCCACGAAGCGGTGTTGAAGCAGGACTACGTGAACATACGCTCCTTCGTGAACCGGTGGGGGGACGCCCACGAGGAGTACCGGCAGATCAGGGCCATTGCACCGAACGGCTTCCTGGTCGCCGAATACAAACGGCCCACTTCACGACAACTCCCGGTTTATAATTTCAGCAAGATCATCAAGGACGGCAGCCGCGAATTGATGACCATCGAAATGTCGGGAGACTACGGGGAGACCGAGAAGATTGTCGCCGTACTCAGAATGCGGCTCGTGGTCGGCTCCTTTCTGTTCACCGCTGTCCTCGGCTGGGCCCTCTGGTATGCGGTCAAGAAGCGGGCGCTCGCGCCGCTGGAAACCGAGGTCTCGCTCAGGAGACAGTCCGAAGAGCTGCTGGAAGCCAAGGTCGAGGAGCGGACCGGTGAGCTCAAAAAGGAACTCGCCGAACGAAAACGGATCGAAGAAGAACTCGTCGACCGGGAGGAGCGTATCCGTTTGCTCCTGAACTCCACCGCCGAGGCGATCTACGGTGTCGATACCGAGGGGAACTGCACCTTCTGCAATCCGTCCTGTGTCCGTATCCTGGGATATGAAAGACCGGAGGACCTGATCGGCAGGAACGTGCACCGCATGGTCCATCATACCCGTCCCGACGGGTCGCCCTATCCCGAGGAAGAGTGCCTGATCTACGGTGCCTACCGCGAGCGGCAAGGATGTCACAAGGACAACGAGCTGTTCTGGCGCGCCGACGGCGGCAGCATCCCGGTGGAGTACTGGTCCTACCCGATCACCCGGCGCAACCAAGTGATCGGCGCGGTCGTCACCTTCATCGATATCAGCGAGCGCAAGAAGCTCGAGGAACAGCTGCTGCAGTCCCAGAAGATGGAGGCCATCGGCAGGCTGGCCGGCGGCATTGCCCACGACTTCAATAATATCCTGACGGCGATCGTGGGGTACGGCAGCATCCTGAGAAAAAAGATCGCCGATGAGAAGCTCAATGCGCATGTGGTCTCGATCCTCGACGCATCGCAGCGCGCGACCCAGCTGATCAAGAGCCTGCTCGCCTTCGGCCGGAAGCAGAGTATGATGTCGAGGCCGCTGAACCTGAACGACGTTATCCTGAACGTCGGAAAGCTGCTGGTGCGGATCATCGGAGCGGATATTTCGCTTAAGACGCAACTGTCGGCAGCGGAGCTGAACGTGATGGCGGACGGCAGCCAGATCGAGCAGCTGCTTATGAACCTGGCGACGAATGCACGGGACGCCATGCCGTCGGGCGGGCACCTGACGATCAGCTCCGAACGGGTGGAGATTCCGCCCGATCAGGCCAGTGGGTACGGATCGGCGGTTCCCGGGTCCTATGCGCTGATCACCGTGGCCGATACCGGCTTCGGCATGGATGGGAGTACCCGCGAGAAGATCTTCGAGCCCTTCTTTACCACTAAGGAAGTGGGCAAAGGAACGGGGCTGGGCCTCTCCATTGTCTACGCCGTGGTGAAGCAGCATAGTGGTTTTTTGAACGTATCCAGCGAGCCGGACAAAGGAGCGGTTTTCAGGATCTATCTGCCGCTGATCGAAGGGAAGGCGCTTGTCGAGGAGTGCCCGCAGGAGGCGAAGGAGCATCCCCGGGGAACGGAGACCATCCTTGTTGCCGAGGACGACACGGCTATCCGCGAGCTGACGACATCGCTGCTCGAGGAGGCGGGTTACCGCGTCATCGCGGCCGGGGACGGAGAAGACGCTGTCCGGAAGTTCAGGGAACACCGGGAACTGGTGCACCTCGCGGTCCTGGACGTGATCATGCCGAAAGCGAACGGCAGGGACGTCTATGAAGAGATGAAGAAAGCAAGGCCCGGAATAAAGGTCCTGTTCGCGAGCGGCTATGCAGGCGATATCTTGAGCGTCAAAGGCATTATCGAAGAAGGGTTCCATTTCATCCAGAAACCGATGGCGCCGGCCGAACTGCTCAGGAAAGTGCGGAACGTGCTGGACAACAGCCCCTGACTTTTTTCGGTTCACCGGATGCGGGGAAAAAGCTGGAAGAATTAACATTGATAAGGGCGGAGTTATTAGTATGATTTACACGGATAATTCCTCGACGAATCAGTGAATACCATACTTCGATCGGGGTCTTAAAGCTTCCTGGTTTAAACTCGACCTGTTCTCTTCTCTCTCTGCCTGTTTTCAACTTTCTTGCAAAGAACCTATATTCCCGGTTCTTCCGTTGGCCGGTATCAGCTGCTCCTGCCTCAGACTTTTGTCGCTTCCCTCCCATTACTCCTTTGTCCGTATTCTTTATCACCCGGCCTTCTGGTTCCCGGCGGTATACTTGGAAAAACAGGGATACGTCTCACTGTTCGAAAGGGGATTGTCATGACATCCTTCCAGAACCGGATACTGAGCGCGGCAAAACTGAACGCCGACCTTTACGAGGAGGTCGAGAAGGATCGCGGGGCCATGGGCCAGGCTTTGTCCGTGGTGGCGCTGTCAAGCCTTGCAGCCGGGATCGGGGCCGTGGGAAAAGCAGGGGCTGCGGGCATTCTTGTCGGTTTGATCGGCGCTTTTGTGGGCTGGTTCATCTGGGCGGCGCTCAC
Organism: Nitrospirae bacterium GWC2_57_9; assembly: GCA_001805085.1. GTDB lineage: Bacteria > Nitrospirota > UBA9217 > UBA9217 > UBA9217 > MHEA01. The sequence continues at coordinate 14,993 of MHEA01000131.1, forward strand.
CTATCTGATCGGAGCGAAACTGCTGCCCGAAGCCGGCACCAGCGCCGATATGGGACAACTGCTGAGGACGATCGGCTTTTCCAGCTCGCCGGGGCTGATACGGATATTCGGCATCATCCCGGGGCTGACGGAGATCGTTTTTTTCGTCAGCTCCGTCTGGATGTTCGCGGCCATGGTGGTCGGCGTCAGGCAGGCGCTCGACTATGCCAGTACACTGCGCGCCTTCGGTGTCTGTTTGCTCGGCTGGCTGATCCAGGTCCTTATCCTGGCGGCTGCTTTTTCGCTGATGGGCAGGCCCGCATTATAATGACGGGCAGGATAACCCAGAAGGCCCCTCGTCATTTTGAGCCAAGTGAGAAATCCCGGCCTTTGTTATGAAGAGCCTTCCTGCTGTGGGGATTGTCTATCCGGTTGCTCGTAGGGGCAGGGCGTTTGGTGCCATGGCAGGAAAACGGACGCCCTCCTGCCTTTCCTTTCCCGTTTGAACCCATTTTCGGTACGTGATCTATTCGACTGGCCACTGCAGGTCAAAAAAAGGCAGCAGGCCGGAAACCTGCTGCCTCTGTCTTCAGTCCATTATAGGGCCTAGTATCCGCCGCCTCCCGTACCGCCCGTCGTTCCGCTGTCGGTACCGCCGCCTGCAGAACCTCCGGACATACTGTCCTCGCTTCCGCCGGTTCCTTCACCGGTCCCGCCGGCGCCGCTCCCGGACAGGTCCTCACTACTCATGTCCTCGGACCCGCCGGCGCCCCTGCCGGCAGCCGTCCCTTCGGCCAGAGCCTCCTTGATGCTCTTGTGGGCGTCCTCTTCGAAGTCGCTCACCTTGCTTGCCACATCGGCAATGTCCACGTTCAGGCTCTTGGCGATCTGGCTCCATCCGGTCTTGCTTTGCCGCATGGTCATGACCTGGTTGATGTTCGCGTCAGTCACTCCGCCGGACATTTTGTCCGCGAACGCGAGTACTGCGGCCACGTCGCCATACTGCATGTTCCTGCCGAGCAACGAACTGATCTTGTCGCTCTTTACATTGAAACTGTCCGTCAGCTGCTTTTTCATGACCTGATCAGCTTGAGGCAATTTCGCATTCGTGTTCAGCATCGTGATCTCGGCTTTCAGTTTGTTTTCGTCCTTTGATGCCCCTCCTGCGGCAGCGGCAAGCCCGGTCAGTGAGACGAGCAGACTTGCGACCGCGAGAAGCGATAACAGCGAACTCGTGATCTTTTTCATATTCATAGCAAACCTCCTTTTCTCAAAGCTTTATTCGCACGGCATAGGCCGTGTCCATTCCTTGTGCACGGTAAATGACACGCGTCAAGAAAGGACAATCAAAATATAGCATCGGAATTGTGAATGTCAAATGAGGCACTCATTACAGAATCTTAGGTATTGCAGCAAGCGGCGGAAGATGCGGGCCGGCCTCTTTTTTCGCGAGCCGAACCGTGAACCATGGCACCTTCGATGGTATACTGAAAGTGAGTGATGCAGCGGAATACTTATCTAATGGGAGGAAGTATGAAGTATGACGATTTTGCGCAGTTCGTAAAGGAGCGAACGCGTTTCAGGTCCGACGAGGACGCGAACAGAGCGATCTCTTCGGTTATCGAGCTTCTTGGCCAAAGGATCTCCTCCAGTCAAGCGGTGGATATCGCGGCCGCGTTACCGCCCGAGGTACGGCCCTACCTCATGCAGAGAGTGCAGACACCCGAGGCCGAACCCTTCGCGCTGGAGAAATTCCTGTCAGCGGTGGGCGAGAGAACCGGTGTTGACCGTGCGGCCGCCGGCGAACAGGCACGGGCCGTCCTTTCCGTGGTGGGTGAATGGCTGCCGCGGGAAGAGCTTCGGGATACGCTTGCCCAGCTCCCGAACGAGATGCGCGGCTTTTTTGAATGGATGAAAAAAGCGGCTTAGCAGGATAATGATAATAAGGAACTCACAGAACACCGACGATCTTTTCGTACTCCGCAACGATCTCTTCGTGCTGATTCCTGATCTCCGCTGAGAAATGGAAGAACCGGCTTCTCCTGCTCTTCAGGACCACCTCAGCCCTGAGCGTGTCCCCGGGAGAGACCGCCCGCTTGTAGCGGCAGACCTTCTGGACCACATGCGGGTTGCGTTCGAGCCCGTCGTTCAAATACAGGACGAGCGCCGCAGCCGTAAGGCAGGTGAATTCGTCCTGGGCGTAGCCGGGATAGGTGGGCGCGCCCGGGAAGTGTCCGTCGAGATCCGGATCGCCGGGCTCGATCTTTTTCATGCCCGTTATGAACGTGGGATTTGCTTTGTTGAGGAAGACCCCGTCGATCTTGCGCAGTGCAGATCCCTGATGCGGAAGGAGCGTTGCGAGGCCTTCCCTGTTGAAACAGGTGAAGGCAGCAGTTGTTTCACAGGTAGTGCTCACCGATACCCCCTTAGTTCGATTTTCTGGATTGGCAGTTTATATAAGTATAGCGCTGAGGTCAAGAAAAACTGCATGTTTAAGCACAGAAGGGCGCAATAAAAAGCATAGTCTGCAACAATTCTTGCACCACCCGTAATTTTCATGCAGCCTTTTTTGTGCCTCTTCTGTACTGTTCCACCCTTCCGTCTCCCCTGATAGAGCAATAGGCGCCCCAGGCATCAAGCAGCGGGGGAAAGCTGAAGCCGCGTCCATGCAGGGACCGGCTTTTGATGGCCGACCGTATCTCGAGAGAATGCGATTCAGGCAATTCAGACCAGAGAAGCGCGATAGCGCCCGTGACAAAAGGAGTGGCAGTGCTGGTTCCGCAATAGGCGGCCCGTTCCCCGTCGCTTCCCAGGCTCGTGATCTTTTCTCCGGGCGCGGAGAGCCCGTTCCTGCAGATCGAACCGGTCAGGTTCGAGTAGGGGGAAGGCCTTCCCTGGAGATCACAGGCCGCAACAGGCAAAACCCAGGGATGGCGGGTCAGGGCCGAACCCCCGAGCACCCCCTGGTTGCCTGCTGCTGCAACCACAATGACCTCCTCCCGGGCTGCCTGGTCCAGGGCATCCGTCAAATCCCGGTCTCCCTCGGGAGAAGGCTCTTCCAGAGCGATGCTAAGATTCACGATGCGGCAACCGGCATCGATGCAGTCCCGTATCGCCCAGGCCAGTTCCACGGGCGTTGCGGAGGGAAGCTGCCCGCCGCACGGTTCTATCTCGGAGAAAACGGGTCTGATCAGGAGGGTGCATGCCGGGCAGATGGCGGGCGCAGGTGAACTTCGCCTTGCGTTCAGAATACCGGCGACGAATGTCCCGTGCCTGCACGACCCGCTGTCCGGGTCCTTGCATTGGGAAGTGCGGCCCGGGATCTCGCGAAGCGTTTCACCGGTAAGGTCCGGATGGGTCAGGGCAACCGGTCCGTCTATCAGACCGATCACGATCTCCGGAATGCCCGCTGTTCTGGCCATGAGCGGTGCGAGCCCGGTCAAGTCCAAAGGATCCATGATGAAATGTAAATAGTAGCAGTAATCGCTATCAATGTTCTCAAATTTATTTTTTTGAATATACCGCATATGAGCAAACGGACTGCCTATCCTCTTCCCGTTCGTCGTAATGAGCATCGTGGCGCAATGCTTTAGATCATCGCGCAGTCGCAGAAAACGATTCGGAAAAACCTGACTTAACTAATTCTTTCTCTAGACGTCGGCAGCGGAACGGGTTAAAATGACATGATTTTTTGGAAAACTGACTGTCCTCACTGCGCAGCCTTACCCGGGAAGGGCAACGAGCAGTTGCAGAAAAAATTCTTGATAGAAAGCAGCGATTTAGATGGAGAATGTTCAGCTAACCCGCATTTACCGAAAATTGGGCCATCTTTTAACGGATCCCGCAGATCCCTATCTCGTCGTGTCCGTCGAAACGCAGAAACTCCTTGTCTGCAGCAACGGTACGATCATCGAACGATACGACGCTTCCACGTCCCGCTTCGGGAACGGCAACCGTGAGAACTCGCTCAAAACGCCGGTGGGTCTTCACCGGATCAAGGAAAAATACGGTGCCGGCGCTCCTGCCGGCCGCGTTTTCAGGGACCGCGAAGACACGGGAGAGGATTGGGACCACGGCCTGACCGGAGATAACCTGATCCTGACCCGCATTCTGAGGCTGGAAGGCCTTGAGATGGGGATCAACAAGGGCCCCGGCATCGACTCTTATGAGCGCTACATCTATATTCACGGCACCGGCCGGGAAGACCTGATCGGCACTCCTCTCTCGCACGGGTGCGTCTGCCTCCGCAATCATGACGTCATCCGCCTTTTTGAGGCGGTCCCCGAGGGCACGCTCGTCTACATCGAACCTCCGGCCCTCGTCCTCGGCGAACGCCCTTGCCGCTGTATCCATTTTACCGGCATCTTCGGCAGCGGCATGAGCGCGCTCGCGCAATACCTCCGTTTTCAGGGCATCACGGTCTCCGGATCCGATCGTTTTCATGCAAATGAGGACACCGCTTTTATCCGGCAGTCGCTGGAAGGGCTGGGATGTTCTATCGTTCTGCAGGACGGCTCCGGGGTGACCGCGGATACCGATGTCGTCTGCATCTCAACGGCCATAGAAGACTCGAATCCCGACATCGCAGCCGCGCGGGAACGCGGCATTCCCGTCATTCACCGCTCCGATCTGCTGTCCGCGCTCATGGCCGCGAAAAAGTCGATAGCCATTGCCGGCACCAGCGGCAAGTCGACGGTCACGGCAATGATATTCGAATTCCTGAGCGCCTGCGAAAAATCGCCCTCCCTCATAAGCGGCGCGGGCCTGCGCAGGCTCGAAAAGCAGGGGCTCATCGGGAACGCCTATGGCGGCGGCTCCGATCTGCTCGTCGTGGAGGCGGACGAAAGCGACGGCACGCTCGTGAAATATCGTCCGGCAGCAGCGGTCATCCTGAACGTTTCCAAGGACCACAAAAGCGTTGACGAGATAGCAGCGCTCTTCGAAACCCTGGTCTCACGGTCTTCCTGGACGGCTTCCAATGCCGACGATCCGGTCCTTGCCTCCCTGCCTGCGAACGTGCGCTTCGGCCGGAACGGTTCCGGCTCATGGCGGCCTGACCATGCAGAGCTGCTGCCGGCGTCGGTCAAGCTTGTCCGCGGCGGTGCAGAATATCATCTGCCTCTTCCGGGGGAGCACAATCTGGAGAACCTGTGCGCGGCGCTCTGCGTTTGCGAGCACTTCGGCTGTGAACCGCGAGCGCTTGCCGAAGCGGTCAGGAATTACGAGGGCGTGGCGCGGCGCTTTGCCGTGACGGGGACCAGGCAGAACGTGCACGTGGTAGACGATTTTGCGCATAACCCGGCAAAGATAGCGGCGGTCGTTCGGGCAGCGCGCGGCCTTTCGGGCCGGATCATCGCGGTATACCAGCCGCACGGGTTCGGCCCGACGCGGTTCCTGAAGGATGAATACATCTCGACCTTCCGTGCCGCTTTCCGGCAACAGGACTCGCTCTATCTCCTGCCGATCTATTATGCCGGCGGCACGGCGCAGAAGAATATATCCTCGGATGATATCATCAATGGCCTCGGTCCTGTTCCGTTCATTGCTCGTACGGTAAAGGACCGCGATGAATTGCTGGCCCGGTTAAAAACGGATGCGAAACCGGAAGACTGCGTTCTGATCATGGGCGCGCGGGACCCGTCGCTGCCCGGCCTGGTAAAGAAGGTTGTGGAGACGTTCGGCGGGGAGAGGGAAAAAGCATAACCCCGCCGG
>MHEA01000131.1:20709-20913 GCA_001805085.1 Nitrospirae bacterium GWC2_57_9
CTTCATCGTGAAGAATACGGATCGCCTGATAATTGCTGCAGAGATGCAGCCTTGAGCAAGATCTTCGAACATGCCCCCCGCGTGGTATGCGGCTATCGCCGGAATACTCAACCTGCGTTTCCTCTGAAAAATTAATTCGGTCGAAGCCATTGACATCACCATAAATTTCTTCTAATCTGCATCATTATTGTAGATGGTTGCAGA
>MHEA01000131.1:21013-21794 GCA_001805085.1 Nitrospirae bacterium GWC2_57_9
AGTCTGTGCCGGCGCCTCTCGATGCGCTGGAGTCGGTGCGCCGCGCAGGCGATTGCGCGCAGGCGGTGACCGGGGCCGAAATGCGGTTCCATCTCTGCACGGACGCGCAGATGGGCAGGGAGATCAAAGGGCTCATAGGCGATTACGGCAAGACCATCCATGCCCCTCATTACCTCGTGCTTGCCGCCCGTGAAGGCGAAGGGTACTTGACCGACGCAGGCTTCCGCTTCGAGCAGATGGTGCTCGAAGCCACGGACCGCGGCTTCGGTACCTGCTGGGTAGGGTTGATGTTCAAAGAGGCGACGCTCCGCGCCGCGCTCGGGCTTGACGATGCATGGCGGATGATCGTGCTCAGCCCGATCGGCCTTCCCGCGGCAAAAAGCGTGACGAACCGCCTGTTGAGAACGCTGGCGGGTTCGAAGGCACGCAAGCCGATCGACCAGCTCTTTTTCTGGCAGCAGCATGGCCAGACCCTGCCTGAGGGTGTCACGCAGGACCGGCGTCTTATGCAGGTGCTGGAAGCGACCCGTTGGGCGCCGTCGTGGATGAACAAACAGCCGTGGAGGTTCGTGCTCAGGGACCGCGAGATCCTTGCGTACAAGGTGAAACAGCAGGACCGGGAGGGCAAGGATTACCATCGCCTGGACTGCGGCATCGCCATGTGTCACCTTCATTTTTCGGCGAATGCGCTGGGCATCAGGGGCCGCTGGGAACTGGGGTCCTTCGAGGTCCCGGGCGCTCCTTCCGCGGAACCGATCGGCAGGTACGTTCTGGAGAAACG
>MHEA01000132.1:0-3496 GCA_001805085.1 Nitrospirae bacterium GWC2_57_9
AGCAGCCTGTCCGTATCGACTCATTCCAGGGCGACCTCCTTTTCTCCCTCGGAACGATCCTGGTCCGGGACCTGTCCCTCAGGATGCCAGGGTTCCAGGCAAGCGGTTCGCTGCTTGCCGGGTTTCAACGCCCTGCGCTGCGCGCGGACCTGCAGGTGATCGCCTGGAAACCGGTCTCCGGAGTGGACCGTATCGAGATCACGACGGACCTCGCCGGCACGGAAGCACCTGCGCAGCTGGACGGCAGCATCGAGACAACGCTCTTCTCGGGTACCGCAAGGATCGTGCGCCTCCAGGCCGGCCTCGCAGTCACCAACAGCTCGCTCCGTTTGAGGAGCGCAGTTCTGTCCAGGCCGGGAAGGCGCGGCCGCGTTACCGGTCAGGCAGAACTGGTCTTCGGAGCCGAAAGCCCGGTTTTTCAAGGAGACCTCGCGCTGGCCGGGATAGACCTGTCAAGAGAAGTTCCTTTTCTCAATGATCTGAACGGCAGCATCAGCATCAGCGGGAACCAGCAGGAGTACGAGGGGTCATTTGTCCTCGAACAAAAAGACAGGGGCTGGAAGGCCGGGAGGCTCGAGGCCGGTTTCCGGGGAACAACCTCGTCGCTGGCATTAACGGCCATAAACGGAAACTGGTTTGAAGGCACCCTGCGCGGTTCCGCGCGCATGAATTGGAAGAAGCTGCTTACGATCTCGGCATCCCTCAGGGCCAGGAACATGAACCCCGCGCATATCGCTCCCGCCTGGCCCGGAACAATCAACATGGACCTGGACGGTACTGTCCGGCTTCCGCAGAACAGGCAGCCGCGGGGAAGATTATCGCTGCGCCTGCTGAAAAGCCGTATTCGCGGCGAAGCGCTGCGCGGAGACGCTGCCGCGCGCCTGGACCAGGGAACCATCGCCCTCGATCGCATGGTCTTCGAGGGCACCGGGTTCCACGGGAAAGCAGAGGGCGATCTCGCCAGGGGCTTTGATTTTTCCGTAGGGCTGTCCGACCTCTCCCTGCTCAAACCCGGGGCCGCCGGCCGGGCCCGCATGGAAGGACGAGTGCGAAAAAAAGAAGGAGCCTACTCCGGTTCCGTGACCCTTCATGGCCGGAGACTGGCGATGAACGGCGTCAAGGCGGGCTCCCTGGACCTGCGCGCCAGGATCGAGGACCGCGAAGGCTTTCCTTTTTCCCTGAAGCTTTCCCTGCAAAACGGCGCCTATGATCTTGTGCGTTTTGACTCCCTGGCCCTCGACGCTGCCGGCAGCCTCAGGGACCACCGCGTCAGCGCAGCGCTCCGTTCATCGATCTACGAGATCGCGGCCAGCCTGGCCGGTTCCTGGCAGGAGAAGACCTGGCAGGGCACGATCCTTCGGTTCTCCGGTTCCGATCCTGAGGGCGTCTGGAAAACCACAGAACCCGCCTCCCTGATCATCTCCCGGACGCGCTTTTCCCTCTCCCCTGTTGTGCTGACCGGAAAAGGAGGAGAGCTGGTCCGGCTGCAGGGCTCAGGCGAAACAGGTCCGCTTTCCGGTTCCTTTGCACTGGACTGGAGGGAACTGAACATAGCGCGGCTGAACGAGTGGCTGACGGGATTGACCGTGCACGGGTTCACGAGCGGACGCATCACGGGAAAGGTTCTGCCTGACGGACTGCTCGAGGTGTCGGGGAACGTGGACCTGTCCAAGGGCGGCATCAGCCGCACGATCCGGGGGCTGGAAGTGAAGGCCGAACTCCGGAAAGCGGACCTCGCCCTCCATTGGCGCGGAGAGGTCCTGGAGGGCAAGCTTTCCCTGGTCTTTGCGGAGCAAGGCCGGATCGACGCGAACCTGCAGGCGCCGCTTCCCGCGCGGCTGCCGATCGCGCTCAACCGGGACGGCCCGCTCCGGGGCGCACTCTCCGGCCGGGTCCGGGAAATGGGGCTGTTGTCACTGCTTTTTCCCGGGTTGGTGCAGAAGACACGCGGGCAACTGGATCTCGACCTGCGCATCGGCGGGACCTGGAGCGCCCCTTCTCCCCGGGGCACGCTGCGGCTGGGGAACGCGGCCGCCTATTTTCCGGCTGCCGGGATCCATGTCACGGACATCCTTCTGGATGCGGGGATGGAGGGGAGCACGATCAGGATCGCGTCGTTCAAAGCCCGTTCCGGCAAGGGGAGCCTCCAGGGGAAAGGAGCGGTCTTCCTGGAAGGGTGGCTGCCCGCGCGCTATGAAGGCAGCCTCGAGGGCGAACGGTTCCAGGCGATGTTCCTGCCCCAGATGCGGCTGCAGGTCAGCCCGAAGATCGAGTTCGAGGGAACACCGAAAAAACTGACGGCCAAGGGAGAAGTACGGGTGCCGGAACTGCTGGTCTACGGCCCGCCCGCGGAAGGTCCGATCGAGCCGAGCGAGGACGTGGTCATCGTGGGCGGACAAAAGGAGGAGACAGCGGCCCGGATGGCCATGGAGATCGATATCAGGGTGATCCTGGGGGACCGGGTGATCGTCAAGGCCGAGGGCGTGGACGCGAGCCTCGGCGGAGAAGTGCTGCTGACGATCCGTTCTCTGCAGGAGATGACCGGTAAAGGCGAGATCAAGGTGATCAAGGGGAGATACGGCATCTACGGGGTAAGCCTGGACATCACGCGGGGGCGCCTCTTTTTCGCCGGGGGAGCAATCGGGAACCCGACCCTGGACATCCTCGCGCTCAAAACGGTAAACGAAGTGAAGGCCGGGGTGCTCGTGAGCGGAACGCTCCAAAGACCGGTGGTGAAGCTCTACTCCGAGCCGGCCCTGCCCGAGACGGACATCCTTGCTTATATCGTGCTCGGTCATCCCCTGGGACAGGACCAGGAACAGGGCGCCCTGCTGATGCGGGCGGCGGCGGCGCTGCTGTCCGCAGGGCAGTCCGTGGCACTGCAGGACCAGATCAAGAACCGGCTCGGACTCGATACGATCGATATCGAGTCAGGAAAAGGCGAGGTTTCCCGCTCCCTGGTAACGATCGGGAAATATCTCTCCCGCCGGCTGTACATCAGCTACGGCTACGCGCTCTTTACCGGCGAAAGCCTCTTTCGCCTCCGGTACCGCTTCGGCAGGAACTGGGAGCTCGAGAGCCGGAGCGGGGCCACGAGCGGCGTTGACCTGTACTATACGATACAATTTGATTAAGCAATGGGGATTAAGCGATGGAATCTCTTTTTGAGCAAATCCTGATAAGCCTTTTTCTCATATAAAGCCACAATGATCACAAAGAAAACAGATGAGAAAATCAAGCAGCTTCATCTTCGTGCCTTCGTGGCTTCGTGTGAGGCAATTTTCGACTCTATCGTTCCTGAGGAGGAAACAATGCTCGCGATCGTTCTCGTTGTCCTTGTCGTCGTCCTGGTTGCGGTATTTTCCGTTCAGAACGCCATGCCCGTCACCATCTCATTCCTGGCATGGCAGTTCGACGCTTCTCTGGCCATCGTCGCGCTGCTGATCTTCCTGACCGGGATGGTCGCCGGCATGGGCGTGCCGTCGTGGATGCGCAT
>MHEA01000132.1:3584-5431 GCA_001805085.1 Nitrospirae bacterium GWC2_57_9
CAGAAGGCTCTGAGAAAATGTTTAGCATTTTTAGGTCTTACCTATGTGCTCTATGTGCTTTCTGTGGCGAATCTTGCTTTTTACGAATTCATCATGCATGCGTGATCTGCGTTCTGCCCTGGAACGACGTTTGAAAACGCCGAGCCCGTGCAGACCGGAAAGTTCGGAGCAGCATATCCTACAGGTTGCCGGAGCAGGTGATACAGAGCGATCTCCTCGCGAGAACGGACTCTCTGCAATTTCGGACAGTTATGCTCCGGCTTGATCTGGCACGACGTATGCAATATTTACGGGTAAAGAGGACATTAAAAAGAGGTGATGCATTATGATCGGACTGATCCATTGGTAAGCAGGAAAAAAACGCAAGGTGTATAATTGAATTGAAAAAGGAGACCTACCATGAAAAAGACATTTATCGCAGTATTGACAATAGTTCTTGCAGTTGGTTTCGGCACCGCTTTCGCAAACGGCATCACGGACTACAGCGGCGCGCCGCAGGATATTTTCGCGATTACCCCGTCGGACGGCATGGGCGGTGTGGGTGTACATGAAAGCTCGGCTGCAGGCAGCCTGCGCGAGGCCGATGGCACTCGCTACAACGGCGTGACCGATTTCGACGGCAACGTCTATGACAGGTTCGATCTGGAGAAAGCGGGAGGCGCCGACACGCTCGAAAGTTCAGCGGCAGGCAGCCTGCGCATTGCGGACAGCGGCCTGGATAACGGCGTGACCGATTTCAAGGGCGACACCTACGACCGGTTCTAGATCGGGAAGCAGCAAACGAATGGAGCATCTGGAGCATATTGAGGAGCAGGCCGGGAAACCGGCCTGCTTTTGTTTTTCAGGCGGAATCAGGGGAACATCACTCCCTGCGCGAAGCCGTGCCCGGTATGAGCGTCAAACAGGGCCTGGTCTTCATCCAGTTTTTTCATCCACTCCCGGCTCATGGCATCGACGGCAGCGTCGAGGTCGGAACAGGTCCGGGCAGGCGGCATTTCAGCCACGGCCCGGGTAAGGTCATGTGCGGCCGTGAGGGCCAGGTCGCGGTGGCCGTTCTCATGTTCCACGAGGTTCGTGATATAGGGCGTCCATTTGTCCACGAGCGCCTGCGAAACCGGTTCGGGGCAGGTCCAGCGGGGAAGACGAAAGACGACATTCATCGTCACCCGGAAGTTGTCGGCAAAGCAGGCATGGGAGGAGCGGTTGTACGCATAATCCCACTTCACCTTCCAACTGGTCACGGAATCGTATTTTTTCCCGTCCTTCCACCTGATAGCCTTCTCGGTCATCTCGCACTGCAGGTCCTTTTCGCAGCACCCGCAGAGGTCGTAATATTCTTGCTGCTCGGTTACGGCCGGAGGCAGAACCCGATGCTGACGCGCCGTCGATCCCCTTTCCTCATTCGGTCCGAGGGGGTGCTCCCCATTGGCCGGTCCTGCCGGCATCGCGAGGATCAGGAGATACAGAAAAAAAGGAGTGACTTTTTTCGGCTCGCTCATGACAATATAGTACTCCGCAATATGCTCCGATTGCAATACCGGATTTCAAGGTTCCTGCGCTTTCGCTCCGCGGGGGGAGATCATGCCGCTTCGTTCCGGACCTCCGTCTTTTCCATCACTTCCTGCTCACCCGTGCGCAGCTCGTCGGCATGCTGAGGATCGAGGCTTATCAGCAGGGCCTGGAACTCGCCCACATGGGTCTTCTCTTCCCGGGCAACGTCGAGGAATATTTTTTTGAGCGCTCCATTCTCGGTGGTGTCGGCCATCTGTTCATAGAGGTTGATGGCATCCAGTTCCGCCATGATCGCCGTGCGCAGAAGCTCCTTGTCCGCATCGTATCGGCTGAGT
>MHEA01000132.1:5443-5757 GCA_001805085.1 Nitrospirae bacterium GWC2_57_9
CTTTGGTAAGAAAACAGACTTTCCGCTGCAACCTGGATTTATCATAGCACAAGGGCGCAACGAGAAACGCGCGAGGGGGGGAGCGCGGGTGGGGCATACTACTTTGATGCTGTTTCCCGGCCCTGCGTCAATTAAAAAAGCCGGCAGAATGCCGGCTTTTCTTCTGTTTCTTTTTCTTTTCGGCGGGACCCGGCAATGCCTAGCCGCGGACCCGCTTGATGGTGCCGTTGTTTATCATGTCGTGGAACTGGGCCAGCAGGACCTTCTCTTCCTTGTCGAGGTGACCGTCCTCGTGCGCATGGTTCATGATCTGG
>MHEA01000132.1:5767-9750 GCA_001805085.1 Nitrospirae bacterium GWC2_57_9
CCGGAGTGATCTCGAGGTCGCTGATCGCGTGATTGATAAGCTCTTTCAGTCCTGACGCCGATTTGCTCGGTTTATCCATGGATGCCTCCCGGTTAAAAAAAAATGAACTGCGATAGGCAGTCAGTTTACCCGTTTGTTCGCGGCCTGTCAACTCGGATCGTTCCTCCTGCCGATTGGCACCGGTCGAAACCTTGAGGAGCGATTGCGATAACTATAGTTGCAGCCATTTTAGAGGCGACAGGATGGGCTGCCCGCGCCTGCTCGGTATTTAGGTCCCCGCCTGGGATTGAAGCGTGATGTCATTCGGCTTTTTTCCATCTTGATGGCAGCGAAGGCAGATGCCGTATCCGCGCAGATCGCCCTTCCTGAGCTGCGCCAGCAGCCGCTTTCCGTCACCGCCCTCCCCCGTGCGCTCGCCTTTCTTGATCATGCTGAACCGACCGGCCCGGACCGGGAAGGCTGCGCCGTTCCTGGCCGCGAAATCCACGGTCCCGTCGCAGGTGCAGACATCGGTCCCCTCGTCGTTGGTGATCACGGAAAAGGCCGTGCCCCGGGCGCCGGCTACGGCGGTGAAGGTGCTGATGTTCATCTTGCCGCCCTTGGACAGAAGCGAGTAGTACCAGATCGATCCCTTCCGGAGAAAGGACCTAAAATCAGCTGCGTCGGCCCCCACCTCGTATTCGGAGCTGCCCGCAAGGAGGAAGCGCCCGATCCTGTCGAGGGTGATGACGGCGTAACCCGTGTCATTGGTTCTCAGACGGTCGCCGGCAAAGAGTTTGTTTCCCGGAGTCATCGCGGTCCAGGCATTGTCCTTGAACCGTTCCAGCGAGCCGCTGTGTATGCTGGTGACGGCGCCGAGAGGCACGCGCATGTCCGAGCGGGTACAGCCTGAAAGGGTGAACACCGTGATAGCCCACAAAAAAAGCAGTGCAAGGACAGTCTGTTTCATGACACTACCTCCAGGATCTCCCCCCTGATTGACGAGGCAGGGGCACAAGGGTAAAGGACCACTCTATTATAGGGAATATGAAAAAAAAGACAAGGTGGAGAGTGTAAACCCGGGCAATTACGGAACAACATCATCTCTCAATGGCGGGAATAGCTCCCTGCAGTTCGTGCGGGGGCTTCATGTCAACAGTAAAGCCGCTGAAAGGTTATTGCGGCGAGAAAAGAGACTTTCTCGCCGCATTTTTTGCTCCTCGAAAGAAACTGACGCGAATAGCGATACCTGGTTCAGGAATGAGGTACGAGGGAGGCGCCCCGGAAGCCCTTTCCCTCTATCCCAGGCTAAAGCGCCCGCAGGAAGGTTACGAGTTCCCTCTTTTCCTGTTCATTCAGCCTGGTGCCGCTCACCAGATTAAAAAACTCCACCGTGTCCTCAAGGGTGAGGAGCCGCCCGTCGTTCAGGTAGGGAGAGGAATCCTTTATCCCGCGCAGGGGAAAGGTCTTGATCATCCCGTCAGAAGCGGCCATCCTTCCGTTGATCAGGTGCGGTTTGTAGAACCGCTCGACCCGTAAATTGTGCATGAGATTGTCCGTGTAATAGGGCGCCGGATGGCAGAAGCCGCATTTGGCCTTGCCGAAGAACAGCTCCTGGCCGCGCAGCTCAGCGGGGGTCGCCTTGGCCGGGTCGAGCCTGCCGTCAATGCCGAGCTTCGGCGCAGGCGGGAAATCCATGATATTCTGAAATTCCCCCATGAAATGCACCTGGCTTCCCCTTTCGAGGATGTTCACGCCTTTCTTCGTTGCGATCACGGGGTCTCCGTCAAAGTAGGCCGCCCGCTGCTCGAATTCCGTGAAGTCCTCCACGCTCTTGAGAGCGCGCTGCGATCCGAACAGCCGCTGGATGTTGACGCCCCGCAGGCTCGGGGTGTCGATACGGCGGCGGAACTCCTGGGGGCGGATATCCCCGACAAGATGGGTCGCCGCATTGCTGTGGCCGTTTACATGGCAGTCGAAACAGGCAACCCCGAGGCTCGGACGCTCGGAGCGGCGGTCTTCGGTAGCGTTGAACTGCTGCTGCGGGAAGGGAGTAACGAGCAGCCTCAGGCCCTCGAGCTGCTTTGGGTTCAGGATGCCGTTAAACAGTTCGAAGAAGTTGGCGATGGTCACCACTTTGCCTTTCGATACGTCGCCCAGGTCCGGCCTCGTTGTCAGGAAGATGGCGGGCGGAAATTCCGGGAGAAAGTGGTCCGGCAGGTCGAAATCGACATCGAACCGGGTGAGGTCGCGGGCGTCCTGTTTTTTGATCTGGTCGATGTGGAACTGGGGGAAGACCATGCCGCCTTCCGCATGCTTCGGATGAGGCAGGGGCAGGAATCCCTTCGGCATCAGGTTATTCTCCCTGATCTCTTCAGGGCTCATGGCTGCCAGCTTTTCCCAGGTCATTCCCTTCGGGAGCCTGGCCCGCACCCCTTCCTGGACAGGCTTGCCGCGGGACATGGTCACGCCCTTTGCCGGACGGTTGCTCAAATCGTAGCGCTCGTTGAGCAGATCCATCTGGCGCTTCATCACGCCGGATTTTTCGCCCTTGAGCCGCGACATGGTCGAAGTGAAGTCTTCTTCGATATCAACAGGCAGGTAACTTGATGCTTTTTTTCCCGCGTCCTGGCCATAGGCAATTCCCAGGGAAGCGATCATTGCGGTAAGCAGTACGATGCATACTATCCTCTGCGCTGGTATTCTTCTTCTCACGGGTGTCCTCCTTTTTCAGTGGAAAAGTTCCTCTTCATTCCTTCTCCTCAGAGGCCTGCAGACAGTATTTTAAAGATCTTGTCCTTTCGGCCAACAGAAAAAAAGAAGATAATCTAATCCTATATCCAAGGGCCGCGATGTCAATAGGGGTGAAGGTATCACGGAAGGCAGTAGCGCGCTTTCATGAATTAAAGCGCGGCCCGGCAAGAAAGACGGGACCGGGGGCATGTTTTTATCTGCCTGACAGCAGGACTGCAGGGAGCTTCAATTAGCGGCAATTCACTTAGAATCTGTTCCCGACTTATTATATAAATCACGCGAAAACAAGGAGTTATTTATTACCAAATAATATTGTAAAAACAAGATTTAATTGACAACGGGCGCACCTGGTGCTACCATTTCATCAGAAGATACAAAAACCCAGGGAAAGGAGAAAAAACATGAACAGGCTAATGCACCTCATTTCAGCGTTTGTGTGTACAGTACTCCTCACCGTCACGCCCGCGTGGGCCAATGACACACTCGTCATGGGCGTGCACCCGTACAAGTCGGCACAGGAACTTCATAAGATTTTCAAACCCATCGCCGACTACATCTCGCAGAAAATAGGGAAACCTGTCGAGGTTCGGGTGGCGCAGTCCTACGAGGATGCAGCGGAGAAGGTGGGAAGCGGCAAGTACGACTTTTCCTACATGGGCCCCATCGTCTACGCAACGGAAAGCGGGCCGCGGCATCTCAAGCCGCTCGTCCAGATCATCAACGACGGTAAACCGACTTTTTACGGCGTCATTGTCGTAAAAAAAGGCAGCGGCCTGACATCGCTCAAGCAGCTCAAGGGAAGGAATTTCGCATTCGGCGAAAAGGGCTCCACGCTCACCCACGTGGTACCTCTTTACCTGCTCATGAATGAAGGCATTCATCCGCAGGACTTGAACAAGCATGCGTTCGTGGGGAGCCATGACAACGTTGCCCTTAGTGTCAGGAGCGGCATGTTCGACGCAGGCGGACTTATGCCTGACATCGCGGAGAAGTACAGGAACCAGGGGCTCGAAATAATCGCAAAATCGCCGGAACTCCCGGAGCATGTCTTTGTGGCGACCAGCCACATGGACGCGGAGACCGGCAAGAAGATTCAGGACGCACTCCTCACCATGGATCTGTCGATCCTCAAGGGAATCAAAGCTTCTCTTACCGGCACCCGGAAGGTGCATGATAAGGATTTCGATATTCTGAGAACTATTATGAGTAAAGTGGAGAAAGAGACTCGGTAACAGGAAGTATATGACGAG
>MHEA01000132.1:9877-13194 GCA_001805085.1 Nitrospirae bacterium GWC2_57_9
GCCCCTGGGGGTTCCCAATTGAAGCTCCCTGCAGCAAATGAAGGTTCGTATAGGCATCTGCAGGGAATCTCGATTCTCAAGGTGTAATTATAATCGTATTCGCTCGCTAACCCCCTGCACTCGCGGTTCCACTCGTAAACGCTGGGGGCAAGGCCCCGCAGCAAGCTGCGGGGAATGCGCTCACTCCAGAATTCACGCAAGAAGCCGCATCGTCAACCAGTCACAGGCCAGACAAAAAAATGAGGCCCGCCCTTCTGTCCGACACCGATTGCGCCCTTCGCAAGGTACAGGGCCCATGCCCAGTCCGGTTCGAACATGCTGGTCGTCGATGACCAGTATCCCTCCTGTATGTTTTCAAACGGATGTCCCTCGGGAAGAGCCGGCGCGTACTTGCTGCTGTCGACCAGGGATTCCAGTTCGTTGATGTTCGGCAGCCGCCATCCCTGACCCAGCCGGGCAGCGCAAGCAAGAGCTTCGGTCCAGGTGACCGGCCTTCCGGTCAGATCCGCATGCACCTGCCACCGAAGGCCGGTAAGACGGTCGAGAACGGCATCGTCTCCCGGTTCAAAACGGGGCAACGGCCACTTTGCACCCAGGCGCAGTTCACCGTCCTGCCCGGACCCGGAACAGGAGATCCTGGCGCCGGCAGTATCAAAACAATGCTGCTGGCCGGTACGGGGCAGCACCCGGGAGCCTTCGCCCCGTACAGGCCACACGAGAAAATACTGAGCTTTGGAGCCGTAAAACATGCGCGCCCCTTCGGTGTGAACATACCAGGCGTAGGCGGGGTTCAGCGCGGCACTGGTGGAAGTCCAGTACCAGCCGGAGAAAACATTCTTGAAGGGATGTCCTGCGGGCAGGGCCGGCCTGCTCGTCTGAAGGCTCATGAGGCTCCGCAGCTCCCGCCGGTTCGGAACGCGCCAGTCGCCGGATCCGAATGCCCTTTCCCGGTTCATTGCACCGACAACATCGAGCGCTTCCTGCCAGGACAGGGGAAACTCGGCGAAATTCGCATCGCCAAGCCATACCAGTCCGGTCAACCGGTCAAGAATTGTTTCCCCCCTGACCTCGAATCTCGGTTCGGGCCAGGGAATGCCCCGCCTGAACTCTCCATCCTGCCCCGTGCCGGCGCACGCTACTTCGCGCCCCCCCGCATCATGACACGTAATCTGGCCTGTTTGTAAACATCCGCTCATAGTTCTTCCTGACGCTCACTCCGGAATGCGGCGGGAAGCAGCAAAGTCCTGCAGCGCCGATGGGGCTTCCGCGCTTTCACGGTCCATGACACGGGTGGTCCGGAACATGTCGGCAAGGTCCTGCCAGCGGGGGTCGGCCATCATCTCTTCGAGGAGCAGCGGGATCTTCTGCATCCAGTTGGGGTATTCCGACACCGTGCCCGGCAGATTCTGCTGATCCATGGCCGCGACTATGTCGTCAAGGCTCACGAGCACGAGCTTGGACGGAGAGACGGAGAGATACCGGTAAATTGCACGGCACAGCTCCGGTGTCATCGCCGGAATGCGCGACGGATCAACGGAGAGAGGGCCGGGGAGAATATCCCGCGCCTGGAGCGCCTGGAGGATCAGTTTCCGGTCCCGTTCCCTGTCGCTCTTCTGCCGTGCATACTGCGCCTCGTCGCTGATGATCCCTATCTGCTTTTTCACGTCCAGGTCCCGCCCTGACCAGTATCCGTACACGGTCGGAAGGTCGTGGGTCGTGATCGCGGAAAGGGCCATGGCGGGGTAGCGTTCCGGCGGCAGGAATGCCGGGTCGGGATAGTTCCTTTCAAAATAGAAAAGCCGGTACGACAGAATGCCGAAGTGCTGCAGCGTCCGGCGCATCTCGTCCGTGATGGTTCCCAGGTCCTCGCCGATCACCAGTGTTCTGTTTCGAACGCTCTCGAGTGCGATGATCCTGAGGAGGTCTTCCTGATTGCACCGCACATAGGCGCCGTCCGCGGCCCCCATCCCCTTCGGGATCCAGAACAGCCTGAACAGCCCGGGAGCATGATCGATCCTGAGCGCGCCCATGTGCTGCATGTTCTTCCTGATCGTGCGGATGAACAGGTCATAGCCGCTTTCCCTGAGCTTGTCCGGGATCATGGGCGGAAAGCCCCAGTCCTGGCCGTTCGCATTGAAATCATCGGGCGGCGCGCCCACGGTCGCCTGCTCCGCCAGAACGTCCTGGTACATCCAGCCGTCGCTGCCGCTGTCAACGGCCCCGATGGCCAGGTCGCCGTAAAGTCCCACGGGCATGTCCGCGGCAGAGGCCGCGGCAGACACTTCGGCCATCTGGGTCTCGATGAGCCACTGGAGATAGGCGAAGAAGAGAATTCGTTTGTGATTGTTCCTTCTGAACGTCTCGACTGCGGCACTCTCCGGTGACCGGTACTCTTCAGGCCACTCCGGCCATGCAGCTGCTTTGTGCTCGTTCAGCAGGTATTCCGAAAGCGCAAGAAAGAGCGCATGTTTCTCGAGCGGCGCTCCTTCCGCTGCCAGGTACTCGCGGAATGCCCTGCCCCGCGGAGATTGCTTGAGATACTGATCGCGGTAAAAAAGTTCAAAGCCCTGCTCGAGCACATCCTGTTTTACCTCTGCAACGCCCTCATAGTCAATGCGCCCGCCCTTTCTGAGGACCTCGATAGTTTCCGGGATAGGGGCCGATTGCCGGATGCCGGACGTCTCGGCCACGGCCTCCATATCGATATAGATGTGGTTTCTGTACAGTCTGCTCACCGGCGAATAGGGGCTTATGCCGAAGGGCGAGGTATTGCGGATGGCATGGAGCGGGTTTATGCCGACGAGACCGGCATTCAGTCCGGACAGCCAGGCAACCAGTCTCCGCAGGTCGCCAAGATCGCCGACTCCCCAGTTTCGTTCAGACCGAAGCGCATACAGATTGACCGCGAGGCCCCAGGTTTTCCCGGTCTGCAGCTGCTCGGGCATATAGCAGGAATCGGGCGTAATGATCAGACGCGCTGATCCTTCGAGAGAGCGGACAACCTTATCGAAGACCGGATCCTGATGCCGGCAGGCTGCGGAAACCCTGTAGTAGCCCATTTCCTTTGGGGGAAGGGGAAGCATGATTCTTACGAACCGTCTGCCTCCGATCGTCTGCTCTTCAGCAATCTGCAGCGTGCCGGCGCGAAAGTCGATGTTTTCCATACTCCCCTGCTCGTCCTCCACCGTCAGCTTTATTTCCGTTGTTTGCTCCCTGCCCTCGGGCATGGGCAGGTGCAGAGCCAGGCGATAAGGTTGGGCATGAACCGAGATGATCGTTACGGGATCGAGCAGGTCATGCCATTGCCGCATTTTTTT
>MHEA01000132.1:13247-15449 GCA_001805085.1 Nitrospirae bacterium GWC2_57_9
AGGACAGGATCGCGGCTCTCGATTCGTCTGATAAAACGTGCCTCATTCCGAAAATATCGAAATACTCCGGCACAAGACCGGCTATCTCGGATAACTCTGCTATCAGTTGTCGGTGTTCGTTCATAGTGATAAGATTACCAGAATATTCTTTGCAGATCCTCGCCGCGTGCAGATAGTAACAGTATACCAGCTTCGGGACAGGTTCGCCGTTCCTGCCCGGGATCATCACTGATCTTTGACCTTACAGGCAGGAGTCGTTTCTCCCCTCTGCAGTTCCGAAGATTTTCGTTTTTAAGGTAAACTGGTAACAGGACTATGACGATGCTGCTATTTAAGAAAAGGAATTGCGCATGAGCCGCAAACGAATAGACGGCCAAGCCGGCCGCGAAATACAGATAATCAAAAAGGACACAGGCTCGGCCGGCGAGGATAAAAGCATTCTCAGCAGGCACAGCTATCGCAGCATTCTGAGCTATGCCTGCACCGGATCGATCCTGAGCATCGGGAGCGCCGGAAGCATACTAAGCATCGCCGGCGCGGGAAGCATTCTGAGCATCTTGAGTGCCGGAAGCATTCTCTCAGTCCTCTGCGCCGGCAGCATTCTGAGCATTCTGCATCATCGAGCAGTGCGGAATGAGCCTCGGTGATCCTGCACGGCGCCGACATTGTTCATCCTGCATTTTCAAACCATCTAAAACCCGGTTCCGGAAGACCCTTGAGCCCCTGCGCAAAAAGGCCGCTGAAATAAACTCAGCGGCCTTCGGGTTGCTGCTCGGTGTTTTCGGTATCAGCGGAGTCCGCCGGAGAAGATGATGCTTGCGAACTGACGATTCAATGTTTTGCTCGTAAAATCCTTCATCTCCATGCCGGGCTGACACGTCACCTGCTGCCCTACCTTGACCGTCGTCTGCGGTATGGCAACCCACGTCCTCTTTCCGTCCTTCTCGAGAGAAACATAGGTATAGCCCCCGGAGTTCATCGTTTCCACTACTTTCCCCGAAAGGGAACTATCGGCCTGGGCCGAAGTTGCAGCAGGCTCAGCCTGAGACGCAGGTGCAGTGGCCTCTTTCTTACAGCCGCCGGCAATGATAAAAACCAAAGCACATACTGCAAATACCAATTTTGACCGTTTCATCATCTATCAATCTCCTTGTTTTTGTACCGATACACGGGTCTGCGACATGAGCGGTACTTGAATATTCAACCACGGGGATTTTACCTTTTTTTTTGCGAAATGCAAGCCCGTTTTTAAAGACCGCTTTCCGGGAAAAAGATCTGCGGCAGGCAGCTTATCCGATCTTGATAACGATGCTCTTGGCCGGTCCGGTGATTGAAGCTCCCTGCAGCAAGCTGCAGGGAATCTCGATTCTCAAGGTGTAATTATAATCGTATTCGCTCGCTAACCCCGCAGCAAGCTGCGGGGAATGCGCTCACTCCAGAATTCAAAGGGCCGCCGCTTTTTTGCGGGCGGTAAGGAAGATCGTGCCCCGCGCAGATTGGAACAGACATAAATAATAAAAACAAACGTAAGAAGATTTTCACGAGATAAAAAAAAGAAGCGTATTTTCGTGGTATTGCAGTCTCGAGCAGAATAGGGCCAGGCCCGCGAAAACCCCTTTACAGAAGCATACGTTTCATACTAAAATCACCTGTTTTCGGCCGATGCCTGAGGACATATGTCAAATAGCGAAACTCTCCAGGAAGTTTACACCGGCGAAGTCCGGTCAACGCGACGGGCTACTCTGGTCTCGAATGCGATCGGGTCCTGCATCGCCGTCATGATGATCGATGAATTCAGGCAGACGGGGGGGATCGCGCACGTGATGCTGCCGGGGAGCGCGGAGCGTGCGCAGCAAGACTGCCCTTTTCGATACGCTGAAAACGCCATCGAGGAACTGATCCGCCAGATGAAAGACCTCGGCTCCCGGCAGTCCGACCTGGTCGCGGTGCTCGCAGGCGGCGGCAATGTACTGCGGCGCCCGGACGACACGATCTGCTCGATGAATATCGGCTCCGTGCTTGCCGGCCTCGAGCGCCGCAGAGTTCCCGTCGCGGCCTCGTCGCTCGGCGGCATGCAGAGGCGCAAGGTCAGGCTCGATCTTTCCACCCGCCGCGTTTTCCACACTCTGGGGGACGGCTGCGAAGAGGTGCTCTGGCAGGCTGTTCTGTAACGTACCGGTTACCAGGAGAAAGAATCATGTT
>MHEA01000132.1:15572-15821 GCA_001805085.1 Nitrospirae bacterium GWC2_57_9
CGTTCCGTCCCGGCTGTTTCAAGCGGTCGAAGCAGCAGACCAGATCAAGATACAAGTGTCGCTGGCCCAGATCCGGTCCGGAGCGGAGGATCCCGCCGCTGCGAAACCGAACGAAACCGAGGTCTGGTCCCTGTATGAACGCGCCGACAACCTGGTCGGCTTTCTCCTCTCCGGCGGAGGAGGCAGGTTTTCCGGGATAAACACTCCCGGGTTCAACAACCTGCTTCTGCTGACCCGTGAGCAGATAAG
>MHEA01000133.1:0-631 GCA_001805085.1 Nitrospirae bacterium GWC2_57_9
CGGCATGCGGGGTTACGCCTGCCACAGGCAGCAGGACCGACATGTTCGGTTTTCCTCAGGTGACACTGAAGGGGCTGACCAACGGCACTACCTATTATTTCGTTGTGACGGCCAGGAACAGTTACGGTGAAAGCACTGCATCTGCCCAGGTCTCGGCCACGCCGGTTCAGGCATTCTATACGCCCCCGCCGAATCCAACGGCTGTTTGCCTTTGCGCCGGAATGCAGGGATGTGCTGGTGCAGGACCTCATACTCAAAATTCGGGTATGAGGGAGTGCTGGAGCGCCAACGTGAACCCCAATAATCCGACCTATTGTCAGTTCGTGCGTGCTTACCAATGCTGGAACGAAAAGGGCTACGAGAACCCGTGCATGGATATGACTCTTTCCAACTATGAATGTGAGCTTGATAAAGGGAATAATCCCTGTCCCGGGGTGGTCGTATCTCCCCCGGTCTGCGGCAATGCAACCGACCCCGGCCCGGCAACGGGCAATTATGCAGGAACGTTCAGTTTCCTGGGCGGGTGCCAGGCTACGCCCGTCCCCGGCGGGACCTGGTTCCCGAACTGGGGCGAGGAGGGCATGACGATCGACGCGAACGGTATTATTACTTTCCCGCCGACAACTGATGC
>MHEA01000133.1:687-3326 GCA_001805085.1 Nitrospirae bacterium GWC2_57_9
AGAGTCACCAGGACGGGAAGCGTTGCCGGCAACGGATATCTCACGATGCAGAGGGATCGCACTGACAGCACCGGAACATATCTCCAGGAAAGGTATGAACTGAGCGGGATGATAACGGGGATCACTGCCGCCGCTGTGTCCGGAACGTTCACGGGTACCTGGTGTACGAACAGTACTGCAGCATGCGGCGGGCAATCAGTGACCTGCATAGGGCAGTTTGACGGCGGATACCTGCTTCCTTAGCTCCCTTCTCTGAAGAACTCGCAGCAGGCAAAAAGCCCTGGAGATATCTCCAGGGCTTTTTTACAGGGAGTCATTCGGAAAGGATTTGCGATATAAGATTCAGAGCGCGTAAACGTTCTTGATTCGGGTGCTCTGATGTTGGAATCCCTGGGGCCGCGAAACTTCACAAAGCTGGAGAACTATCTGCAGCGCGCGGAATGGCAATATTATAAGAGCTCGGCGAGAAATCACCGATTTCCGTGCGCTTGTCAATTACGCTCAGCACGATCCCCGCTATGCCGCTGGTCTCCCGAACCAATCCCAAAAACATCAGGATTCGCTGGTCGTGGCAACTTTGGGACGTTAGTTCTCAAAATGCATAGGTCCCCGGGATCTAAGGCACGTCATAGAAGGGTACAAGTATTCTCATAGTGTCTTGCGTCTTGACAACTCATCGAAAGCAAAAGAGCTGACGATTGATCGCCGGCTCTTTTTGCTTTTCCGCAGGACCGCCGCTACATGCTGAGCGAAAAGGGGACGTAGCCGGCCAGGAGCAGCTCGCCCAGGTAGGAACTGGACCTTACTTCCGCGTTCTCGATAAGCTCTTCCTTGGTAACGCCAAAGCCCGGCATGAAGGCGTGGCAGACGTAGAACTTCACATCGAACTCCTTGATCACGTCCAGCAGCTCGCCGACATTGACCATATTGCCTTCCATTTCCATCTGTATGGTGCTTCCCACTCCCTTTTTCGCAAGCTTGACGCCTTCACCTAGAAGAAAGATCGCCACCTCTACCGAATCGTCAAATGCCTTCATGTTGGATGCGATCTTCAGGATGCCGATCACTTCCATAGGGTTCGTGGTTGAATGGGACAGGGTGAACAAGAACTTCTTGGGTGCTTCCATCAGAAACCTCCTTGTTGGCCGCGGCCGTGGTATGAATTTGGCGTAGTTATTACAAATTGCATGCCAAGCCGGTAAGGTCTTGTTTTTTAAAAAAAGGAATGATGAAGAAGCTGGAATGAGCGGAAAAAAATGTCGAAGATGAAATGAAATTGACACAGGTTTTTCGACAATTTTGTCTACAGTTCTTTATCTGGAGGGGTGAGGGTGGCGACACATTGAAACCGGCTCCTGCCGTTCAAAGCGATTGCGGATCATCGGGGAATTAACTATACTACGGTATTCCCGCGCATTGACATCCCCGCGATGGTGGACCCCTGCCGTCTTCGTGGCTTCGTGAGAGACAAGATTCCTGGTTGGGAGGCGCGCAAAGTGACAGGTAAAAAGAGAGGTTGATGACCATGCAGTCCGCAGCGATCCGTTCATTGGAGTATAAAAACACTTTCCTCTATGTCGTGATCCGGGAGGAACCGGGCCTGGGCCCGAGCAAATACATTTACACCTGCGGGATCAATCTGTCACGGTTCTGCCCGCTCTCCTGGAGAAAGGGCGGCATCTGCTCCAATCCGGCAGTCAGAGGGATCCAGTTGCTCCGCACCCATGTTTCCGCTTTTGCGGCCAAACAGGGCATGATCGTGGAAAAAGCGGAAGGCGTCGATCCGACCCCCTTCATTCCCCACGGCGAGGGCTGGTATCATGAGCATCCTCTGCTGCTCGAACAGGCCGCGCCTGAAAAAGTCCGCGAACTTCTCGAATTCAGCGTGATGGACCTGGTGAAAACCGTCCTGGTCGTCTGCGTCCCTGACGCCCGGACCCCGGCAGCTTTTCCGGATGCGGCCGCGATGCAGAAGTTCCTTGAGTCGCTGGCAATAGCAGAGGAGCGTGAACGGGCAATGGCCTATGAAAGGGGAAGCCTTCGTTGATACAGGGCAAAGAATTCGGTCGGCAAAGTGACTCGTTCCGCACCAAAAAAATTTTCTTTCTGAGGGGTTCCAAAAACACTTTGACACACTAGCCGGTTCAACTAACCTACACTCCGCAAAGAGATCCCGGGAAGAGGAGTGCAAATCTCCCGCTGCCCCGCAGCCGTGATGGGTACGAAAGCCCGGTACAAGCCACTGTCGTGAGTCATATCATGATGGG
The DNA here is from genome assembly GCA_001805085.1 of Nitrospirae bacterium GWC2_57_9. Classification (GTDB taxonomy): domain Bacteria; phylum Nitrospirota; class UBA9217; order UBA9217; family UBA9217; genus MHEA01. The sequence continues at coordinate 2,955 of MHEA01000133.1, forward strand.
AAGGCGGGCAAGTAGGTTCGATCCCAAAGCCGGAAGACCTGTCAACACCACATAAAACGACGCCGAGGGAGGTTGTTATCCCGCGCCTTGGAATCCTTCGGCTCCGCCAGATGGGGAACGCGCTTGACAGCGGGCCTGCGGAGATTTACGCTGTAATTGTGATGAGGAAGAAAGGAGATAGGATATGAAACGCTTGTTCCTATCAACTATTATTGCCGTCGCTGTTACTGCGGTATCAGCCTTTGCACAAACAAACCCGTCAGACGGTACAACATACAGGGGAAATACGACCGGGAGCGCCACAACCGGCCAGCTCGGGTCCGGCACTTTCGGCTCCAGCAGGACGGGATCAGTACCCTTTGGTTTCGGCAA
>MHEA01000133.1:3374-8162 GCA_001805085.1 Nitrospirae bacterium GWC2_57_9
TCGGCGGAGCCGGTACGCTCGGACTTCCCGGGGCAACAGGCACCGGGACCGGGTTTGGTGCTGGTGGACCCGGCTCGATCGGAACGCAGAGCAACACGAGCTCCGGGTTTGAAACGGGCGCTGCGGGAACTATCGGCATCCCCGGCGGGACAAACCCCGGATTTGGAGCCGGAGCAGGCGGAACTATCGGGATTCCCGGCGGCACGAACTCCGGATTTGGAACCGGCGCAGATGCATCTCTCGGCATTCCTGGAGGGACCAGCCCCGGGTTCGGGATGAACGGAACAGGATCCGGCGGAACTGCGGGCACTACGGGGTCAGGCAGATAGCTGCTGATGCGGAATCTGGTGCCTTCAGTGCTGCCCCGATCGACATCAGAGAGAAGGGACGATGGCCGAGAGCTCGTCCATAATCTCCGCCAAAAAAGCGCTATGTTATCGGGAACGCGGCCGGTGGGCGCGACGTTCTGCCTTGAGCCGGTCGCAACCTTTGATGTCGACATTTTTGTAGTGTTCCGACCGGAAGCGACGAAGTCTGGTGAGTCTCGAGCCGATCTTCGACTACCTTACGATTCGTGGCGGTGTCATCGAGGGTGAATATGTGGTCGTCGCCGGATGGCCGGTGCATTTTTTCCCCGCCACGAGCCGGCTCGTCGAAGAGGCGCTCGCTGATGCCGTAACCTTGCAGACGCAGGGCGGATACAGCTCGTGAAGATGCCCCTTCTTCCAAACGCCGGGCATTTGCAGACTATCATTCATACAGAGGAAACAGCGGCACTACCCGGTTTTTTGACCGGGACCTCCCGCTGTAACTCATGGGCATCATCCTTATGCGTTTCGTATATCTCCCGGAATTGTTCCGCCGAGTTTTTGAAAGCATCTAATACAGGCGGGTCAAAGTGCTCCGGCATGGTCCGTCCGTCGCCCTGCGTGATGATCTTGACGGCTGTTTCGTGATCGAGCGGCGGTTTATACGGTCTCTTGCTCCTGAGCGCGTCGTACTGGTCCGAGATATTCATGATCCTGGCGGAAAGCGGTATTTCCGCGCCCTTCAGTCCCCGCGGGTAACCGCCTCCATCCCACCGCTCATGGTGACTCAGCGCGATCTCTTCCGCCATCTTCAGATAGGGCGAGTCCGAACCTTTGAGGATTTTCGCCCCGATGGCGGTATGAGTCTTCATGATTTCCCATTCCTCAGGGGTGAGCTTGCCGGGCTTTAGCAAAACACTGTCCGGAATGCCGACCTTTCCGATGTCGTGCATGGGAGAAGCATGGAAAATGTTTTCGGTATACTCCTTGTCAGCGCCGATTTTTTCAGCGATTGTTTGGGTATAAAAGCTCACCCGCCGAATATGCGCTCCAGTCTCTTCATCTTTATATTCGGAGGCGAGGGTAAGCCTGTAGACCGTCTCGATATAACCGAATGCAATCTTCCGGTGCGCCTTATCGAGCCGCCCGAAGGCATCGCTCAGCTCTTTGGTCCTCGCAGCGACCTGTTCTTCGAGGATGACGGCGTGGTTTTTCAGAAGATCGTGGTACGCTTTTATTTTCAGATTGTTCCTTACCCGCAGGGCCAGCTCGTCCGCATCGACCGGTTTCGTCAGGAAGTCATTCGCTCCCCTGGAAATACCCGTGAGCCGGTCTTCCCGGGAGTCGAGCGCCGTTACGATGATGACCGGAATGTGCGCGGTATCGTCATTCGATTTGAGCGTTTCCGTCGCCTCGAACCCGTTCATCCCGGGCATCATCACGTCCATGAGGATGAGGTCCGGCATCCGGCGGCGTACCTGATCCAATGCTTCGCGGCCGTTCCGCGCGGCAATCGCCTCATGCCCCAGGTTTTCACACAGTGCTTTTAACAGTTTGACGTTCTTTTCTTCATCGTCGACAATAAGAATCCTCGATATGGCATCCATCCGGGCCTCCGATCCTGTTTTACAACTCTTCTCCTTGTTCGTCCAAAGCCGTCAGCAGCCGGTCGGCGGTTTTGCCGTGCTCCGGGGAAAATACCGCTTTCATGCCGACGAAATAACCCTTTTCCCGGAAAGCACTTTTTATTCTCTTTACCGCGCCCTTGACGGTCTGCCTGTCGGCTTCCAGAAAGGTCAAATAATACTCATTCCGGTTCTTTCCATGTGCCGGAATTTCATGTTTTCTGGTTACACCGATCACGATATCCGTAAACGCAGGGGAATCCCGCGGTATGGTCGAGTGGGCGATTTCCAGGCGCACCAGCCCGAAAGGCTGTTTTTTCCTTGTATGAAACGAGATAACTCTCTCAATGAACGTCGCCAGATATTCGTGAGAAAGAATGCGCGTCAACGGCTCGATGGCTGGTACGGAAGGCCTGTTTATCTCTGGAGCGCCGGGAACCGTGAATTTGAAAACGGACCCTCTGCCGTACTCGCTCTCGACCCATATTTTCCCGCCGTGGAGCTCCACGATCCTTTTACACAGGGCAAGGCCGAGCCCGGTGCCCTGGTGTTTCTTCTCGTAGGACGAATCGAGCTGCTGAAACGGTTTGAAAAGCTTCGGTATGTCCCCGGCTTTTATGCCGGGACCTTCGTCTTCTACGCTGATTTCGATGAAATCCAGATCAAGCGCGCGGTGAGGCGCGAGGGGCGGGGGAGATTTTTCACTCCGAACCCCGGACCATGAACTCTGAACTCGTCGGGCAGCGACGCGCACGCTGGCGCCGTCCGGCGTAAAATTCACCGCGTTGCTGAGGAGGTTCAGCAGCACCTGCTTGATTCTCCGTTCATCCACCCGGAAGGTCTCGATTTCATCAACGAACTCCGTGGCCATCCTGACGCCGTGCTTTACCATTTTTTCCTTGAAAAACATCAGCGTGCGGTCGAACAGTTCCCTCACGCTCACATCCTTGTATTCGAGCTCCATGCCTCCCGCCTCGACCTTGCTGAGATCGAGGATGTCGTTGATCAGCGAAAGCAGATGGCTGCCGCTTTCGTATATGTCCTTGAGATACTCCGTCTGTTTCTGGGTAAGCCCGCCCGCGACTCCCTTAACCATCATGTCCGAAAAACCGAGTATCGCATTGAGGGGGGTCCTCAGTTCATGCGACATGTTCGCGAGGAATTCACTCTTCGCCCTGTCCGCGGATTCCGCGATCAGCCTCGCCCCCTCCGCTTCGATCCTCCGCATCTCGAGTTCTCTGTTGGTCTCCTGAAGCCCCCTGTTGGCATTTTCAAGCTCCCGCGTCCTTTCCTCGACTTTTTCCTCGAGTCCGCGGATGAGCCTGGCGTTCTCGATTGTCGTGGCTGCCTGGTTAGCGAATATCTGCAGCAACCTCGCCCTTCTCTCGATGAAAAATTCGGGGTCGCGGCTGTACAGATTCAGCGCGCCCATCGCTCCGGCTTCCGATGATATCATCGCGATTGCCATCGAAGATTTGTAGCCTCTTTCGGCGGCTTGGGCCCTCCACGGCGAGTACCGGGGATCGGTAAGAATATTGTTCATGACTTGGGGTTTCCGCGTTTTAATCGCCAGTCCCGTCGGCCCCATGCCTGCCGGCGAGTCGTCACAGGCGATCTTGACGTCAGGCAGATAGTCCCCTTCAAAACCTGTCCATGCGACGGGCTTGACGTCGCAGCTTCCCTCCTCGATAAGACCGACCCACGCCATAGCAAGGCCGAAGTTCCTGATCGCTATATTCGCTATCGCTGAATAGAAATCCTCAGAAGGGGGGATGGAAGAGAGATAAACTGAAGAATTGGCGAGGGCCAGGACCTCCTTCAGGTGCCCTGTCCGCTCTTCGAACAGGGTCTCCAGGGTTTCCGCCATATGATTGAACGTCGTGCCCAGTTTCCCGAGCTCGTCGCCGTTCTTCACGTCAGTCCGCACGCCCAGATTTCCCTTCCCGATCTCCGCGGCGGCGGCCGAGAGCGTCTCCACGGGCCTGACGATGTCGCGCCGTATTAGGAAGGCACTGAAGGCCGATGCGATAAAAAAGAACACGAGGGCATAGAATCTGAACGTGGCGAATTTCAGCATTTCTTCCTCGTGGTGCCTTTCCAGTAATGTCGCCAGGGTCTCCAGCCGGCTCAGGTTTGCGCGAATGGCAGCATGGCATTTCCCGCACGCCCGGTTTTTCCGTCCGAGCGGAAGCTCCATGACGTCATGAAGTGCCGGCTTCTGCGTGTCTTCCCAGAGTTTCACCAATGCATGAGTATGGGAGGTCAGTTCTTCGCCATGGTCATGGACCGGCTTCAGACCGAGCTTTTTGCTCCCGTCACGCAGGCCGTAGAGGACCTCTTCATATTCACCTATGATCACACGCGCCTTTCGGAGAAGTTTCTCCCGGTCAAGCGAGCGCGGAATGTTCAAGAGGAGCTTGATATTATAGGAGGCGCTGAGCAGCAGACTCCTTTCGTTCGCAGCGAGATTGATCCTCGTTACCTCTCCTTCTATATGGCGCGTAAAAAAGTAGGTGGAGGCAATATAGCCGGCAACGGAAAGAAACATGAAAGCGCTTATAAATATGAATCGTGCTGTGATAGATTTGAATTTCGGCATGTCCTTCCCCCATCGGAAGCGGCTGGTTCCCGGTTCGCTATATTATATCAAAAGATAGCGGAAAATTAACTAAATGTAGGAAGGGGTCTTCCTTTAGAAGATCATATTGACTAGATTTAGAGGGCCGAAAGAATCTGTTCCAGATCATTGGGCAACTTTTTCTTAAATACGCGCTTACCATTTTCATCGATGATCGCCCAGATAACTGTTGCTTGAATGCAGATCAATTCCTGTGTACAATCGCATGCAGCACCTC
>MHEA01000134.1:0-267 GCA_001805085.1 Nitrospirae bacterium GWC2_57_9
CGGTTTTTCGTACCTACTCTCGACGTGGTGTATGATGGGGCAAGTGTTGTGCTCCGAGGGATCACGCATTCGCCGAAGGAGCACGAAGCCATCGAAGAGGCGGCCCGGCAGCTTGCCGGGGAACTGCCGTTCCGATGCGAATTGCATTACCGGAAATAGCCCGGCCGGGTTCCGGATAGATGAATAGTCCGCTGCCAGCCGACCGTCCCGATTGTCATTCTGATTCTGAAGGAAGGGAGGCGACTGAGCAATCTTGCGCCGGGAAGG
>MHEA01000134.1:313-6084 GCA_001805085.1 Nitrospirae bacterium GWC2_57_9
CCATCCTCACACCCTGCATTCGCGGCGTGGCGCTCATCACCGCTGGGTGCAAGAGGAGAGGGTCTTTAGGACACGGATGTTTCTATCCGCTGGCGGAGGCTCGAAATGAAAAGTTTTGTATATTCCGGCTTCTTACGATACCCTCATTCTTCGCGCCGTCCGTAAATGAAGACAGGCACCTGAGGGAGCCTCGATGCAGAGCCATTTTCGATCGCAGACCACGAAACATGCTGCAGGTCGGGGCCTCACTCAGGAATTATTCCCGTTACTATTCCCTTGACTTGATAACCGCCTCTGCTATGATTTGACCTCAAAGAGCCAAAGCATGTTGTGCAGGAGGGCGCCTTTGAAAAAGATGTTCATTATCTGTTCTCTTCTCCTCTTTTCCGCATCGCAGTCCTTTGCGAAGTTCGATCCATCGTTTACCTGGACCACGCTCGAGACGCCGCACTTTCTGATCCATTACCATCAGGGCGGCGAGGAGATCGCGAAGAGGACCGCGCAGATCGCCGAGGATGTCCATGCCCGGCTCGTGCCGCGGATCAGGTGGGAGCCCAAAGAAAAGACCGAGGTCGTGCTCGTGGACGCCATGGACGAGGCGAACGGCATGACGAGCGTCCTCCCCTACAACCAGATGATCCTGCTCCTGACCCAGCCCGTGGGCGAGCCCGGGTTCGGCACCACGCCCTACGAAGAGTGGATGCGGATGCTCATCACTCATGAATACGCCCATGTGCTCCAGCTCGACATGGACAACGGCGGATACGGCGGAGTTTTCCGTTTCCTCTTCGGGAGGTCGCCCTTCTCCTTCCCGAACGCTATCCAGCCGATGTGGCTGATCGAGGGTCTTGCCACGTATGAAGAAACGGCGCAGACCCCCGGAGGCCGGGGCCGCTCGGCGGGCGCCGACATGGTCCTGCGGATGGCGACGCTGGATAACCGGTTCCCCCTGATCAGCCAGATGACCGTGTTCCCCGATACCTGGCCCTCAGGCCAGGTGCCTTACCTCTTTGGCGCGTCCTTTACCCAGTTCATAGCCGATAAATACGGCCGGGAGAAGCTTGCCGAGCTCAGCCTGAACTACAGCAACCGGAACCTGCCTTTCCTGGTCAATTCAACGGCGGACCGGACGTTCGGCCGGTATTACGGGAAACTGTATAAAGAATGGAAGACGACCCTCGCGGAAAGATACAAGAACCAGCGCGATCAGGTGGCCGCAAAAGGACTGACTGCTTCAACAGCGCTGACCCGAAAGGGATACGAAACGATCTCCCCGGTCTACTCGCCTGACGGCAAGAGCATCGCCTACTTTGAAGCGAACGGCGACGAGTTCCCAGCGCTTTACGTTATGAACAACGACGGCAGTGACGACCGGAAACTGACCGAGAACCTGTTCCCGGGCAGTGCCTCGGGAATGAGGCCGGCCTGGTCCGGGGACGGCAACAGGCTTTACTATACCAAGATAGAGATCATCCGGAATACGAACCTTTACGACGACATCTATTACTACGACAGGGAGAAGGAGAAGGAAGTACGGGTGACGAACAACGTCCGGGCGCGCGATCCCCATCCCTCCCCGGACGGCAGCAGGCTGGTCTTCGTCACCAACCGGATGGGCATGACCAGGCTAGCCGCGCTGGATTTGGAAGGACGGAAAAAACCGGCCGAGTTCGCGGACGTCATCTTCCTGACCGGGGAAAGCACCCTGCAGTACGAGTCCCCGCGCTGGAGCCCTGATGGCGCCCGGATCGCCGTGGCGGTCTGGCAGCCGGGCGGATACAAGGACATCTGGATCATGGACAGCCGGGGGACGAAACTCGAAGAAGTGACCCATGACCGCGCCATCGAGGGAGCGCCCGCCTGGAGCCCGGACGGGAAATACCTCTACTTCGCTTCCGACCGGACCGGCATCTACAATCTCTTTGCCTGGGAGCCGGAGACGAAGATTCTGCACCAGATCACCAATGTGCTGGGCGGCGCCTTTTCACCCTGCCCGTCGCCTGACAACAAGAAGCTTGCCTTTGCCTCGTACAGCTCGAACGGGTACGACATCCATAGCGTGGAGAATGATCCGGGTTCGTGGAAAACCGTCGAACCCTATGCCGATCCCTATCCTCCGGTATCTTATGAAGAGCGGTCTTTTCCGACCTCCGTCGAGGCCTATAGTCCTCTGCCGACCCTTGCGCCCCGGTTCTGGCTTCCCTGGTTCGATTACAGTCACGAGAGCGGGCTGCTGGGCGGGTTCCTTACGGCGGGGCAGGATGTGGTGCAGAATCATGCCTATGCCGTGACCGGCCTGTACGGTCCCAAGAAAAGCAGGTTCTGGTACAGCCTGGACTATTTCTACGACGGCCTCTATCCCACGTTCCACCTGTATGCGTCGGACCGGGACCGGACCTTCAGCGATCTGCTGAGCGACGCCTTCGGGGAGAAGGACTATGTCGAGGGGGTCAAGACCTACGGCCTTGAAGTGAGCGCGCCGCTGGTCAAGACCCGGAAACAGCACATGCTCTCCATCGCGTATCAGCGGCAGGAGCTTTCGGAGCTCACGAAGGTGGAGCCCTTCGTCTCGCCCTGGCCGGGGTATGCCGGCCCGGTCCCCTTCGAGGGCGTTCTTGCCTCGGGCAGGGCAACCTACCTCTTCAATAACGCCAGGCGGTATAGTTTCTCCATCAGCCCGGAGCAGGGCCGGACCATCGCGTTGGGCTACGAGCGGTTCGACGAATCGGCCGGCAGCGATCTGGAGTTCAACAAGTACACGGCCGACTGGCACGAGTACCTTAATTTCCCCTGGAAGCATCATGTCCTGCAGGTGCGCGCTTTCGCCGGGACCTCGACGGGGATCACGACCGCCGAGTTTCCGCAAGGCGCGTTCCAGCTTGGCGGCGACATGCCGGGCGATTTCACGCTCTCCCTGGACGACAACCATGTCTATCTCCGCGGTTACCCCGAGAATGAATTCAGGGGCAGGAACGCGGGACTGCTCAGCCTGGAGTACCGGTTCCCGATCGTGAACATCGAGCGCGGCGGCGGCCAGACGCCGTTCTTCCTGCGCAGGCTCCACGGCGCGGTCTTCGGCGAAGCGGGGAGCGTATGGGAAGAGGAATCTTTCCATGCGTCGGACGCAAAGCGCGCAGCGGGCGCCGAGATCAGGCTCGACCTGGACATGGCCTACGGCTGGATTCCCGTCACGCTCCGGCTCGGCTTTGCCCGGGGACTGGATGAAGAGGGCGAGTCGCAGTTGATCATGAACCTCTGGGTCCCGCTGGGGTTGTGATATCGGGTGATTGCGTGCCCGATCATTTCAGCGATGCGTCCTGATTTCCTGATAATGTTGTTTCTATTCGGAGTCTGTTTCGGAGTCTGTTAATAATTCTGCTCTTCGAAGCTTTGAAATCATCTGGAGGTGAAACATGATCCTGGTTACGGGCAGTACTGGTTTTGTCGGCAGCCATCTGATCCGGCGCATGTGCAAGGACGGGCTTCCGGTCAGGGCGTTGGTGCGCCATGCAGGCAAGGCGCAGGAGCTCGCGAGCCTCGGGGCTGAGGTCGTTCAGGGCGATCTGGGAGACAAGCCGTCGCTCGCAAGGGCATGCGCCGGCGTGGAACGCGTTGTTGATCTCGTCGGCATCATCCAGGAAGCGCCGGGAGTGACGTTCCAGGGAGTGCATGTGGAAGGGACCGGGAATCTGCTGCAGGCCGCAAAGAACGCCGGCGTCCGCCACTTCTTCTACCAGAGCGCGCTCGGTACCCGGCCCGGCGCCCGAAGCGAGTATCACAAGACCAAATGGCAGGCCGAGGAGCTTGTGCGGGGAAGCGGCATTCCTTTCACGATCCTGCGGCCGTCGCTCATCTACGGCCCCGGCGACCAGTTCACGCTCCGGCTTGCCGACATCATCGGGAAGTCCCCGGTCCTGCCAGTGATCGGGTCCGGAAAATCGAAAGTACAGCCCATTTACATCGATGACGTGGTCTCCTGCATCGTGAAAGCCGTGACGGGCGAAGCCTTCCTGAACGAGATCTACGAGGTTGGCGGGCCGGAGCAGCTAACCTATGAAGAGGTGACGCGGGCCATCGCCGAAGCGATGGGCATCAGGCGGCCCGTCGTCCATATGCCGCTTTTCTTCATGCGCCCCGCTGCCCGCTTGCTCGAGACCGCGCTCGCGAAACCGCCGCTCACGACCGGGCAGCTCATCATGCTCGAAGAGGACAATGTCTGCGGCCTGCGGGACATCTGTGAAGCCTGCGGCAGTACGCCGGTAAAGTTCAGCGAGGGGTTGAGAAGATTTATCAGAAAGAAATGATGCAAAAAGTTTCATATTGCCTGATTTGGGCAATACCCCGAAAATACCCTTCTTTTGTTCTTTATATCCCAGTCCGCTTCCGTTATAATTTTTGAAACTAAGAAAGCCTTCCTTCAGGTTTTGCCTTGAAAAAAGAAAAAGAACAAATAGACTGGGAATCCTGCAATGAAGTACAGGAACGGAACTATCTGTACACCGAGTACCGGATCGCGAAGGTCAGATGGTATATCATCGCATTTCTGTTCCTGTATGTGAACCTGCTTCCCCTGCCCGGCTGGCCCGTCGGCCTCTTGAACGGCATACTGGCAGCGACAGCTCTCTATAATCTCGGCATTGTTCTCGCCTTGAGAAAGGCACGCCGTTTTTCCATCGGCCTTGCCCTCCTTTTCCGGTACCTCGACACCCTTGCCGTTGCCATCGCACTCTTCTTTTCCGGAGGTGTAAACAGCCCGCTCCTTTTCATATGGTATATAACGCTGTTCGGGGCAGGTGTCCGCCTCGGATTCCCCGGATCGCTTGCCCTCCAGGTCCCCATGGCCCTGATATACCTGTTTCTCTGGTTCTCCGATCCCGCCATGCAGGGGCTGGAAGGCATGAACCGTCTCGCCATCGGGTTGTTCTCCGTTGCCGTGGTGCCGCTGTCCGGCATTGCCATCGGTCGGGAAGAGCAGTATACGTTTCGGTTGATGGCGGATATTCGCAAGGATTCCATTACCGACCGGCTGACCGGCCTCTTCAACTATTCCTACTTCATCGATGAACTGCACCGCGAGCAGGCCAGGGCCGAACGCACGGGCTCCCATTTTTCGCTGATCCTCTTCGATCTCGATCTCTTCAAGCAGGTGAACGATACCTACGGCCATGAAAAAGGGAACCTGCTGCTGAAGGCCGTGGCCGGCATCCTGATGGCCAATGCGCGCAAAATGGATATGGTGGCGCGGTACGGCGGCGAGGAGTTCGTGATCCTCATGCCGGAGAGCAACGGCGCCGAGATGGAAGCGGCGGAGCGGATCCGGAGAAAGATCGAAGAGGCGGAATTCTCCGGCATTGCCGAAAGACCTCTCAGGATCACGATCAGCGGCGGGGTCTGCACCTATCCCCGGGACGCCGTGTCCGTGAACGAGCTCCTGGACAAAGCGGACAAGGGGCTCTATGTCGCCAAGACGTGCGGCAGAAACAGGACGAGCTACTGTGAGCCGATGGGGACGTAGAAAGGGGAAGGTCTCTAATTTTAGATTCCCCGGCAATTCTGAACTACTGATGACAAGGGGGAAAGGGTGGTTGTATGCACTATTGGAAAATTAGCAGCCTAAAAGAAGAAATTAGAAAGGGAGAGCTTACAGAGAAAGACAGGTTCTTGTACGCCTTAATCTATATCATCCTTACTGCAATCAGCGTGGAAGCAATGGCACTGATGCCCGCTGAAAACAGTAATGTATGGGATGTTATCAATAGTGTTTCAAATAT
>MHEA01000134.1:6308-11836 GCA_001805085.1 Nitrospirae bacterium GWC2_57_9
GGTCTGCGGCACTGTACTGGCGCATATGCGTGCATATTGCTGACATGAATAAAAAGTAGAAAACCGGCTCGATCCTCTCTGGGCAACGCTGTGATCCCATCGGAGCAGATTCTTTCATTTGGACCAGGTTTGACGTCATTGACGATTACGAACGGACGCGGGTGGAGAAAGCAGTCATTTTTTCCATTCCTTCTGTCGTGCCTCGGCCTCGCCGGACTCCACCTCGGTCAGCAGTTCCAGATAGGTCTCATAACGTTCCGTCGATACCTGCCCCTTTGCAACCAGATCAATAACTGCGCAGCCGGGTTCCGTGCGATGACGGCAGTCGCGGAAACGACAGGTGCCCTCACTCGTCTTTTCAAAGCCGGGGAAATAAGCCGCGAGGTCCTTAGCCGAAATATCTACGAGACCGAAATCCTGAAACCCGGGGGTATCGATCAGCTCGCCGCCGGAGTGAAAGGAATGGAGCGTGGAAACAGTCGTCGTGTGGCGGCCGCGGTTGGTGATGTGGCCGATCTCGCCGACTTTGAGATCGGTTCCCGGGCAGAGAGCGTTCAGCAGGGAGCTTTTGCCCACACCCGTTATGCCGACAAAGGCGCCGCGCTTGTCTTTTAAAAATTCGAGGACAGGGTCGAGGCCGTCTCCGTCAGCTGCGCTCAGCGGAAAGACCGGGACCGCTTCAGCATAGGCGGTTTCCAGAGACTTCACCAGTTCGTTGGAGCCGGCAAGGTCGCATTTATTGACAACGACAAAGGGTTGAAGGTCTGCGGCACGGGCTGCAACGATCGCCCGGTCGATGAACCCCGGAGGAAGCACGGGCAGCATGGCAACAACCACGCCGAGCGCGTCAAGGTTCGCCCCGACCAAATGAATGCCGCCTCGCGCGTCCCTGCGGCGCAGCTCTGTTCTTCGGGGAAGCCGGTCCAGTACTTCGTCGGAGATCTGCACGCGATCGCCGACCACGTGGCCGGACCGCCGCTTGACCCCCACGGTGCTGCGGAGGCCGTCGCTGAACAGCACTTCAACCGCCATGCCATGGTGGGCGACGATCAAACCCTCTTTCGCTGTTCGCGATCGGGATGGATCAGCAGCCTTCCTGTTGTCGCTGTATTTATGCCTCCCTTTTTTCAAACAAACACCCGCAATGATTCTTCCTTTCACCCGTTTCTGCCCTCGTCACTCGCCTGCACCAGTGTTTATGGGTGGGAACTGCGAATACAGGGCGTCGCTTCTCCGTCGGTGCTCGTCGCCTTTAGTCGGGCACCACTCAACCTTTCGCGTGTTTCAGCCCGATGGTCACCCGTGCGATGCTATCTGCGAGGATCTCCTCGATGTCATCCAGCATCTTTGCCGTTGAATCCGGGTCGTCATCCGCTGCCGTCGGGTCCAATGCTTCGCACACAGCGATATTCTTCTGCAATCGTGCCGACGCCTGCGTAAGTTCGTGCATCGCATCGACAGCGTCATCGGAAAAGTCGCTTTCTTCCGTTCCGCCCAGATTGAGCCCCGCTATGAAGTATTGGACCAACGATAGATCGTCTGTCAGATGCTGCAGCACGCCCCCATAATCGGCGGGATACTCCTGCTCGGGAAAGTAAAAGGGATCCTCTTCCGGCTTCCATTGAGCAATGAAGTTCCAGAGCGACAGCAGGTTGGCGCGTACGTTTTCAGCATCATCTTCAGGCACTTGTGAGGCGTCTTCGTCGTCGAAGATCACCGGCACATGCTCGGCAGGATCGGCCGGGTCCGGCGCGGCCAGGGATCCGTAAAAGAGGCCGTAGACCTCATGAAGCGTTCGTTCCGACCCGGCCTTCTCGAGCGCTTCGCGCGTCAGGTTGTCATCCGAGTATTTCGTTAAAGTATTTCCCATCGCCGTCTTAACAGAAAAGTCTTTTTTTCTTGTTGATCGTTAACAAAAGTTTGAACAAATCTTAAATGAAAAAAGGCGACCATCAGGTCGCCTTTTGATCTAGGGAATGACTTTGTTCAGGGGATATTCGATGATGCCCGATGCGCCGCGCCGCTTGAGCCTGGGGATCAGGTTCCGTGCCTGCTTCTCGTCGAGCATGACCTCAAGGCTGACCCAGGCAGGGTCGGTCTGGTGCGAGATGGTGGGGGAGTGCATTGCCGGAAGGATCCCGCAAACCTCCTTCAGCGCCTTTTTCGGCACGTTCATCTTGAGCCCGACCTTTTCCTCGGCCGCAAGCGCTCCCTGGAGCAGCATGGCCATGTTCTCGATCTTCTTCCGCTTCCAGGGGTCGTTCCAGGCCTTCTTGTTCGCGATCAGGCGGGTAGTGGACTCGAGCATCACTTCCACGATGCGCAGCTTGTTTGCGCGGAGCGAGCTGCCTGTCTCGGTCAGCTCCACAATGGCATCGGCCAGGCGCGGGGGTTTCACTTCCGTTGCGCCCCAGGAGAATTCGATGTCGGCGGTAACACCCTTTGATTTCAGGTACCGCCTGGTATAGCCGACCAGTTCCGTCGCGATCCGCTTGCCCTTCAGGTCCTTGACGGACCTGATCTTCGAATCCTCGGGCACGGCCACGACCCAGCGGACCGGGTTCAGCCCGCCCTTGGCATACCGCAGCTCCGCCACTTCCACCACGTCCGCGTTTTGCTCCAGGATCCAGTCCTTCCCGGTAAGGCCCACGTCGAAGATGCCGCTGTCGACGTAACGGGCCATCTCCTGTGCCCTCACGAGGGTACAATCGATGTCCGGGTCGTCCACGGTGGGGTAGTAGCTGCGGGAGCTGACCTGCACCCGGAAACCTGCCTTGCCGAAGAGCTTGAAGGTCGATTCCTGCAGGCTTCCTTTCGGCAGCCCGAGCTTCAGCTTGGGGGTAACAGCGGGAACAGAGAGTTTTGATGATTTTGTTTTCGGTTTAGCCGGCATAGAATGCTCCTTCAAAGCAGAGAAAGTGATCTATTTAACCACAGATGAACGCGGTAACGCAAGAACCATATTCTTCTTTAAATCGTGGTTAACGTTATTTTCTCGCCATCCGTACCCGTATCGTGTTCCCGTGGGCTTCGAGCCCTTCCACATCAGCGATCTGCGTGACCGCCTCCGCCACTTTGTCCAGCCCCTCCCGGGTATAAAAGATCAGGCTGGACTTCTTCATGAAGCTGTCCGTCGAGAGCGGCGAGAAGAACCGCGCCGTGCCCCCCGTGGGCAGCACATGGTTGGGGCCCGCGATATAATCGCCGACGGACTCCGGCGTGTAGTGACCGAGAAAGATGGCGCCTGCGTTCTTGATCAGCCCGAGCAGCTCAAAAGGCTTCTCGACTGCCAGTTCGAGGTGCTCGGGAGCGATCGAGTTGGATACTGCTGCAGCCTGCTCCAGGTCTTTTACGAGCACGATCGCGCCGAACCGGTCGATTGCCTTGCGGGCGATCTCCTTCCGCGAAAGGTTCGCGAGCTGGCGTTCGACCTCGGCGTTGACCTTCTCCGCAAGATCACGCGATGTCGTAACCAGGATCGACGATGCAAGTTCGTCATGTTCCGCCTGCGAAAGCAGGTCGGAGGCGACAAATTCGGGGTCCGCGCTCTGATCGGCAATGACCAGGATTTCGCTCGGCCCGGCGATCATATCGATATCAACCTGGCCGAAGACGTACCGTTTTGCCGTGGCCACATAGATGTTGCCCGGGCCCACGATCTTGTCGACCTTGGGTATGGTGGCAGTTCCGTAAGCCATGGCCGCAACTGCCTGCGCTCCGCCGATCTTGTAGATCTCCGAGACGCCGGCAAGGTCAGCGGCAACCAGGATGTAGGGGTTCAGGCTGCCGCCGGGAACGGGCGAGCACATGACGAGCTGCTCCACGCCGGCGACCTTCGCGGGGATCACATTCATGAGCACCGACGAGGGGTAGCATGCCTTGCCGCCGGGTACATAAACGCCTGCGCTCCGGATGGGCCGCGCAAGCTGGCCCAGGATCACGCCGTCCGCCTCCTGGCTGACCCAGGAACTGATTTTCTGCTTCTCGTGGAAGGCGCGGATGTTCTGCGCCGCGAGCTTCAGGGCCTCCACCTTCTTCTGTTCGACCCGCGTATAGGAATCTTTGATCTCGTCGGCGGATACCTTGATGTCCTTGAGCGAGAGCTTCACCTTGTCGAACTTTTCGGTATATTCCAGGACCGCGGGATCGCCTTCTTTACGCACGCGCTCCACGACTTCCTGCACCGCAACTGCCACTTCCTCGGTCGCGGTCTCGCCGCGGTTCACGATGCGCTTCAGCTCGGCGGCAACATCCTTCTGCTGTGAATCGATGATCTTCATGATACCCTCAATGATATTTTAATCACAGATGAACCTTATGAAATGTTCGTAAAGGTTCGATGGACACGGATAAAGGCGGATTTGAGACCGGAAAAGCATGATCCGGGTATTGGTTTTTCACGCATCTTCATAGGCCTCTCTCAGAGTAAATCAGTGTCAAAGACCCTGCCTTTGCTCCGTGTTCCGTGTCAGACCCTCTTTATGTCCGCTCCGAGGGCCGACAGTTTTTCCTCGATGCTCTCGTAGCCGCGGTCCAGGTGATAGATGCGCGATACCGTGGTCTGTCCTTCGGCTGCCAGCCCCGCAAGGATCAGGGACGCGCTCGCCCGGAGGTCCGTTGCCATTACGGGGGCGCCGGAAAGCTTCGGCACTCCCTTGACCACAGCGCTTCTTCCTTCGATGACGATATCGGCTCCCATGCGTTTTAACTCGGCAACATGCGTGAACCGGTTTTCGAAGATGGTCTCGTTGATAACGCTCGTCCCCCCGGCCAGGCTTACGAGGCTCATGAATTGCGCCTGCATGTCTGTCGGAAAACCGGGATAGGGCAGTGTCTTAACGTCGACGGGTTTTATGATCCTGTTGCCCTTTACCGTCATCGTTCCATGAGATGCAACGATCTCCGCTCCCGTTTCTCTCACTTTGGAAAGGAGGGCATCGAGATGTTCCGGGCTGCACTTGTTGATCTTAACCTTTCCGCCGGTGATCGCCGCAGCGATCACAAAGGTACCGGTCTCGATCCTGTCCGGCAGCACCTGGTAATCCATCGGCCTCAACTGCTCGACGCCCTTGACCCGGATAATATCGGTGCCCGCACCTTCGATGCGTGCACCCATCTGGATAAGCGCATGGGCAAGATCGACAACTTCCGGTTCACGTGCCGCGTTCTCCAGCACGGTCTCGCCGTCAGCCAAAGCTGCTGCCATCATCAGGTTCTCGGTGCCGGTCACGGTCACGATATCAAAATAGATCTGTGCGCCTTTGAGCCGCTTTGCCTGAGCTACCACGTAGCCGTGCTCGATATCCACCGTGGCCCCCATCTTCTGGAGACCCATGATATGCAGATTGACCGGCCGGGCGCCGATGGCGCAGCCGCCGGGGAGGGAGACCCTGGCCTTGCCGAAGCGGGCGACGAGAGGTCCCAGTACGAGAACGGACGCGCGCATGGTGCGGACCAGATCATAAGGCGCTTCAGGGCTGGCAAGCCGCGAGGAATCGATCACGGCGGAATGATCGTTTAGTTCCACC
>MHEA01000134.1:11870-12177 GCA_001805085.1 Nitrospirae bacterium GWC2_57_9
TCTTCACGTCCACGAGCGACGGTACGTTCGCGATCCGGTGCTCGCCTTCACAGAGCAGGGATGCCGCGATGATCGGGAGCGCTGCGTTCTTTGCGCCGCTGATCGTCACTTCGCCTTCGAGTTTTTTACCGCCATTGATGACTATTGATTGCATAGTAAGATGATTACCAGACCCGCATTGCGGGAAATACAGATGAAAACAGATAAAGGAAGAATATTCTCTTTTTCCTGACCGTGTTAATCCGCTTGCACCCAGCGCTTACGAGTGCTCTTGGCGCGAGTGCAGGGTGTGGTTATTAGTTCCTGT
>MHEA01000134.1:12298-20872 GCA_001805085.1 Nitrospirae bacterium GWC2_57_9
CAGCGCCCCGTTCTTCCTGAGGAACGCCGGAGCCCGGGCTATGATGCGTTGATGTATCTCGGTGCCTTCAGGGCCGGAGATCAGCGCCATCTCGGGCTCGAAATCCCTGACCTCAGGCTGGAGCGATGCAAGTTCGCGAGCTTCGATATACGGCGGATTTGCGGTGATGACATCTACTTGCTCCTCGATGTCCAGCTCTTCGAACGGCTGGAAAAGGTCCCCTTCCAGGAAGCGTATCTGCCCGGCAACACCGTGAATGTTTGCATTTTCCCGGGCGACAGCAAGCGCCTGCGCAGACCGGTCAGCCGCAAAGATACGCGCTGAGCCGGACTCCTTCGCGAGCGTGACGGCTATGCAGCCGGACCCGGTACACAGGTCTACGATCGTCGGCCGGGATGCGTTCTTGAGGAAAGCGGCAGCAGCTTCGACCAGCAGCTCGGTTTCCGGCCTCGGGATGAGCACATCGGGTGTTACCTTGAATGACAGCCCACAGAATTCCTGGATGCCGAGGATGTACTGAAGCGGCTCGCGGTGAACCCTGCGGTCGACGAGCTGTTGGAACGCGGTTTCGTTGCCGGTATCGAGATCGTCGTGAACATGGGTAAAGATCCAGGTCCTGTCCTTGCCGATAATGTGCGCAAGGAGCAGCTCGGCGTCGAGACGGGCGGATATGACCCCGGCGCGTGTCAGATGCTCGGTTGCTTTCTTGATTGCCTGCTCAAGTGTCAATTGGCCTTCGGTTCAGCGCGGAAAGCGGAGTCAAGTTCAGCCATGTTCACCCGCAAGCCGCGAAAATCTGCAAATCCGAGATGTCTTAGAGGTTCTTCAGCCGCTCGGCGTTGTCGGCTGACGTCAGCGCATCGATGAATTCATCGATATCTCCGTCCATGACTGCGTCAATCTTGTAAAGGGAAACGCCGACGCGGTGATCGGTAACCCTGCTCTGCGGGAAGTTATAGGTTCGGATCTTCTCGCTGCGGTCTCCTGTGCCCACCTGCTGTTTGCGCTCGGCTGCCTGTACGGCATCCTGTTTCTCGCGCTCCTTCTCAAGCAGCCGGGACATGAGAATCTTCATGGCCTTTGCCTTGTTCTTGAGCTGCGAACGTTCGTCCTGGCAGGCAACCACCTCGCCTGTAGGAATGTGGGTTATGCGGACTGCGGAATAAGTGGTGTTCACGCTCTGGCCTCCGGGACCGGACGAGCAGTAGGTGTCGATGCGGAGGTCCTTCTGCTCGATCTGGACGTCCACATCCTCGGCTTCCGGGATCACGGCAACGGTCACCGTCGATGTATGGATCCTGCCGCCGGCCTCAGTTGCAGGGACGCGCTGCACACGGTGCACGCCGCTTTCGTATTTGAGCTTGCTGAATACGCCCTTGCCCTGGATCTGCGCGATCACTTCTTTGGCGCCGCCTACGCCCGTTACGCTCATGTCGAGCAAGGTCACTTTCCAGCGCTTTTTCTCGGCAAAGCGGGAATACATGCGGAAGAGCTCGGCCGCGAACAAACCTGCCTCGTCCCCGCCCGCGCCCGCGCGGATCTCGAGGAAGATGTTCTTGTCGTCGCGCGGGTCCTTCGGCACGAGCATCAGCCGGAGAGCCTGCTCCATCTCGTCGACCCGCGGCCGGAGCTCCTTCAGTTCCGCATCGGCCATGGCCCGGAAATCGGCATCGGACTGCTTGTCCTGAACGATCTCTTCGGCATCCCTGATCTGTTTCCGGACATTCTGGTAAGCGCGGTAATGGTTGACGACATCTTCTATTTCGGATCGTTCCCGGGAATACTTCTGGTACTGCTGATGATCGGCAGCGACCCCGGGATCGGAAAGAAGGCGGGTCAGTTCATCGTATTTTTCAGCGACTGCGTCGAGTTTGCTTAACATAAGTTCAATTTAACCACGGATTAACACGGTTAAAGGAAATAGTAATTAGGCGAGTTATTTCTTTAGCTTTTATCCGTGTCCATCCGTGTTCATCTGTGGTTACTAATCGCTGTAGGTCTTTCCCAACAAAAAACCCCGCATCAGCGGGGTTCCATCGCAACGGCTTCTTCGAGGGCCCTGATGGCGACCTCTATCTGGTCGTCTGACGGCTCCCGTGTGGTCAGCCGTTGAAGCCATAGCCCCGGCTGCATCAGTCCCTTGACCACGGGATTTGCGCAGTGTTTTGCGCTGTATTTTATGAACTCATATCCCAGTCCCGCGATGAGCGGCAACAGGACCAGGCGCGAAAGTCCTTTTGCCCAGATCGGCCAGCTTCCCGGTATCAGCGAGAAGAGCAGGATCGAGAGCGCGATGACGGTGAGCAGAAAGCTGGTGCCGCAACGCGGGTGGATCCGGGAGTACGCTCTTGCATTCTGGACGGTAAGAGATCCCCCGGCTTCGAACGCCGCGATCGCCTTATGCTCCGCACCATGATACTCAAAGACCCGGCGGATGTCCTTCATGAAGGATATGCCGGAAACATAGCCGAGGAACAGGACGACCCTGAACGCGCCGTCCGTAAGGTTGAACAGGAGGCTGTTCGCGCCGACCATGGCATACTTCGTGCCGAGGAGGTTGGTGAGCAGGAGGGGAAGCACCAGGAAAAGGCCGATGGCGAAAGCGACCGCAAGGAGCATGGTGCCGGCCATGGCCATCGGACTGATCTCTTCCTTCTTGCCGTCCTCTTCGGGCAGGGCTTCATTGGCCGAGAAGTTGAGCGCCCGCATGCCGAGCCACATCGCCTCGAACAGCGCTGCCGAACCGCGGATGATCTTCTTCTTGAGCACCGGGAAACGCTCGCTGAGGGGCCTCAGCTCCTGCTTGTATATCGCGATACCGGCTTCAGGCTTCCCGCCTTTGCGCACGGCAACCGTGAACGCCCTGGGAGAGCGCATCATCACGCCCTCGAGAACGGCCTGGCCGCCTATGGTCAATTTCTCGGGCAAATTAAAAACCTCGAACTGAAGTCTGAGCAGTCTGCAACGGACAGCCGTTCGGTCTACGCCTTATTGTACTTCTTCCGGAACTTGTCCACACGGCCTTCCGTGTCGATAAGCTTCTGCTTGCCGGTAAAGAACGGGTGGCAGTTCGAGCAGATGTCCAGTCTCACGTCCTTTTTGGTGGAACGGGTCTGGAACGACTCGCCGCATGCGCAGTGTATGGTCGTCACTTGGTATTGGGGATGAATGTCCTGTTTCATGGCTCTTGATCTCCTTCTGTTCCCTGTTCTGTCTATTCCGAAAAAGCCAAGCCACAGCAGTAGCTGTGGCTTGAGCGGTTAAGGCCGAAATAATATACCAAACCATTCAAAAAAACAAGTAAAAAATTCACCGTCCGAGGTTTTTCAGCCACGGGGTCTTACTTGTTCATCGAATCGAGGAAATCGCGGTTGTTCTTGCCCTGCTTCAGCTTTTCGAGCAGGAATTCCATACTTTCCACCGTGGAGAGCGGGTTCAGCACCTTTCTCAGGACCCACATGCGGTTCAGGTCGTCCTTGTCCACGAGCAGCTCTTCCTTCCGCGTTCCCGAGGCATTAATGTCGATGGCCGGGAAGACACGTTTGTCGACCAGTTTCCGGTCAAGGTGGAGTTCCATGTTGCCGGTGCCCTTGAACTCTTCGAAAATCACATCGTCCATGCGGCTGCCCGTGTCCACGAGGGCCGTGGCCAGGATCGTGAGACTTCCGCCGCTCTCGATGCTCCGGGCGGCTCCGAAGAACCGCTTCGGCCTCTGCAGGGCGTTTGCGTCCAGACCGCCTGACAGGACCTTGCCTGACGCGGGGATGATCGCGTTGTGCGCCCGGGCCAGGCGCGTGATGCTGTCGAGCAGGATGACCACGTCCTTCTTATGTTCGACCAGCCGCTTGGCGCGCTCGCTGACCATGTCCGCGACCTGCACATGCCTTTGCGGGGGTTCATCAAAGGTGGAGCTGATGATCTCGGCCTTGACCTGGCGCTGCCAGTCGGTGACCTCTTCCGGCCGCTCGTCGATCAGAAGCACGATAAGTTTTATATCAGGATGGTTCTTGATGATCGCTTTCGCGATCGCCTGGAGCAGCATCGTCTTGCCCGTCCGGGGAGGGGCCACGATCATGCCGCGCTGGCCCATGCCGATGGGCGTGATGAGGTCCATGGCGCGAGTCGTATAATCAGTGGGTGCATGTTCGAGCTTGATCTTTTTTTCGGGATAATAGGGAGTGAGGTTGTCGAAGAGGATCTTGGAACGGGAGATCTCGGGGTCCTCATAGTTGATCGCATCCACCTTCAGCAGTGCAAAGTAGCGCTCTCCTTCTTTCGGCGGCCGTATCTGGCCCGAGACGGTGTCGCCCGTCCTGATATTGAACCGCCTGATCTGCGACGGCGATACGTAAATGTCATCGGGGCCGGGCAGATAGTTGTAGTCCGGAGCCCTGAGAAAACCGAATCCGTCAGGGAGTATTTCAAGAACCCCCTCGCCGAAGATCATTCCGTTCTTCTCGGTCTGCGCCTGCAGGATGGCGAAGATCAGCTCCTGCTTGCGCATGCCGCTGACGCCTTCGACCTTCAGGTCGTCCGCCATCGAGGTCAGCTCGGCGATGCTTTTCCCCTTCAATTCTACTAAATTCATGCTATTGCTCCTTGGCCCGTGGTTGTATGGGCAGATAAGGTCACTACCTTGAGGTGGGTTCGGTCGTCCTCAACTCCTGTAATGGCAACTTAAGGTATTGTATTTAATAATAGGCGAGTATGTTCCTTACGGTGATGTTCGTGTGATCCTTAACCGTGACGGGTTATGATGATGCCGGAGAAGCCTGCTATTCTTTGTCTGTGCACGTTACGGTATGTTTGTTAAACCGACTTGCGCTGGGTTTGGTAATAATAGGGGTTTTGGGTTAGGGTTTCTTGATTAGGAATTATATACCTGAGAAAAGGCGATTTGTCAATATTTTTGTTTTCAGGCCTGCTCCCCCCCCTTCGCCTGCGTGACGTTCCGGGAAGCCTCTTTCCTGTCTTCCGAACCGGAATGGAGTTGACACTCTTTGATCTCTTGGCGTACTATGCTGTCGATGACCAGCCGGAGAGAATTCATAAAGAGGTCTTTGTATGGGCTGCTTGCTCTCTTCGGACTCGGATTCCTGGTCCCTGGCCTCCGCCTCTTGTTCCCCTCCGGCATGAGGACAGTGCAGACGGTCTATTTCCCGCTCCTTTCCGAGGATGAGGTTCCCCGGTCAGGGGTCAAGAAATGGGAGCTGGCCTACAAGGTCTCGGGCAAGGAGCGAAAGGCCCGGGTCTTTATCGTCTCGGACAAAGCCACGGGCCTTGCCGTTCTTTCTGCCACCTGCTCCCATCTCGGCTGCCTGGTGAACTATAATAAAGATAAAGGGGAGTTCATTTGTCCCTGCCATAGCGGGCGGTATGACCTGAAGGGCAGGAACATCGCCGGGCCTCCGCCGGCGCCCCTGAATGCGCTGCCGGTAAAGATAGAACAAGGCATGGTCCTGGTGGGGATCAAGGTTTATAATTAATGAAGCTGCTCGACTACGTGAATATCCGCCTCGGATTGAGCGCCAGGCACCGGCGTCTGATCGATCGGCCGATTCCGGCACAGGTCGGTTATTTCTATTGCCTGGGCGGCATAACCTTCAGCCTCTTTGTCCTCCAGGTCCTTACCGGGCTTCTTCTTTCCGTCCATTATTCGCCCTCCGAGACAGAGGCTTACCAAAGTATTCAGCGCCTGCACACGATGGTCCCGCTCGGCCAGACCCTCCGCTCCGTGCATCACTGGGCCGCGAATCTAATGGTCGTTACCATTTTCCTGCATATGCTCAGAGTGTTCATTACCGGCTCTTTCAAGAACCCGCGCGAGCTGAACTGGGTCGCGGGAGCACTGCTCCTGCTCCTTACCCTGGCTTTCGGCTTTACGGGATATCTCCTGCCCTGGGACCAGAAGTCCTACTGGGCAACGGTGGTCGGCACGAACATGGTCGGATCACTGCCGCTGCTCGGCCCGGGGCTCTCCGCTTTGATGCGGGGAGGTGCGGAAGTTACCGGCCAGACCCTTCTCCGCTTCTACAGTCTGCATGTCCTCTGGCTCCCTTTTCTCACGATCATTTTTCTCTGGGTTCACTTCCACATTCTGCGAAGGGTCGGAATATCGGGGGGGCTATAATGAGTGCGGAGTGTAGAGTTCGGAGTTGGGAGTGAACGGCGACAAGAAAAAAATGCGGGACGGCATGATCAATTCAAGGGCGAACGAAAAAAAATTCTTTCCTTACTTCCTGTTCGAGATCGCCCTGACCTCGCTCTTTGTCGTGGAGATCGTGCTCGTCCTCGCCGTCCTGTTCCCGTCCGCGCCGGGAAGGGAGATCGATTTTTCCGCCCAGTATCAGCCGAGGCCGGAATGGTATTTTCTCTTCCTGTACCAGCTGACCAAGTATTTCCCCGGGAAATGGACCTTTGTGGGTGCCGTGCTCCTGCCCGGCCTGGCGTTCAGCCTGCTGCTGCTGGCCCCGTTCCTGGAGCGGGGACCGGAGACCCGGATCAGGCAGAGAAAGGGCGCCGCATTCCTCGGGTTCGGACTGCTCCTCGGCATCATCGCACTGACCGTCCTGTCGCTCCTATAAGCTCTGCCGGGATGCCTATAATATTAATAAATAGGCCTGTTTCCCGGTTTATAATGTCTGAAATCATAAAACGAGTATTGACAGGATTCCTGGATTTTGATAAGGTACAACACCTTTCCGAAAGAACAAGAATAACCACTTTTTTTGCTCATCATTGTTACGAACCTACTCAGAGGAGGTGGTGCTCCGAACAGGGGAACGTTTCTTTTTTGTCTTTGAATCTTTTCGCCGATGGAAGCCGGGTCCTGAACCCGAATTTTATTGCTATTAAATCCTAAGGAGGAACAAACCATGTCAGTCAAGACCGCAACACCCGATCAGACCCTGGACACGCTCGGAAGGGTATGCCCCTATCCGCTGCTCCTTACCAAGAAGGCGCTCGAGAAACTGGGCAGCGGCCAGACCATCAAGGTGCTGTGCGACGCGCCGGCGTCTGCCGAGGACAGCATCCCGCGCTATGCCGAGAAGCAGGGCTATAGCTTTGAGGCCGTGAAGCTCGACGACAAGGGCTACTGGGAACTGTATATCAAGAAGTCGTAAGAACAGGGCCAGCGATTTAAGAAAGACCCTGTGTTGTTGAGGGAAACCACTGAAGGGGGAAAGCCCAAGGGAGGGGAGAATGGTTTCTGTAATGTTCTTCATTATATCAGGCCTGATGATCGGAGCCGCGTTCGGTTTCGTTCTGCAGCGCGGACGGTTCTGCGTGAACTCGGCGTTTCGTGAAGTGCTCTTTCAGGATTACACGATGATCCGCGCGTACCTTCTGGCGGTTGCGGTCACCATGATCGGGGCGAACCTGATCGAGGATCTCGGGTGGCTCGGTAATTCCGGAGAGCTGTACCGGCAGGCGTTCGTGCCCTACGCCAACGTCATCGGCGGGTTCATCTTCGGCATGGGCATCGTGCTCGCCGGCGGCTGCGGCAGCGGAATTCTGTATCGCGTCGGCGAGGGCAACCTTGCGTACGTGCTGGCGGTCTGCGGGTTCTTTTTCGGCATTGTGATCACCAAGTTCGGCATTTTGAGGCCGGTATATGATTGGATGGTGGCGCCCGAACGGGCGGTGTTCATCGGCGCCGATGAAGATGTCGTTCCCACGCTCTATAATGTGCTGGGCGTCAATAAATGGGTCGTGATAGCTGTAGTGGCAGCGCCTATTTTTTACTTTGTATTGAAGGGCAAACCCTTTAAGAAGGCCAAAAAGGGATTGTCCTGGTCAGCTGCCGGTCTTCTCGTAGGCGTGGTGGCGGTGGCAGCGTTCTGGGCATCCGATTATTTCAGCGGCAGGGCGCGCGGACTTTCCTTCACCGGTCCTGTCCGCGAGTTTTTCCTCGGAGTCTTCTTCGGCAATTCGTGGTTCGGCGGCGACGTCCCTGCGAAGGAAGCAATGAGTCTCTTTGGCATTACCTTCTCCTGGAGCTCGCTCTACGTGCTGGCCGTTCCCATCGGCGCCTACCTGAGCGGCAAGATCCTGAACGAGGTGAAGCTCAAGGTGCCTCCGGCCGACGAGCTGCTGAAGGTGTTCCTCGGCGGCGCCATCATGGGCATCGGCGCCCAGATCGGCGGCGGGTGCAACATCGGCCACAGCCTGACGGGCGTGTCCACCCTGGCGGTCTCCAGCTGGGTCGCGAATGCGTTCATCATTCTGGGCAACTGGACCATGGTCTATTTCCTGCTCATCAGGCCTATGCGCGACATGGACCTGGCAGTATAAGGATTTCTACTAGGGAGGCCGGGCTTACGATACAGGTCCGGCTCTCTTTTTCACCTGAAACTGCAGTAAAACAAGTGTTAGAAAACCGACCCTTGACGTCAGGGTGTGGGATCGACGAAAGGAGGTGAGCTTATGGCAGATATCCTGGGCATCATGATCACGAAGTACGAGAACCTGGAGCATATCGCGGGCATTGCCAAGGCCGCGCGGGCGGCGGGGAAATCCGTCATGGTCTTCATGACCGATGAGGGCGTGCGCTTCACGCGCGATCCCAAGTTT
>MHEA01000135.1:0-7877 GCA_001805085.1 Nitrospirae bacterium GWC2_57_9
TGTACTTCTCGTTCGACTTGCATGTGTTAAGCACGCCGCCAGCGTTCGTTCTGAGCCAGGATCAAACTCTCCAAAAAAATCTGATCCTTATGCAATGTTACTCAAGGTAACTTGACTGTTTGTTTCTCAAAAACCCGCCATTTCCAAAGACCGAAGCCCTTGGAAGTTATGCACCTATTTAGTTTTCAAAGACCATGTCTGCGTACATCGCAGAATACCGATATTAACAAACTGCTTTTACTTTGTCAAGGACTTTTTTCTATCGTTTGCTTTTTCTTAGTTGCCCTGAATCCGTTGACTGCTCTGGAACTCTTCTTTTCGCCGGAGGTTGAACCCTCAAGCGAGGGCGCAATGTAACACAGGCTATTTTCAGTGTCAAGAGCTTTTTTACCTTTGTTTGCTGTTCCCGGTTACTGCGCGGATGGTTTTTACAACTTCGAGGTTTTGCCCGAGGTTTTTTTCACCAAACGAGGGCGCAATGTAACATAAGCACTTTTCACTGTCAAGATTTTTTTCTGTTGTCTCTCTTTTTTTATTCTTTCCCCTGCAAACATATGTTCCCTCATTTCCTGTTTCTTGTCAAGAGGGGGGACAAAGACCCAAGGCGTGCTACTTTTTAGCGGAAACTTTTACAAACCGCTTCTTGCCGACGCGGATAGTATATGTTCCCGGAGCAAGTTCTGCATCTCCGTCTTTTACCGGCGATTGATCTACCTCAACTGCGTTCTGCTGTATAAGCCTGCGAGCCTCTGAATTGCTTTTTGCGGCTGCGGCAAGGGCGATGATCTTCGCCAGCTTCATCTTGTCGCCTTCCCAGGCGATTTCGACGAGCGGCATGTCGTCAGGCATGTCCTTCCTGCTGAATACTTTTTCGAACTCCGCGCGCGCCTTTGCCCCCTCACCGGCGGCGCAGAAACGGTCAGCCAATTCAGCAGCGATCCGCTTTTTTGCCTCCATCGGATGAAGCGTTCCGGCCTTGATATCCGCCTTTATTACCGCAAGCTCGTTCAGAGAAACTGCGCTCACCAGTTCGTAATACCTCAGCATCAAATCGTCGCTCACGGACATGACCTTGCCGAAGATCTCTTTTGCCGGTTCATTTATACCGATGTAGTTCCCGAGGCTCTTGCTCATCTTGTTCACGCCGTCGAGCCCTTCGAGGAGCGGCATCATAACGATGCATTGGGGTTCCTGGCCGTACTCCTTCTGAAGTTCCCGGCCCACCAGCAAATTGAACTTCTGGTCCGTCCCGCCCAGTTCCACATCGGACTTGAGCGCAACCGAATCATACCCCTGAATCAGCGGATACAGAAATTCGTGTATGCTGATCGGGAGTTGGGCTTCGTACCGTTTTTTGAAGTCTTCACGCTCCAGCATCCGGGCAACGGTATGTTTGGCAGCGAGCTGGATGATATCACTCGAGGACATTTTCCCCATCCACTCGCTGTTGAATACTATCTTTGTCTTTAAGGGGTCAAGAATTTTATATATTTGAGTTTCGTAAGTCCTGGCGTTCTTCTCAACCTCTTCCTTCGAGAGGTGCTTTCTCGTCTCTGACTTTCCGGTTGGGTCGCCGATCATACCCGTGAAGTCGCCGATCAAAAACAGGACTTCATGGCCGAGGTCCTGGAATTGGCGGGCCTTATTGAGAGGCACTGCATGGCCTAGGTGGATGTCGGGCGCCGTGGGATCAAAGCCGAGCTTTATCCGTAGGGGCTTCCCGGTCGCAACCGACTTGTCAAGCTTCTTCAGGAGGTCCGCTTCGACAATGACTTCGACTGAGCCCCGTTTTATGATCTCAAGCTGTTCTTTGGCGGAAAGCATTTGGCTAACCCTCCGGGTTAGAGGACCTGACTTTTCTCGGCGAGGTCGGCCACGATCCTCGCCATAAGAGGATGAGAACCGACGAACTCGGTCACGCGGATCGCAACTCGGGGATAACTGCCCCTTGCTTTCTGGAGCAGCGCCGGGACATCCTTGCTGACATGCCCCCCCGGCTGAAGAAAGAACGGGACGATCACAATCATGTCTGCCCCTTCCTTCACGCACTGCTCAAGCGCTTCTTCGGGACCCGGTCTGGTATGCTGAAGAAACGCATGGGCTACGATCTCGAAGCCCCCGATGCTCCTGATGTCCGCAGCGATCCGCCGGATGGTGCTGTCCGCGTCTGCCTGCCGGCTGCCATGTCCTAGAATTATTATCGCTTTTTCCATAGAAATACCGGACCGGAACGAGAGGGCACATTTTTACCATAGGCCGGTATAAATGTCAATTGAGAATGAGGTTCGAGGGAACGACCCGGGGAGGTAAAATGACATCGATTAACCAGATAAAAAGAGGCGGGTCTGGTCCTACCCGCCGTCATCCTGTTGCATTTATCAGAAGCTATTTCTTCTTAGCCGTTTTCTTTTTGGTCGCCTTCTTGGTTCCGCACTTTTTGCCGCATGCCATGAATCCCCACCCCCCTTCAGGTCAATCAGCATTTACTCGATCCCGCATCAGAGAACCTTCAAGACCTCCTGCGCATCCTGCACATCTTTGCGAATCTGGCGGATAAGG
Source organism: Nitrospirae bacterium GWC2_57_9 (assembly GCA_001805085.1). Taxonomy (GTDB): domain Bacteria; phylum Nitrospirota; class UBA9217; order UBA9217; family UBA9217; genus MHEA01. Next base: position 2,560 of record MHEA01000135.1, read on the forward strand.
TCGTCCGCAGTTGAGAACTTTTCCTCTCCTCGCAGCCTTTTTATAAAGGCGACCTCCATCGCTTTTCCGTAAAGGTCCTCATGAACATTGAACAGGTAAACTTCGATTGAAACCGGACCGCTGTCAAAGGTCGGCCGGATGCCGATGGACGCGACGCCTTTGATCGCCTTTGCCTCCATAGAGGCAACAACAGCATAGACACCAAAGGCCGGTATCATCTCGTTTGCGGTCTTGAGATTCGCGGTCGGGAATCCAAGGGTGTGGCCGCGGTTGGCGCCATGAACGACCTCGCCTTCAATGAGGTAAGGACGTCCCAGGAGCCTGGCTGCTTCCTCCACTCGCCCATTGATCAGCAGATCACGGACTGCGGAACTGCTCACCACGGTTCCGTCCACTTTGACAGGATCGATCACGCCGACCTCGAAGCCGTAGCGCTCGCCCATCTTTTTGAGCGATTCTATGCTGCCTTCCCGGCCCTTGCCGAATGCATAATCGTATCCAACGTACACTTCCCGGACGCCGATCAGCTTGTGCAGCACGTCCCGGGCGAAGTCCTCGGGGTTCTGATCGGCAAATGAGCGGTTAAAATGGGCGCAAACGACTACCTGGATGCAGGCCTCTTCAAAGAGCCGCATTTTTCCGTGAAACGTGTTCAACAGCCGCGGAGAGCGCTCCGGCGCAAGCACCTTGAGCGGGTGCGGTTCGAAGGTGAAAGCGATGCTCGTTCCCTTGATCTCGTTTGCACGTTCCACGACCTTCCCGAAGATCGCCTGATGACCCAGATGGACCCCGTCAAAGTTGCCGAGTGTGAGTACCGGGCTCGGCAGTTGCTCAGTATAGTTCTTTATGCCCCTTATGATCCTCATCGCGCAGGGATAATCGCACACTGTGAAGAAATTGTCAACCGTGGTCCGGGAAAAGATACCGGTTAGCGGAGGGATGATAAGGATTCGCCCGAAACGCTAAGGCTCTGCATCAGGAAAACCCCCTTTTCCGTTCACTCCCCTGCCGGGGGACCAACGGAAAAGTGGATTCTCTCTCGTTGGAACGGCTATTTCGAGGTTGACAATAAAATAAGGGCTGTGCTATAAAAGAGGTCTTTTGGAGCGAATTTTCTCTATCTTCAGGCAAGGATTCAAGAAATGGCAACCATAAGCCCGTTCAGGGGGGTCGTCTACAACCAGGCTAAGGCGGGCAGCATCAGGGATCTTGTCTGTCCGCCCTACGACATCATCTCGCCGGCAGAACAGCAGGACCTGTACAGAAAGAACCCGCATAACATCGTGCGGCTGGAATTCGGCCTGGAGAGCCCCGGCGATACCGAAAACGACAACAGGTATACTCGTGCTGCAGACGTTCTCGAAGAATGGCTCAGGAGCGGGGTGCTGCACCCGGGCGACCGTCCGGCCATATACATATATGAGATGGAGTACAAGCTCGGCAGTGCGGTCAGGAAGCTTCGCGGCATGATCTGTCTCGTCCGGATTGAAGATTACGACTCAGGCATCATTAAACCCCACGAAACCACGCTGTCGGGACCGAAAACGGACAGGCTGAAACTTCTCAAAGCATGCAAAGCAAGCTTCAGCCAGATCTTTTCGCTCTTTTCTGACCCAGACAACAGGATAGCCGGCATTCTGAAGAAAACGGCCGGAAGGCCCGACATGGAAGTCACCCATCAGGACGGGGTTCTGCATCGGGTGTGGGTGCTGAGCGATCAAAAGGACATCGAATTCATCGTGCGCGAGATGAAGGACAAGCCGATCTTCATCGCAGACGGACACCATCGCTACGATACTGCGCTCAATTACCGGAATGAACGCAGGAAGGCGGCCGGATCGTATAACGGGGACGAAGCCTATAATTATGTCGCCATGTACCTTGCGCGACTGGAGGACCCGGGACTGACGGTCCTGCCTGCACACCGCGCACTCTTCAACCTGACGGATTTCAACGTCACGCGGTTCGAGGATGACCTGAACCGCTACTTCAATATCGAGCGGATCGATTTCGATAAAAGCTCGGAAGCAGCGGACCGGCGTACCGTTCTGGAGACCCTGGAGCATCGCTCGGACCGGGCTCATGTTTTCGGGATGCGGGTCAAAGGCGAACACAGTTATTACATCCTGACCCTCAGGAACGAGGCGGATATGGATGCCCTGGTGCCGGACCGGTCTCCGGCCTACCGGCGGCTGGACGTTTCTATCCTCCATCATCTGATCATCGACAAGCTCCTGGGGATCAGGATGGAAACCCATAAGCTCGGCCTGAACATCGAGTATATCAAAGACGCGGCGGAAGCCGATAAGCGGGTCCATGACGGAATCGCCGAGATCGTTTTTTTCATGAATCCAACAAAGGTACGAGAAGTAAAGGACGTTGCGTCAGCCGGCGAGCGAATGCCGCAGAAGGCCACCTACTTCTATCCCAAGCTCCTGACAGGGCTGGTAATACATATGATAGAATAAAGAATGTGACAAGCGGCAAGCGACGAACATCACCTCCCCGGTCCTTGTGCCTGCTCGTTCCGACTTCTACTGATGTAAATTCAACTAATAGAAATTAACTCCAAGGAGGCTTACCATGGCTGTAAGAGTTGCAATCAACGGATTTGGCAGGATCGGCAGAAACTTTTTCCGGGCATCCCAGGGCAATAAGGACATCGAGATCGTTGCGGTGAACGATCTTACCGACGCAAAAACGCTGGCGCATATCCTGAAGTACGATTCGCTTGCCGGGATCTTCGATGCAGACGTAAAACACGCGGAAGGCAAGCTCATCGTCAATGGCAGGGAAATCGCGGTGATTGCAAAGAAGGACCCCGCAGAACTGCCCTGGAAGGATATGAAGGTGGACATCGCCATCGAATCTACGGGGCTCTTTGTGGACCGGGCGGGCGCCGAGAAGCATATAAAAGCTGGTGCCAAAAAAGTGCTCATCTCCGCCCCTGCCAAGGACCCGGATGCCACGTTCGTCCTGGGCGTGAACGACGAGACCTACGATCCGGCCAAGCACAACATCATCTCGAACGCATCCTGCACCACGAACTGCCTTGCCCCCGTCGCCAAGGTGATCAATGATTCCTTCGGTGTCGTGCACGGCGTGATGAACACCATTCACTCCTATACCAATGACCAGCGCATCCTTGACCTGGCACACAAGGACCTCCGCCGGGCCCGCGCCGCAGCCATGTCGATCATACCGACCTCGACCGGCGCTGCCAAAGCCGTGTCCCTCGTGCTTCCCCAATTGAAGGGCAAGCTCGACGGCATGTCCCTCCGCGTACCGACTCCCAACGTATCGGTTGTGGACGTGGTCTTCGAAGTATCGAGGAAGGTGACCAAGGAAGAGGTGAACGGAGCGCTCAAGGCCGCTGCTGATGGCAAGATGAAGGGCATACTGGAGTTCGAGGAAAAGCCGCTCGTGTCCATCGACTTCAAGGGCAATTCCCACTCCTCCATCGTGGACGCCGCCCTCACCAGCGTCATGGACGGCACCATGGTGAAGATCATTTCCTGGTATGATAACGAGTGGGGCTATTCCTGCCGTCTGCGGGACCTCGCGATCATGGTGGCGAAGAAGGGACTCTAACATCAAATCCTAAGCACGAAATCCGAAATCCTAAACCATTTTTAGGATTTCGATATTAGAATTTAGGATTTCATTGATGAGGTGCTTATGGATAAAAAAACCATCGAGAAAGTCGACCTGAAGGGCAAGCGTGTTTTCATCCGCGCTGATTTCAACGTGCCTTTCGACGAGAACGGGAACATCACCGACGACGGCAGAATACGCTCGACGCTGCCGACGATCAATTATGCCCTTGATGCCGGCGCAAAGGTCATTCTTGCTTCCCACCTGGGACGGCCGAAAGGCAAACCGAACTCGAAGTACAGCCTCTCTCCGGTGGCCCTCCGCCTGAACCGGCTTTTGAACAAGGAAGTAAAGTTCGCAAAGGACTGCATCGGACCGGATGTGGAGCATCTGGTTGCGGGAATGCGGCCCGGAGATGTGCTGCTGCTCGAAAACCTCAGGTTCCACGCGGAAGAAGAGAAGAACGACGAGGGCTTTTCCAAGGCCCTCGCTGCCTTTACCGATGTTTATGTCAATGATGCCTTCGGCACGGCGCACCGCGCCCATGCTTCCACCTACGGCATTACCAAATATGTAAAGCAGTCGGTCGCCGGCTTTCTGATGAAGAAGGAGATCGAATACCTTCAGAAGACCGTTGCAAATCCGGTCCGGCCCTTCGTGGCCATCCTGGGCGGGGCAAAGGTCTCGGGCAAGATCGGCGTGATCGAGAACCTTCAGAACAAGGTGGACAAAATAATCGTAGGCGGCGCCATGGCATTCACCTTCATCAAGGCCCGCGGCCAGGAAACCGGCAACTCCCTGGTGGAAGACGACATGCTCGATATGGCCCAGAGGCTCAGGAAAGGCGTTCGCGACAAGGGAGTCAAATTCTACCTCCCCGTGGACTTCGTTGTTGCAGAGAACACGAATGACGGGGCCGAAACCAAGATCGTGACGTCCCAGGAGATACCCAAGGGCTGGGTGGGGCTGGATATAGGGCCTGCAACGACGAGGCTGTTCGCGGAAGCGCTCCAGGACGCCAAGACGATCATATGGAACGGGCCCATGGGCCTCTTCGAGAAGGACGCCTATTCCCGCGGCACCTTCGCCATCGCGCGCGCCGTTGCTGATGCCTACGCCACGACCATCGTGGGCGGCGGGGATACCGACGTGGCCGTGCACAAGGCCGGTGTTTCGGACAGCATCACCTTCATTTCGACCGGTGGTGGAGCGTCGCTGGAGCTGCTCGAAGGCAAAGAACTGCCGGGACTGGCCGCTCTTACCGACGACAAAGAGTAATACTTTCCGTTCGCGGGTGAGCACAGCTAAAAGCGAAACGCCGTGTTCATCCACGATAATCCGTGGCTAATAACAAAAGAGGTCATCATGCACGCAAAAAGAAAGCCGATAATAGCCGGCAACTGGAAAATGAACAAGACGACCATCGAGGCAGGCGATCTCGCAGCGCAGCTGATACCCCTCGTCTCGTCGGTAAAAGACCGGGAGATCGTTCTCGGCCCTCCCTTTACCTCCCTGGAAGCCGTTTCAGAGACGATCAGGGGCACGAATATCGCTTTGTCCGCCCAGAACATGCATTGGGAGGACAAAGGGGCCTTTACGGGCGAGATATCGGCTGAAATGCTGTTGGATTTAGGCTGCAAGTATGTTATTATCGGTCATAGCGAACGCCGTCAGTACTTCTGCGAGACCGACGAATCCGTGAACAAGAAGGTGAAGCAGGCGCT
>MHEA01000135.1:7883-9410 GCA_001805085.1 Nitrospirae bacterium GWC2_57_9
AGGGCTTCTGCCGATCATGTGCGTGGGCGAAACGCTGGCCGAACGCGAAGCGGGCAAACTCAACGATATCATCAACCGCCAGGTAGCGGGCGGCCTCAAGGATATCAGCAACGACGACATGAAGAAAGTGGTCATCGCCTATGAGCCGGTCTGGGCAATCGGGACCGGAAAGACGGCAACGCCGGAGCAGGCGAACGAAGTGCACGCCCTGATCCGGGAAAAAGTAAAGGCGCTGTATAATACAGAGATCGCCCAGGGGCTCCGGATCCAGTACGGCGGCAGCGTGACACCGGAGAACGTTTCGAGCCTCATGGCCATGCCCGACATCGATGGGGCCCTGGTAGGCGGCGCAAGCCTGAAGCCGGAATCCTTCGCGGCACTGGTAAATTTCAAATAAAAGCACGAAACCCGAATATCTAAATCCTAGACAAATTCGAATGCCGGAAAAACAGACATTCTTTCGAATTTGTTATTGTTTAGAATTTAGAATTTCGATATTAGATATTAACTGGGAGGTAGTTGGTAATGAGATATTTCTTGATATCACTTCATGTCATTGTTTCGGCGATCCTGATCGCGATGGTTCTTCTCCAAAAGGGCAAAGGCGCTGATATCGGCGCTGCCTTCGGCGGCGCATCCCAGACGGTCTTCGGTCCGCGGGGAGCCGCGAGTTTCCTGGCAAAGCTGACCACTGCAGCCGCCATTCTGTTCATGGTCACTTCGTTGGGCCTGGCAGTTACGTCTTCGAGGAGGAGCTCCGTCATGGAAGGTGTAAAGCAGCCGCAGCAGACAGCTCCTGCCGTCCCGCTCGCGCCGCCTACTGACTCCGCGCCCGCACCTGCTCCCTCAAAATGATGCAACCTGCAGCTATGTGATGCTTTTCGCGAGGGTAGGCTTTGCCTACCCTTTTATTTTTTTGAAGCTATTGATTTCTCACTTGTCATCCCCGAATGCACCTGTCGGGGATCTGGTTCAGGCTTCTTATTGAAAACCATATTCCCGATTATGCTTTCGGGAATGACCATCAAAGAGCAACGATATTTACTGCTTATGCATCCAAAAATATTTATTATCAAGCGAACCGTCTTCTCAATATTTCTTCTCCTTCTTCTGCCCGCCTGCGGGCAAAAGGTCGAACGGAATCCGAACAGCTTCGTGGCGAGCTCCATCGGCGATGCACGGCGTCTGAACCCGGTGATCGCGAATGATTCGGCGTCCGGGACGATCAACGAACTAATCTTCAACGGGCTGGTCAAATATGATAAGGACATAAAAATAATCGGTGATCTGGCCGAACGGTGGACCATAGAAAATGGCGGCAAGACTATTACGTTTTATCTACATAAGGGCGTTAAATGGCATGATGGCGCCGAACTTACGGCGGAAGACTGCCTTTTCACGTATCAAAAATTAATAGACCCAAGCGTGATCACGCCTTACGGTAGTTCTTATATCGATGTTTTAAGGGTTGAAGTCGTCAACAAATATATATTTCGCGTCACCTACAAAGAGCCTTTTTCCCCGGCC
>MHEA01000136.1:0-1885 GCA_001805085.1 Nitrospirae bacterium GWC2_57_9
AGTCGTCATAGGAAAGATCGGACCCGAAGAACGAGTCATCCTGGGAACTGGTTGCGATGCGCCGGACCCGTTTGTACTCCGGGAAATAGGCCCAGAGATCGCGTTCCGAAAAGGTATGGGCATGGATCAGGAAACCGACGTTTTTCAGGTCTGGGGGCGATTTGAATACGACCAAAGTTTTGTACGCTTCGGGGTCCGCTTTTTTCCCGAATTGCGTGAGTGTTCTCGTTCGTTTCCCTCCTCCTTTATCGAAAAGGACCATGGTCGCATCGATCTTGTGGTCGAGAGACCGGGAGCGGATCTCGTGGAGTTTTTCGAACACATCACGGCCGGAAATTGCATAGGCTGGAGGAGGAAGCAGGAGAAGTCCCGATACAAGAGAAAGCACAAAAAAAGTCATTAGCGTCGAGTTCCAGCTTGGACGGTCAAAGGTTGAAGCAGATGTTTCCTCCGTGACGTCTCTGCATCCGTGGCTATATTCGGCTTGCTTTACATTCCGCACTCGGAAGTTATTCATAAGACAGCGCCTCCACGATATTGGTTTTTGCCGCACGTTTCGCCGGGTAAAATCCGGCCAGGATGGAAAGTCCGGCCGAGAGCAGCAATGCCCATGCGATCGATGCATAATGAATATGATAGGTGATGCTTGCGCCGAAATCAATCCGGAAGAAGCCTTCCAGGTTAATCCACCCGATCAGGACGCCCGTTGCCGAACCGAGCAGACCGCCGGCGGCACCCAGCAGCAGTGATTCGGTGATCACGAGGCCGGATACCTGGCTCCTTTTCATCCCGATGGCGCGCAGCAGTCCGAGTTCCCGGGTCCGTTCCATGACCGAGGCGAGAAGGGTCACGATGATGCCGAAGCCGGCGATCACGAGGGTGAGAATATTCACGGCATCATTCATGACAAAAGAACGATCGACCATTTTTTTTATTTCCTGCCTGAACTCAAGGGACGGAAGCACAAAGAGCTTCCGTTCCGTGCTGAATCGCTTTTGTATCGCTTCCCGGACCGCGGCTATGTTCTCGCCGGGTTTCACGTATATCGAAAACATATCCGCCAGGCGGTCCTGCCAGATGCGGCCGTAGGTATGGCCGTCCATGATGATAACGCCCGAGTCGGAAGCGTAGCTGACGATAACGGCTGTCACGCCGAACCGCATCGGACCGTTCGGCGTCGGCAGTTCGAAGGTATCGCCTGGTTTCAGCCGGTACCGGGCAGCGAAGCTCTCGTTCACCAGGATGTTGTCCTGGTGGGGAAGCAGCCTGCCCAGATCCTCGAACCTGCCTGCCGTGACCGTGCAGATGTTATGTTCCAGCCACCGCACCGTATCAACCGTCTCGAGCAGCACCCGTTTGCCGGCTATGTTAATAAAGAGCTTGCGAAAGGGGTCGGCTGAACGGACTCCGGGTATTTGTTCTAGATCGTGTTTCATGTCCCCCGGCATGGGAATGTTGCTCGCGCCTGCACTGGCCAGGGGATGGCCTGATGTAACCAGAATGTCACTGCGCTCCACGGAGTCGATATAGTCCATAAGTCCCCGCTGAGCGCTGTAAATCATGCTGGAAGAACTGACGGACAAGGCGATGCTGAAGAAGACGGCTGCAACCGCCACGGCGTTCCGGGACATGTTCTTTTCAAGATTCAGACCGGCGAGCCGGCCGGATGCGCCCAGTCGAGACGCAACGTTCCCATGGAAACGCGCTATAAACCATCGCAAAAAGACCGGTGTAAAAAGGGAAACGCCGAGAAGAAGCAGCAGCATCGCGCTCGAGGTCGTAGCAGCGCTTTTGATCGGGGAGGATTGCTCCGCAGACTTATAGGCAAGAAGAAGCAGACCGGAGAGCGTGACCAGGGAGATCGAAGCGATTTTCATCGCCCTGC
>MHEA01000136.1:1920-2080 GCA_001805085.1 Nitrospirae bacterium GWC2_57_9
CGGATCGCGGAAACCGGGGCGATTCGCGCGCTCGCCCGGGCAGGAAGCGCGGCTGCAGCAACGCTGGCGCCGATGCCGATGCATATGTCCTTCAGGAAGTGAAGCCAGGAGAACTGCAACTCGGCAGCCGACGTCCTGGCATACATATCCGAGACCGTCT
>MHEA01000136.1:2166-3438 GCA_001805085.1 Nitrospirae bacterium GWC2_57_9
TCTCCCAGGAATAATCTGATGACCTGGCCCCGGGTCGCTCCGAGGGCGCGGAGGACGCCGATCTCCTTCCTGCGTTGCACCACGGATATAGAAACAGCATTGTATATGAGGTACATGCCGACGAAGAGCGCCATAAAGCTGATCACATCCATGCTTTTGCGAAAGCGGGCCGTCAGGTTCTCGATCTGCCTGGTCCTGCCTGCGGGGGTATCCACGTTGTAGCCCTGCGGCAGCGCAGCCTGGATGCGCTCCTTCACGGCATCGAGAGTTTCTTCCCGCAGGATGCTGACATCTATCCGGTCGATCTTGGCGTCTTTCCCGAAGGCTATCTGCGCTGCGTAGATGTCCATGATTGCGATGTCGCCGCCTGCCGCTTTTGCCGGTCCGTCGGGATCGAGCAGGCCCCGGATCATGAACGTCTTGAGGCCCTGGACCGTCTGGACCTGTATCTTCTGATCGATCTTCAAACCTTCCCGTGCCGCCATTTCGCGAGTCATCAGGATGGAGTCGGGTTTTGCGAGAAAGAGAAGAGGATCGGGAATATCGGCGCTTTCGTCCGTGACGCTGTAGCTCCGGATATTGTTGTCCTGGAGTACATCGATGCCGAGGACCGCAAACGAGCGTTCGCTCCCTTCCGCAAGACTTGCATTGGTCTCGATCACCGGCACAGCATATTCGACGCCGGGCACCGTTTGCACGCGGTCGAGCATCTGCTCCGGAAAGCCCGATTCGGCTCCCGTGACCTGAAGTACGGCCCGGCCCGTGATCCGGCTGATCGAATCCTCGAAGGACCGGAGAACACTGTTGTTGACGATGTCGATCGAGATCATTGCAGCGACCCCGAGGCAGATCCCGGCCGCTGCGATCAGGGTCTGCCCTTTTTTGAGTATGAGGTGTTTAAGACTGATATGGCGAAGCAGGTTGGTAAAGGTCATATATTCTCCCCGGCTAAAGTCGACATGCTGTTTTTCGCTTGCAGAAATTATTCATTCCATACAGCACGGGTCAACGCCCCGATCCGGACCGGTTCATACGCGTCAAAATGGATCTCTCGGACATATCTCAGATTGCCCCATACCAGATTGTATCCTTTAAACATTCTGTACATGCGAAACCGTCTTCTAAACTGGTCCATTTCCTGTTCCGTTGCTTCCCGTCGTTCGGTCGCGGTCCCCATGAGGCGCACGCCAGGCGGGGCTGTAATTCTTCCCCGGAAAAACGATTTCAACAGGGACCATTTGCCGCTGTTCACCGCCAGCACGCATACACGCT
>MHEA01000136.1:3489-3947 GCA_001805085.1 Nitrospirae bacterium GWC2_57_9
AACCCTTCCGGTCCTCTCCCAGCATCAGCGACCCGATGGGGGTGACATGGGGCGTGCCGTCTTTATTGACGGTCGCGATCGCATAATGGAAGGAGCTGTTGAAAGCATCCATGAAAATCTTTCTCATGGTATCCCATTGCTGATTGGTCAGTTCCATGCGCAGATCCTCCTATTCGTACGCCAGCGCATCGACGATCTTCGTCTTCGCCGCGCGCCATGCCGGATAGAGGCCCGCAAGTGCCGCGAGAGCGACTGCGAGGCCCATTGCAAATACTATCGAGACAATATGAATGTGGTAGGACATGCTTGCTCCGAAATCGATGCGGAAAAAACCTTCCACATTCAGCCAGCCGACCAGTATTCCCGTTGCCGCGCCGAGCAACCCCCCTGCGGCGCCGAGCAGCATGGATTCGATGATGACCACTCCGGCGACCTGGCTCCTGTTCATGCCGATGGAG
>MHEA01000136.1:3966-6626 GCA_001805085.1 Nitrospirae bacterium GWC2_57_9
GGGTGCGCTCCAGCACGGATGCCAGGAGGGTGACGATGATGCCGAAGCCGGCGATGATCAGGCTTATGATGTTGACGGCATTGCTCACCAGGAACATACGGTCCAGTATCTTGCGGATCTCTTCCTTGAATTCATGTGCCGGCAGCACAAACAGCTTACGTTCGCTGCCGAAGCGTCTCAGGATTGCCTCCCTGACCTGGGCAAGGTCTGTGCCCGGCTTCACCCGCGCTTCGACGATATCGACCAGGTTGTCCTGCCAATAGCGCTGGAACGTATTGATGTCCATCAAGATCGTGCCTGCATCCGAGTCATAGGCGACCACTATTGCTGCCACACCGAAACGGCGCGGCCCGCCCGGGGTGGGAAGCATAATGGAGTCTCCGGGGCTTATATGGTGCCTGACCGCAAAACCCTCGTCCACAACGATGTTGTCCTGTCCGGGCATCAGCCGGATCATGTCTTCCCTGCTGCCCTTGCTGATCATGAAGGGACAGGACTTCATTCTGAAGGCGACGTCGAACATCTCGAGAAGGATGCGTCTGCCCTGGTAGTTTACGTATACCTTTCGGAAAGGTTCAGCAGAGAGAATACCCGGTATTTTTTCGACTTGTTTGACCATTGCGATGGGCATGGGGATGCTGGCCGAGCTGCCCATGGAAAGGCTGTTCCCGGAGCTGATCAGAATATCGGCGCTGATGATCGAATCGAAATACTCGTACAAAGAGATGCGCACGCTGTGAACCATTCCGGACGATCCCACGGACAGGGCTATGCCGAAGAAAACGGCCGCAACTGCAACCGCATTGCGGGAGATGTTTTTCTGGAGATTCAGGCCTGCGAGCCTGCCGCTTGCCCCGAAGCGACTTGCCACCCGATTGTGGAATGCCCGCATAAAAAGCTTCAGAAAAGCCGGAGTCGAGAGCGAGACTCCGAGAAGGAGAAGGGCGATGATCGTAAATATAACAGAGGAACTTCTCAGTTCCGAAGACGTGCCCGCGCCCATGTAGATCAGGAACGTTACAAGCGCTGCGAGCAGGCAGAACAGGGAGAGGAACTTGATCCTGTTGCCCAGCAAAAAACCATCGGCGGAATAGGGCAGGCTGCGAATGGCTGATATGGGAGCTATGTTTGCCCCGTTGAATGCGGGGACCAGAGCTGCTCCCAGGCTGGCTGCGATGCCGAGGGCCGCGTCGAAACCGAAATTGCTCCACGAGAAAGAAAGCTCCGTGACCGTGGCCCGAACGATCAGATCGGTCAAATTCTGCGCGACTACGCCTACGGTCAGTTTCGCGAAGACAATGCCGAGCCCTATGCCGAGCAGGGAGGCAATCCCGGATAGCACAGTCGTTTCGCCGAGAAACAGGCCGATTACCTGGCCCCTGGTTCCACCGAGGGCGCGAATGATGCCGATTTCCTTCCTCCGTTGCACCACCGAGATTGCGACCGTGTTATAAATGAGGTACATGCCGACGAAGAGGGCCATGAAGCTTACCATGCCCATGCTTTTCCTGAACCGCAGGGTTGCGTTTTCGATCTGCCTGGTCCTGCCCATCGGCGTATCAACATAATATGCTTCGGGAAGCGCCGACTGGATACGTTCCTTCATGACATCCAGGTTTCCGTTCGGCAGGAAGCTGATGTCGACGCGATCGATCTTGCCTTCTTTTCCGAATACTTTCTGCACGGCATACACATCCATGACGGCGATATCTCCGCCTGACGCGCCGGCGGGTCCGTCGGGATTCAGAAGCCCGCGAACGTAGAACGTCTTGATTCCCTGGACGGTCTGGATCCGTATCGCCTGGTCTATCCTGATCCCTTCCCGGTCCGCCATCTTTTTCGTGAGCAGGATGGAGTCGGACTTGGCGAGAAACATCAGAGGGTCCGGAATGTCCGCACCGTCATCGGTCAGTTTGTAACTCCTGATCTGGTGATCCTGGAGAGAATCAACGCCCAATATCATGAAGGAGCGTCCGGTTCCTTCAGAGAAATGCGCGGTTGTCTCGATTATCGGCAGAGCGAATTCGACACCGGGCACGCGCTGGATGCGGTCTATCATATCCTCGGGAAATCCGGAGTCAGCGCCCGTGACCTGGAGAGCCGCTCTGCCCGCTACCCGGTTGATGGATTCCTCGAAGGACCGCAGCACGCTTTCGTTTACGATATCGATCGAGACCATTGACGCCACGCCGAGGCAAATGCCGAAGGCCGCAATGATCGTTCTGGCCTTCTGGTATCTGACATGCTTGAGGCTGATGCGGCGAAGCAGGTTGATGATAGTCATATTATTTACTCTCCGAATCACGCATGAAAAAAAACCATTCTTTTAATCCTACCCAACTTTATGGCGATCAATAACGCGTTCTTTTGTGGAGAGACGAGATGGAGCGTGAACAGCAATTCTGCGTAAAGGAACGGCGCACTAAGACTGGTACAACGGTGCCTGCTGGAAAGCGTCACGATGCGATCCTCCGATGGAGATGTCTTCCGACAGCGCACCGTCCTTGAGCGTGATGATCCGGGAGCCATAGGCGGCTGCTTTCGGATCATGGGTAACCATCACAATCGTTTGTCCTTGCTCGTTCAGGGCCTTGAGGAGCATGAATATCTCCTCGCTGGTATGGGAATCGAGGTTTCCGGTCGGTTCGTCTGCAAGGAGG
>MHEA01000136.1:6685-8935 GCA_001805085.1 Nitrospirae bacterium GWC2_57_9
GAGCTGTTCGGGGCGGTGTTCGGCACGCGCACCCAGGCCGACCTGTTGAAGCAGGGCTATCGCTTTCGGCCTGATCTCGGAAAGGGGAGCGCCGTCGAGCAGCAGGGGCAGGCTTACATTTTCGATCGCCGTCAGGACCGGGAGGAGGTTAAAGAACTGAAAGATGAAACCGACCCGTTTCCGCCGTATCAGGGTCAATTCGTTGTCCGCTATTCCATGGAGCGGCCTGCCGTCAATGAATATCTGTCCCGATGAAGGCTGATCGAGCCCGCCGATCAGGTTTAGGAGCGTGCTTTTGCCTGAACCGCTCGGCCCCATGATGGAAAGAAACTCGCCTGTCTTGATACTGAGAGAAACATCCCGCAGCGCATGGATCTCACGCGCTCCCTGCTGGTATTTTTTGCCGGCATTCCTGATCTCGATCATAGGTAACCTCCACGGTTATAATTTCCAAACTCTAAATGCAAAACTCTAAATAATGTGAAATGTCGAAATTTAAAATGCATCTTTAACTTTGTATTTCGAGCTTGTTTGGGATCTCGATATTCGGGCTCAGGATTTGTTTTTTCCCATTGCTTTGATCTTCGATTCGCACAGCGTCAGCCACCTGATGTCCGCCTCGGCATGGAACAGTCCGGCATCCATCAGGAGTTCGGTTGTAAGGGCGTCCGGCTCTTTTGCCTTCTTTTTCAAGGCCACTTTCTGATGGGTAAGATGGTTCATTTGCTTGAGGTACAAGGCCTTCTGTTTCTCGATCAGTTCCAGGACCGGGGCAGGATTGTCCTTGTCCATGAAAACGAGCTTGATGAAAAACTCGTCTCTGAGCGCCCGGACGCGATTCACGGGCGTAGCCAGCCATTCCTCCAGTTCCTTTCTGCCTTTCCTGGTTATGCTGTAGATCTTTCTGTCCGGACGTTTATCCTGGGACTGGCGATCGTGGGTAACAAGATCTTCCTTTTCTAAACGATCGAGGGTCGAGTAGATCTGGCCGTAGTTCAGGCTCCAGAACTCGCCCACCTTTTCGTCAAAGTTGCTTTTTAGTTCATACCCGTGCAGATCCTTTTCTGCAAGGATCCCGAGCATAGCGTACTTAACCGACATATTTTCTCCCTAAATATATAAAAGTATATATACAAGTTTTGAAACTTTGTCAAGGCGATATTTTTTATAATGGGATAAGGGGGAAAACAACAGCAGAGTCCAGGGGAAAAGGGGCCTGTAGAAAAGAGGTATTTGTTCTTTTCTGCTAAATATAAGGTAAAGCAGTATAAAGACGGCGGTTAGGAATTGAATTGCTTTAACATCACTGTATCTCTGTTTTGACTGTTATTCATAAGACAGTGCCTCCACGATGTTGGTTTTTGCCGCGCGCCGCGCGGGATAAACGCCGGCGAGAGCTGCGAGTACGGTCGACAGCCCCAATGCCCATAAGATCGACCAGAGATCTATATGATACTCCATGCTCGCCCCGTAATCGCTTTTCAGGAAGCCTTCGAGACTCATCCAGCCGATGAACATGCCTGCGCAAACGCCAAGCAGCCCGCCGATTACGCCGAGGAGCATGGATTCGACCACGACCACCTGCGAGACCTGGCGCCTCAGCATGCCGATCGAACGCAGGATGCCGATCTCCCGTGTGCGTTCGAGCACTGACGCGAGCAGGGTGACGATGATGCCGAGACAGGCGATCAGCATGGTGATGACGTTGATGGCACGATTGACGGCGAAACCCTGGTCAATGACCTTCTTGATCTCGTTCTTGAACTCCTTCGCGGGAAGGACGAAGAGCTGCCGGTCCCCGCCGAACCGCTTCACGATCTCATCCCGGACTGCGGCAACCTTTTCCTTGGACGTTACCCGGATCGAGAAGGAGTCGGCAAGGAATTCCTTCCAGTATTTGCGATACGTGTACATGTCCATCAGGATGGAACCGGAATCAGAACTGTAGTCCACATTGACCACGGCTACCTTGAACGCGACCGGGCCCTCGGGTGTGGGCAAGGTCATGGTATCTCCCGGTTCCAGATGTTCCTGTGATGCTATCGCCTCGTTCACGGCAACGGTGTTCCGGTTCGGCAGCAATCGAGCCATGTCTTCCCGGGTGCCCCGGGCAACCTTGAAGGGGCTGTATTTGATCCTGCGTTCGATATCGAGGACGAGAAGCAGGATGCGTCTGCCCTGGTAATCGATATAGATCTTACGGAAGGGGTCCGCGGAAAGAACGCCCGGGACCTTTTCTATATTTTTCCA
>MHEA01000136.1:9035-13764 GCA_001805085.1 Nitrospirae bacterium GWC2_57_9
AAACGGATATGCCGTAGAAGACCGCAGCGGCGGCAACAGCATTTCTGCCGATGTTTTTCTGGAGATTAAGTCCGGCAAGCCTGCCCGCTGCGCCGACGCGGGGCGCCAGGAGCTTATGGAACAGGGAAAGAAAACCCTGGAGAACGGAAGGGGTCGCCAGGGAGACACCGAGCAGCAGAAAGATGGTGCTCATGAACATTACCTGGGTCGTATGCAGATAAGGCGACGTTTCGAAGGTCTTGTACAGGATGAGCATGACAAGGGAAAGCATCATCAGGAAAAAGGCCGCGGCTTTCTGTTTTTTCCCCGAAAGAAAACCGTCTTCCGAATAGGGGAGTGAACGGATGGCCGAGACCGGCGAGATGCGGGTGCTCGTGAGGGCAGGGAAGAGAGCTGCCGCAAGGCTTGCCGCGATCCCGGAGGCAAAGCCGATTGCCAGGTTGCTGCCGGACACGGCTATCTCGGAGATCGTGGTCCGCATATACAATTCGGAAACCGTCTGACCCACGGCTCCGACCGCGGATTTTGCAAAGAGTATCCCCACTGCCAGCCCGAGCCCTGAGCCTATGATCGCCATGACAAAGGTCTCTCCCAGGAACAGGGTGATGATCTGCTTCCGGGTCGTCCCCAAAGCACGAAGGATGCCTATTTCTTTTCGGCGCTGGACGACCGATATTGACACGGCATTATAGATAAGGTACATGCCGACAAAGACGGCAATGAAGCTGATCAGGTTGATGTTCTTCTGGAAGTGGGAGATAAGGAGCTCCACCTGTTTCGTTCTGCCTTCGGGAGTTACCACCGAGTATCCCTTGGGGAGAGCGTGAACGATACGGCCGCGAACAGTCTCGAGGTCTTCGCCCGGGAGCAGGCTCACATCGATCCGGTCTATCCGGCCTTCCTTGCCGAAGGCCATTTGGGCAGCGGGGTAGTCCATGATGGCAATATTGCCGCCCATGGTTTTTGCGGGCCCTTCCGGGTTGAGCAGACCCCGGACCTGGAAGGCCTGAATGCCGAGAACCGTCTGGACCTTGATCTTTTGATCGATCCCGATGCCTTCCCGCTCGGCAAGTTCACGGGTCAGCAGGATCGAGTCCGGCCTGGCCAGGAACAAGAGCGGGTCGGGAATATCAGCGCTCTCGTCCGACAACTTGTAGTCCCGGATATTGCTGTCCTGGAGCACATCGACGCCGAGGATCATCAGGGAGCGTTCTTTCGCTCCAACCAGGATCGCCTGCGTGTCGATCACCGGGACGGCATATTCAACGCCGGGGACCTTCTGCACGCGGTCGAGGAGGTCTTCCGGGAATCCCGAAGCAGCGCCGGTGACCTGGAGGGCCGCCCTGCCGGTGACCCGGTTGATCGAATCTTCGAAGGAGCGCATGACGCTCTTGTTCACGATGCCGATCGAAACAATGGCTGCCACACCGAGGCAGATGCCCGCTATGGTCATAAGCGCATGCACCTTTTGTAATCCGACACGCCTGATGCTTATATGTCTGAGCAGGTTCGGCAGATTATTCATGCTCGAACTCCCGTGGAGTGATCCTCGGCGATGCCGCCGTCCCTGAGGGTGATGGTCCTTGTCCCATGAGCCGCGGCCCGGGGATCATGGGTCACCATGACGATGGTCTGTCCTTCATCGTGCAGCCCGGTCAACAGCCGGAAGATCTCTTCACTGGTCCTGGAATCGAGATTGCCCGTGGGCTCGTCGGCCAGGAGCACCGCGGGATTCGTGATCAGTGCCCGTGCGATCGCGACCCCTTGCATTTCTCCGCCCGACAGCTGCTCGGGCCGGTGTTCGGTGCGTTCGGCAAGTCCGACCCGCGCAAGGAGCGCCTCGGCTTTCGGTTTTACCTTCGAGAAGGGGATGCCTTCCAGGAGCAGCGGCAGTCCGGCGTTCTCGGCCGCGGTCAGGATGGGGAGAAGGTTGAAGAACTGAAAAATAAAACCGACCTGCCTCCGGCGAATCAGGGTCAGTTCATCGTCCGTGATCCCGTGCAACGGCTTCCCTTGAATGAAGATCTCACCGCCCGAAGGCTGATCGAGACCACCGATAAGATTGAGAAGCGTGCTCTTGCCGGAACCGGAGGGTCCCATGATGCTCAGGAACTGTCCTTTCCCTATGCTGAGTGTCACGTTCCTCAATGCCTGGATCTCCTTGAGCCCCTGACGGTATACTTTATTTGCATTCCTGATCTCTATCATCATTCACCTCATGCTACGGCTCGATACCCCGCGCAATAAGATCGGATACCCTATCGGCGATCGTCTTGAGTGAAAAGCTCCTGGGATTGAAAATCCGAAAATCCATTGAAGCAGCAAACGTCAAAAATGGCGATCAGGACGGATGCCGTGTGCTGAGGATTGACCTTTGAAGTCGCCGGACTTTATGCCTTCCTTTATCAATGCGGAGAGGATGGTCCGTGCTTCGTCGTAGATCTCGCCAGAAGAACTATAGCCGCAGGTCCGGCTGTTTGTCAACCTGGTTGCTGAAATGCGAGAATGTCGTAAAAGATATTTCAAAAAAAGAGGTTTTATGTTATAACCTGTCCATTCCATTGAAAGTATTACTCTTGTTCCGAGGAGGATCCGATGAAAGTGATCGCATTCAACGGCAGTGCGCGGAAGGACGGGAACACCTCCCTGCTCCTTAATTTGGTTCTTGATGAGCTGAAGGCGGAAGGCATAGAGACGGAGATCTACTCTCTTGCCGGAAAGCCTGTCCAGGGCTGCATTGCCTGCTATAAATGCTTCGAGAAGAAGAACAGGCGCTGCGCCGTGGAGAAGGATATCATGAACGAATGCATCCAGAAGATGGATGAGGCCGACGGCATCCTGCTCGGCTCGCCTACGTATTTTGCAGACGTCTCAGCGGGGATGAAAGCGGTCATAGAACGATGCGGCATGGTGGGGCGTGCGAACCCGGACATGTATAACCGGAAAGTGGGCGCGGCTGTGGTGGCCGTGAGACGCGCCGGAGGGATCCACGTTTTCAATTCGCTGAATTACTTCTTTTCCATCAGCGGCATGATCATCCCGGGATCGACCTACTGGAACATCGGTATCGGGCGGCAGCCCGGCGAAGTGAACAATGACGCCGAAGGTGTCCAGACTATGAAGAACCTGGGGAAGAACATGGCCTGGCTGATGAAGAAGCTGCGAGGGTAGTTTCCTTTATCGGTAATTGCAGCTGTTTTCCTGCTGCGATCGGGCACTCTTTACGCACGGCTCTTCCTCATTTTGCCGGTTCTCACTTGACAGTAAAGTCTTGACATAAGATTGTACAATAGTGTAAAATGTAAGACTTCGGAATTAAATAATCTTCATATTTTCAAAGAGTTCTGCAGCTATTCCGTGGTTTATTGCACGATAACGCATTGATGTATGGAGCAGTTGAGACGGGTTCTCCAGTTACAGTTTATTAAATTTCAATTCGGCCTTTGCAGAAAGAATCTATGGCAGACAAGAAGATCGCGCTCATAATCGGGGGCAGCCGGGGGATCGGCCGTGCGATCGCTTTACGGCTCGCCCGGTCCGGTTTTGATATATGGCTTACCTATAAAGGGAATCATGAAGCAGCAGGGAAGGTTCAGGCAGAGATAGTTTCGCTTGGCAGTGCTTGCGAACTTATCTCTTTTGATGTTTCCAATTACGAGCAAACAGAAGCCGCACTTGCCGAACGGCTTGAAACGGTGTCTCCTGACGTTCTGGTCTATAATTCCGGAATATCCCGTGACAACCTTCTGATGTGGATGACCAGGGATGAATGGAATTCCGTTCTCTCAACGAACCTGGACGGGTTCTTCAATGTCGCGCGACAGGTTGTGTTCTCCATGCTGAAAGCAAAGCGCGGCCGAATCGTCATCGTGTCCTCCGCCTCGGGTCAGATCGGGCAGGCGGGCCAGGTTAACTATTCCGCATCCAAAGCAGGTCTGATCGGGGCCGCCAAGGCCCTGGCCCGGGAAGTAGGGAAAAAGAACATCCTCGTCAACGTTGTTGCGCCGGGATTCATCGAGACCGACATGACCGAGAAAATACCCAAGGAGCAGGTCCTGCCGCTCATCCCCTTGAACAGGGTGGGCAAAGCCGAGGATGTGGCTTCCGTGGTTCACTTTCTCTGCACCGAGGAGCACATGTACATTCACGGCCAGGTGATAGGGATCAACGGCGGACTGGCGATGTAACGAAGCCGGACTTCCCAATTTGCAGGAGTAGCAGAGGTTCATGAAGAAATACGATGATATTGTGGTGGGAAGCGGAGCCAGCGGGCTGACGATGACGCTGCTTCTCGCCATGAGCGGGCATAAGGTTCTGCTGCTCGAAAAGGCGCCCCACATCGGCGGTTCGCTTGCCCGTTTCTCTAAAAAAGGCATTCCCTTCGATACGGGGTTTCATTTCAGCGGCGGTTTTCACCAGGGCGGCATCCTTTCGGATATTCTCAAGATACTGGGGATCCAGGATTCGATCGAACCGATGTTTCTCACGACGCCGGGAGAGAACCGGTTCGTCTTCGAGGCCCAGGGGAAAACATTCGATCATCCGACCGGCGTCGAGAATATAAAGAGGAAGTTTAAAGATTATTTCCCCGCGGACACCGATGCCATTGACCGGTATTTCGATAAAGTTGCATCGGTCTGCACGCGCACGCCTTCCCTGAATTTGCATGCAAACACGATCGCTCCGCCGAACCTCGATGAAGACTATGTTACGCTCGATGCGGTCCTGA
>MHEA01000136.1:13773-16019 GCA_001805085.1 Nitrospirae bacterium GWC2_57_9
CGTCGAATGCCGTCCTTCGCGGGCTGCTCTCGGGATACGCAATGTGCTACGGGGTCCGGCCGGATGAGATCTCCTTTGCCAATCACAGCAGGATGTGCCTGAGCTTTTACGAATCCATTGCCTGCGTCAAGGGCGGAGGCGATGCCTTTGTACGAGCCTTTGCCGCAAAGTTCAAAGAATACGACGTTGAGGCCCGGTGCAGCACCACTATTGCCGAGCTTACGGACATCAATGACAGCAAAGTAGGCCGGTTCATATTGAGCAACGGAGAGGAGATCGTTGCCGATAATTGCATTTTTACGATACATCCCAAGGAGATCATGAAGGTCCTGCCGCAGAAGCATTTCAGCAGGGCTTTTACGAACCGTGTTTCTTCCTTCGAGTCTTCCGCGGGGTTCTTTTCCGTATTCGCCTCATTGAAGGGCAAGGAAGATCCCTATGCCGGAGCCACGGTCACTTCGTTGTTCCCGAACGAGGACGTCAACAAACTGCTGGACCCCGGGTACGGCGGAGAGCCTGCCCTGGTAGTCATCAAATCTCCTGAGCAGCCGGAACAGGGCCGGGCTAAAGGCGTTTGCATCCTCGAACCTTCGTTCCCGGAACAGGTCTCAGAGTGGTCCGATTCCCGAAGAGGGAAGCGGCCCCAGGAGTACCTCGATTACAAGAAACAGCGGGTGGAAAAGATCAGAGAGCACATCTTCCGCACGCTGCCGGGATACCGCGATGCTCTCGAATTCATCGATGCCGGATCGCTGCTGACCGCGCGCGACTATCTCCATAGTCCTGACGGGAGCGCCTACGGCGTAAAGCAGAAGATGGGACAGTTCAACCTGATGGGGAAATTATCGCTCCATAACCTGTATGCCGCGGGACAGAGCGCTCTGCTCCCGGGAATCATCGGCGCAATGATGTCGTCGCTCATCATCGGACGGTTCGTGGTTGGGAAAGAACAGTTCGGCAAATTACTGGACACTTCATTATGTCATTGAAACGGGTCGTCATAACCGGCATCGGCGTCGTTTCACCCCTGGGCAAAGGGCTGCCTGCGCTGATGAAGGGGATCGAGGAAGGCCGTTCGACTGTTCAGCGCATGGAGGGCTGGGAGGCCTACCATGGACTTCAGAGCCTTGTCGCTGCTCCGGCCGAGTTGCGGGACGAGAAACTGATCCCGCGCCAGAAACGGCGTTCCATGGGCCGCATGAGCATATTTGCCGCGCAGGCTGCCGATGAAGCCGTTGCCGACGCGGGTATCAACCTCGCCCAGGAGGACCGGTGGCGGGTCGGCAGCATCATCGGTTCGACCATGGGAAGCGCCCGGAGCATCAACGAAACCTTCGAGATCATGATGCCTCAGAAGGACCTGAGCAAGTTAAGCTCCACCATGTTCTTCCAGTGCATGTCGCACACGGCGTCGGTCAACGTTGCCCAGTATCTGGGCCTGAACGGGACGATCATGGCGCCGGCGGCCGCATGCGCATCAGCCCTTCATTCGATCGGGGCCGGCTATGACCTGATACGCCTGGGCCGGCAAGAGGTGCTTCTTTGCGGCGGCGCAGAAGAACTCCACCCCACCGTGACCGCCTCCTTCGACATCCTGTACGCGACTTCGACCAAATACAATGACAGGCCTCACCTCACTCCGCGCCCCTTTGACAAGGACCGTGACGGACTGGTCTGCGGAGAAGGCAGCGGCATCGTGGTGCTTGAAGAGTATGAGCGCGCGGTCAAGCGGAACGCACGCATCTATGCCGAGATCGTAGGGTACAGCACGACGGGTAACGGTCTTCATATGAGCCAGTCGAACAAGGAGTCCATGGTCACCTGCATGCAGCAGGCGCTTCGGGATGCCGCTGCAGCTCCGGGATCGATCGATTACATCAATGCCCATGCCACGGCGACCGTCCAGGGCGATCAGGAAGAAGCCGAGGCAATCCGGGAGGTGTTTGGTTCAACGGTCCCGGTCAGCAGCCTGAAAGGCTACATCGGCCATACCCTCGGCGCTTCCGGAGCGATTGAGCTGGCTGCTTCGCTTGCGATGATGGACCGGGGGATCGTTTATCCCACGCTGAATCTGGAAAACGTGGGTCCCGAGTGCCGGGGAATCGGTCATGTGATGAAACCCGAATCCCGGGAATTGAGGACCATACTGAAGAACGGCTTTGCTTTCGGCGGCATCAACGCGGCGCTGGTTTGCAGGAAGATATAATGCGTCAAAATTCGAAATTCGAAGCTCTAAATTCTAAATA
>MHEA01000136.1:16085-17317 GCA_001805085.1 Nitrospirae bacterium GWC2_57_9
CGAAATTCGGATTTATTACTGGGTTCGACGGAGGTTTGCATGATCGATCAGGACATCATCAACAAGACGAACAAGGTATTCGAGGAATCCTTCGAGATCGAAAAAGAACGGCTGGTGCCGACGGCCCATATTTTCACGGACCTCGGACTGGACAGCCTGGATATAGTGGATCTTGTCGTTGCGCTCCAGAATACGTTCGGCGTAAAGATCAGGAACGAAGAGCGGGTGAGGGACATCAGGACGCTGGAAGACATTTACAAGTTCATCGCCGAGATGAAGAAGGAAGAAGCCGGGAAAACCTCTTGATCCTATGAATCGCGCGGCCCTGTTCTTTCTTAATGTCTATCTGTATTCGCTGTTCCTGTTCATTTCCGGGCTGGTGACGCCGATCCTGACCGGGGTTGTAGTTGCCCTGGCGCCGATCTCGCCCCGGCGTCGGAGCATGAAGCGTTTTCGCCGCTTCATCAGCTGGTACGGAAAGATCATCACCAGGGCAGCGTACCCGTTCATCAAGGTCCGTTATGAGGACCATGCGGAACAAGGTGCAGAAGGCCCGTTCATTTTTGTATGCAATCATCAATCGGCATCCGATCCGTTCCTTATGTCGGTGCTGCCCCATGAATGCGTGCAGATCGTGAACATCTGGCCGTTCCGAATACCCGTTTTGGGCGTGTATGCGCGGTTCGCAGGGTATTTGAACATCAGAATGATGTCCCATGGGCAGTTCATCGAGAAGGCATCGCGCCTTCTGGAACAAGGCGTATCGGTCATCTTCTTCCCCGAAGGGACCCGGTCAACGACAGGCAAAATGGGAAGTTTTCACGGAGCGGCTTTCCGTCTGGCGCTGGAAACGAAGGCGCCGGTCGTACCGCTCTGCATCACGGGAAATGCGCAGATCCCTCCGAAAGGTTCTTTGCTGCTGAGGCCCGGCACCATCAGAATCCGGAGGCTTCCTGCCGTCACCTGGAACGAGTACAAGGATGTGAATGCCTTCACGCTCAAGAACAGAGTGTGGAAGATCATAGATCGTGAATTGACCAGCATGGAGAGCAAGGCATGATACCATTCGACGGGCACCGGAACGTTGAGTTCTCTTCCCCCGGGGAGATCAGGAAGGTGCAGGAACTGCTCCTCAAAGAGCATGTCCGGTACTGCGCCGGTCATTCACCTTATTATCAGAAACTGTTCCGGGAGAAGGGGATCGATGCAGGTGCGATCACGCTGGACCGGCT
>MHEA01000136.1:17359-24990 GCA_001805085.1 Nitrospirae bacterium GWC2_57_9
CCCTGTCCCGGATCGTGGATATCGTACTGTCCTCCGGCACCACCGGCAAGCCGACCAGGGTGATGTACAGCGAATATGATCTCCAGCGCTTGGCCTATAATGAAGAGATCTCCCTGCAAAGCTGTGGACTGACGCGGGACGATGTGGTGTTGCTGACGTGCACGCTGGACCGGTGTTTTGTCGCGGGATTCGCCTATTATTCAGGCATCAGAACCCTGGGGGCAGCTGCGATCAGGAACGGCTTGAACAGCGCGGACAGCCACCTGGACATAATCCAGCAGTTGAATCCCACGGTCATCGTCGGGGTGCCGACATTCCTGCTGAAGCTGGGACGGTTCATCAGCGGTCAGGGGATCGACCCGAAAAGCCTGCGGGTGCAGAAACTGGTCTGCATCGGCGAGCCGATCCGGGACCGCAACCTGGCTTTTCTCAGGATGGGCGAAAGCCTGGAGGAGATCTGGGGTGCCAGTATCTATTCCACCTATGCCTCGTCCGAGACGATCACGTCCTTCTGCGAATGCACGGCACAGAACGGCGGCCATCTGCATCCCGATCTGGCCGTTGTCGAGATCGTGAACGACAAGGGCGAAGTGCTGGGGCCCGGCGAGGCCGGTGAAGTCGTCGTGACCCCGCTGTCCATCGAAGGCATGCCGCTGCTCCGGTTCAAGACCGGCGATATCAGTTTCCTCGTGAATGAGCAGTGTTCGTGCGGACGGTTCTCGCCGCGGCTCGGCCCTATCCTCGGCAGGAAGCTGCAGATGATGAAATTCCGGGGCACGACACTGTATCCCAATTCGTTCTATGCGGTGCTGGATTCCTTTCCCGGCATCAGCGAATATTATGTGACGGCGACCAGCGATTTCGACCTGTCCGATGTGATCAAGGTCACCGTTGCCGTCGAAGACAAGGCTTGCTCCGCCGAGACGATCATGGACCGGCTGCAGGCGCATCTGCGGGTGCGGCCGGAAGTGATAATCGCGAGCGAGGAAAGCGTGAGACGCCAGGTAAGCTCCGGGAACTCACGGAAATTAATTCGCTTTGTGGATAAGAGAAAAAAAATATGAAAACCTGCCAGAACCGTATTTATGGAGCCGAATATTCCCAGGAAGAGATCGCCGCCGCCGTCCGCGACGGGCGGCTGCTCTCCATGGAGATAGAGTTCAACAAGAGCTGCAATTTCCGGTGCCTCTATTGTTATGCATCGGACAACAACCTTCATCGCAATGAGCTGACCAAAGAGGAGTTCATCGGCGTCATCAGGCAAGCCAGGGAACTGGGCGCCCGGAAGATGATCATCCTCGGCGGCGAACCGATGCTCTATCCGCATATCCTCGACATGATCCGGTTCATCCGGGGGCTGGATATGGAAGTGGAACTGTTCACGAACGGGACGAATATGACCCCGGAAGCGGCCCGGACGATGTACGACCTGGGCGTGCGCGTCGTTCTGAAGATGAATACCTTCGACGAAAACCTCCAGGACACCCTGTCCGGCAGAAAAGGCGCATACGCACAGATCCAGGAAGCCTTCAGGAACCTGAAGCAGGCGGGCTATCCTTCCGCGGACCGATTCATGGGCGTCAGCACCGTGGTCTGCCAGCAGAATATCGAAGAGCTGCCGAGGATGTGGGAGTGGCTGCGCGATCAGAACATCGTTCCCTATTTCGAAATGATCACGCCGCAGGGCGGGGCGAAAGAACACAACATGCTTGACGTCGATTCACGCCGCGTGGAGGAGTTTTTCCGCAAGATATCCGAGATCGACAGGACCAAGTACGGCTACGACTGGGAGCCAAAGCCGCCGCTCGTCGGAGGGGAATGCCTTCGCCACCAGTTCTCCTGTGCCGTCAACTCCGAGGGCTTTGTCCAGCCCTGCGTCGGCGTCACGATCCCCATCGGCAATGTCCGAAACCACAAGCTCAAGGAAATCCTTCATGACAGCGAGGTCGTGCAGGACCTGAAGAGCTACAAGACGATGATCAAGGGGCCCTGCAGCCAATGCGAGAAGCTCGATGAATGCTATGGGTGCCGGGGAGCCGCCTATCAGCTCACCGGTGATTATCTTGCCTCAGACCCGCTTTGCTGGAAGAATCTCGATCGCCGCGAGGAGATCATGTTCCTGCCGGTGGATGCCACGCTGCTGGTCCCGCACAAGCCACCCATGCTCCTTATCGACCGGCTTCTCGAGGTTCAGGAGCGCGTCTCCGTGTCGGAAATGACGGTGCGGAAGGACATGGTCTTTGTCGGCCCGGACGATGTCCTTGACGACGCATCCTATGGGGAGATCATTTCTCAGGCCCTTGCCGCCATGGAGGGATTCCGCAAAATGGGGAACCACGATCCGCAGCAGGAAGGTTTCCTGCTCGGCATTAAGAACCTCGAGATCTCGGGCGAGGCGCGGGCGGGCGATACCCTGCGCATCTCCGTTTTCAAGGTCGCAAAATTGGGTGATTTCGGCATTGTTCGCGGTGAGGTCCGGAACGGAACGACTGTTATCGCCCGCGGTGAAGTAAAGGTCTGGCAGGGGAGCAACGGCAAGGCGGCATGAGCGTGCATCGGAAGACCATAGTTCATGCTGTCCTGGTGCTGATGGTGTGCGCACTGGCAGGCCAGAGACCGCTTTCCGCCGAAGACCTCCCCCGGGAGGCGCAAAAGGCGCCTGCCGATGTTGCCGCGTTCCTGAACAGCCTTGGCAAAAAGGTATCCGGCTTCAAGACCCTTAAGACCGAATTTACCCAGGAAAAAGAGATGTCCCTGTTCAAGGAGAAAATCGTCCTTCAGGGCAGGATCTATCTTCAGAAACCTGGCAAGATCGCCTGGCATGTCGACAAGCCCCTCCGCTATTCGGTCCTGATCACCGATACGGCCATTCGTCAGTGGGACGAGGACACGAACAAGGTCCGCGAGATCTCACTCGCCAATAATCCCGTTTTTCAGAGCGTGATCGGCCAGATGACCGTCTGGTTTTCCGGAGAGTACGGCTCACTTCTCGAGAACAACGACGTGAAGGTGCTGAGCCTCCGTCCCGTCGTGATCGAATGCACTCCCCGGGAAAAAAACATCGCCGGAAAGGTCATCAAGAGTATCACGATCACCTTCCGTGACGACGAGACCTATCTGAAGCAGATACGGATACAGGAACTGACCGGCGACGTCACCACTCTCCATTTTACGAATACGCTCATCAACGTTCCGCTCGACAGCAGCAGCTTTGAGGTCAAACGGCATGTTTGAGAGATACTTTGCCCTCCTCTTCGAGTTCCTCAAGGAGCACAGGAAGAGCGTCCTCTGGTCCATTGCCCTCCTCGGCGTTCTCGCCGCAATCGGCGTTTTCTTCGTTCGCTACGAGAGCAGCATCGATCTTATGTTCCCGGACGATCCTGACATCCGCCGCAGCCTGGATTTTCTGCGTGATTCAAAGCTGTCCGACAAGGTGGTTCTGTCCGTTGCGCTGACCGATCCCGAAAAAGACAAAGGCGACCTTTTTCATGCCGTCGACCAACTGGCCGCCCGCCTCACACCGCCCCTGTTCACGAAGGTGACCACCGGGGCTTCCGGCCAGATGCCCGGCAATGAACTGTTCGGGATGCGATACGCAGCGCAGGTCCTGGATGAACGGGAACTGAAGATCCTTGACGGCAGGCTGACGAGCGAGGGCGTTTCGGAACAGCTGCGCGGCATCTATGTCAGTTCCCTGAAACTGGAGAGCCTGTTCACCAATTCCCTTGTCCGGTCCGACCCGCTCGGCGTCCGCGGGTTCCTGTTCGAAAAGCTGCGTGCTCTGCCGGCATCCATGGGCTACGATGTCGGTATTGAGGACGGGCATTTCGTGAGCCGGGACGGGCGGCATGCGATGATCATCATCGAAACGCCCGTTAAAATGACCCAGGGCGCCGAAAGCGCGGCGCTTGTGGAAACGCTGAAGGACGCGATCAAAACGCTCCCCGCCTTTGTTTCCGTTGATATCATCAGCGGCCACCTGCATGCGGTCAGCAACGAGAAAGTGGTCAAGCGGGACATCCAGGTCGCATCAGCTCTGGTGACCGTTTCCTTCCTGGTGCTCTTTCTCGTCATATTCCCCGATCCGCGGGTCGGCCTGGTCTTCATCATCCCGGTGATCGGCCTTGCTTTCTCGATCAATCTGTCGGGTTTCTTCCTGGGAAGCCTTTCCTATCTGGTGATCGGGATCGGAACCGCTGTCGCCGGTATCACCGTGGATCACGGTCTTCACATGTATATTGCGCTCCGAAAGGAAGCGACGACCGCGCAGATCGCGCGGGTGACGAAGCTGATCGTGATCGATTCCGTCACTACTGTTTTCGGATTCAGTGCCTTGTTCCTGTCCCGTGTGCCGGGGTACCATCAGCTCGCGTTCTTTGCAGATCTGTGCGTGCTGTTTTCGCTGATGCTTGCTGTTTTTATCCTTCCCTTGCTCCTGCACTGGAAGAAGCCTCCCGTCATGAGGGGCTTCGGCCGGAGCGAACAGGCCGTCAATCCGTTCTGGTCAAGCAGGGCAAGTGTCGCTGTCTGGCTGGGCATGACCCTGGTGATGCTGTTCTTTGCGACCAGGATCCAGTTCGAGAGCGATGTCATGCGCCTGGACGGAAGCGAACCCTATATCCGCGAGGCTGAAGAGCGCTTTTACCGGACCTGGGGCGGGCAGAACAACCAGGCCGTCTTTGTCGCCACCGGCGGCACCCTCGAACAGGCGCTGGAGGCAAATGACCTGATCTACCGAGAGGCAATGGCCGCAATCGGGGCGAAGGATTTTTCCAGTCTCTCCCTGCTCTGGCCCTCACAGAAAACCAGACAGGAGAACGTGAAACAGTGGAACCGCTTCTGGCGTGAGGGGCGAGCTGAAAAGCTGCGGCGTCACCTGCGCGAACAGGCGCCGCGGTACGGAATGCGGGAAGAGGCGTTCGCGCCCTTTTTCGAGGAGCTTTCCGGGAAAGGGCAGGATGTCGCCGGAACGGACAAGCTCTTCGATGCGATCCAGGAGCGCTTCATTGTCAAGGCCGGTGATGGGTACCGGGTGCTGTCCTTTTTTCCCGATGAACGGACTTTCATTGAAAAGCTTATGCCGATCAGCGAGCGGCATGCCGGTTCCTTCATTGTTTCCCGCAAGGCTGTCTCGACCCAGGTATCGGCTTTTACCTTCGGGGAGGTGAAATTCCTCGTTCCTGTCGCGTTGTTCTTCAATGTCGTGCTTACGTGGATCTTCTTCCGGAACGTACGGGAAACGGTCATAGCCCTGATACCTCTGGTCACGGGCGTCATCTGGCTGGCCGGGTTCATGGTCCTCCTGCGGATCCCGCTCGATATCGTGAACATCATCGGCATCGTCGTCGTTTCCGGCGTTATCGTGGATTACGGGATCGGCGTTACCTACGAGCATCAGTACAAGCTGAAGATCGGGACGGTCATGGCGATCTCGCTCTCGGCGGTTACGACCATCCTCGGGTCCGGAGTGCTCCTGTTCGCAAAGCATCCGGTCATGTTCTCGATCGGGGTCGGTATGACGGTCAGTGTCTTGACGGGCTATCTCACGTCCATCTTCGTTGTCCCGTCCCTGTGCGATCTCTTTGTCAAGCGGGAGACGGGAGAGGTGGTTCCTTGAGGAAAACGGCGCTTTTTGCCTGCCTTCTGCTCTGCAGCGCCGCCTGCACGAGCGTCCCGTTCCGGCAGGCAGAGCTCGTGCCGCTTTCTGAAGACCCGGCCAGGGTCGTCGAACGCTTCCGGGCGGCAACTCCTGAAAGTTTTCATTTGCTGAGCAGCGTTGTTTTTGAGTATAATTGGCAGGCCTTTTCCGGTTTAAGCTCGATCGAGATCGACAGGGCTGATGCCGGTTTCAAGGTTGCCGGCATGACCGCAATGGGCGTCAAGCTGTTCGAATTGTCCGGCGACCGGGAGGGTATTACGACCCGTTATTCCGTGGCTGCCTTGAGCAAGTACGGAGACCTTGCCGCTGCGGTAGGCAACGATATCAGGCGGATCTATTTCGACCTGGTCCCGGGACCGCAAGCGACTATCTGGAGGAGAAAAAAGAAGCTGGTTTTCCGGCAGCCCTCCGGTACCGGTTTCCTGGAGTATGTATTCGCAGGCGCAGCCGGAGATCTCATAGAAAAAAATTACTATGAAGACAGCGGGATCGTCTGGCGGGCGGCCTACTACGAATATGCCGATCAGCGGGGGAAGCGATTCCCCCAGGGCATCGTCTTCATTCATTACGACTACGGGTACCGGCTGACGGTCAGACATAAGGAGTTTCGTTTTGAGAACAATTAGAGCGGAGATTCAACAGTACATGGCCGGCCCGGCCAGGGAAGGCGCCGCCCTCAGAGCGCGGTTTCAGTTCCCTCCTGAATTCATCGGATTTCAGGGACATTTCCCGCAGAAGAAGATATTGCCGGGCGTATGCCAGATCCAGCTGGTGCTCTCGATGCTGGAAAAGGAGACCCTGAAGCAGATCGCCCTGAAAGAGGTCGTCCTTGCCAAGTATTTCTCACCGGTGTTTCCCGACGAAGAAATTGTCTGTGTCATCGGCGACATCGGGAACGGCGCCGGCGAGCATGTGTTGAAAGCGGCGATCTCGAAGGGAGCTGCAAAGGTCGCCGAACTGAAGCTCAAGGTGGTCCTTGCCGGAGGAAAGAAAGCGTAGCATGAGGCCGAGAAAGAAAACCACCTATTTCGAGCGCATTCCCGGTTCCCCCGATCCGATCGTTGTCGATATCAAAAGACGCGTTCGTTTCAACGAGGCCGACCCCATGGCCATCGTGTGGCATGGAAGGTATCCGCTCTTCTTCGAAGAAGCCGCCGAAGAACTGGGCAGACGCTGCGGTCTGTCCTATAGTGATTTTTTTGACGCCGGGGTCCGCGCTCCCGTGGTGGAGCTCCATATCGATTATTTTCAGCCGTTGTTCCTGGACGAGGAATTCACGATCCGGGCATCCCTGATCTGGCATGAGGGCTCGCGGCTCAATACCGAGTACCATCTGATCAAGCAGAACGGAAGCCTGGCCTCGAGCGCCTATATGGTGCAGCTTTTCAGCGACCATCGGACCGGAGAGGCCTATATGGTATCGCCGGAACTGCTCGAGCGCTGCCGCAGGAGATGGAAGGCCGGAGAGATCCATACACAAGCATGAAAGCGGTCATCGTCGCATCGGATATGCTGACGCCTTACGGCCTGGGCACGGACCAATGCTGGGAGGGGATCAATGCGGGCAGAACGGCCGTCTCGAAGGTGAGCCGGTTCGATACCGCGGCCTTTCATTCCGACTTCGCAGGAACCATTCAGGGACTGGCCTACCATGACGGTGAAAGTCTGGTCATGCAGATGCTCCGGCAGCTTTTTCAAAAGAAAGGCTCTTCCATTCCGGCTGACGCCAGGCTGCTGCTGGCGACGACCAAGGGTGAGATCGATCTGCTGGAAAAAAGCGTGCTTACACGGACCGGCGACCCCTCTGAAAGTTTCCCGGGAAGGCTTCTGGACAAGGTGGTCGAGCTGACCAATGCACGGGGCGGGGGCAGCCTATTCATTTCCGCCGCATGCACATCGTCGGCCGCTGCAGCCGCGGAAGGTGCTGCCATTATCAGGAACGGACACGCGGACTGCATCCTGGTGGTTGCCT
>MHEA01000136.1:24999-37632 GCA_001805085.1 Nitrospirae bacterium GWC2_57_9
TCACGGAGTTCATTTTTTCCGGTTTTTCCTCGTTGATGGCGCTGGACAAGGAAGTGGCAAGGCCTTTTGACAGGAACCGGGCCGGCCTGAACGTCGGAGAGGCGGCAGCGTATGCTCTGCTGATGAGCGAAGAACGGGCGACTCGCGAGAACAGACCGGTCCAGGGGACCCTGGCAGGCTGGGGCTTGAGCGACGATGCGAACCACATGACAGGTCCTTCCCGCGAGAGCGAGGGGCTGATCCTTGCTATTCGGAAAGCGCTGTCCTCTGCGGGCTTGAGTCCGGAAGACGTTGGGTTCATCGGGGCCCACGGCACCGGCACGGTATACAACGACCAGATGGAGATGCAGGCGTTTCGCTCCGTCTTCGGGAACAACGAGCGGCCGGTCTATTCCATCAAGGGAGGGATCGGCCATACCATGGGCGCCGCGGGACTCGTGGAGATGATCATTGCGCTGCGGGCGCTCCGGGAAGCATCCGTGCCTCCGACCGTGAACCTGCAGGACCCCGCGAACGATGCATCCGGCTGGGCTTCCGGGCAACGGCAGCGCATCCGGGAGGGCCGGGCATCGGCGCTGGTCACGAATGCCGGATTCAGCGGCATCAATACGGCGCTGGTGCTGGCATGATCGATCGCTCAGGTCACGTCGCTTGCCTGCACTATTACGTATGAGGATCGGGATCCGCGGCATAGGATGGCTTACCCGGGAAGGCTTCGGCTGTATCAGGAACGGTCTGCGTCACCTCTACGAAGACGGTGAAGACGTCCGGGTTCTGCCGAAGAAGGGCATTTTTTCGCATCCCTTCAAGAATTTCGGCCGGCTCGATGCCGTCTCGCGGATGACGGTCTATGCCGTAAGTCTTGCGCTTCAGGACGCAGGCGTTGAATATTCGCCGCTTCGAAAGCAGGACCTCGGGATCGTCGGAACGAGCGCCGAGGGATCGCTCAGGACGGACCTTGATTATTTCCGTGATTACCTGGAAAGCGGCCGCACCCTGTCCCGGGGTAATCTTTTCATTTACACGCTTCCCTCGAGTGCGATCGGCGAAGCGGCGATCCATTTCGGTCTCCTGGGGCCCGCCCTGTATGCCTCGGGAAGGGCGAATATCCTGTCCGGCGCTCTCGAAATAGCGGCAGAGATGATCGAGGCCGGGCAGACACCGGCCGTGCTGGCGGGCAGGGCCGAGCCCGACGAAGCTGTCTTTTTGCTGGTGCAGAGAGACTACACCGCCGGACCCGGTTTCTTATGTGATCTTGACGAAGCGCGCTCCGTCACGGATGTGTCCGCTGATGCAGCGATAGTGGTGGATCAATTTTTACGACTGGCAGCAAGAAAGGGATAGTGTGAAGATCAAGCTCATTTATCCGAAATGGCCCAAACTGGAACGGCAAACGGAGTTTCACCTGCCGCCGCACGGGCCTATCTGTTTTGCGGCGACCGTCCCCGGCGATGTGGAGCTTACATTCATCGACGAGCACGTCGAAGACATCGATTTCGCTGAAAAAGTGGATCTCGTTGCGGTCTCGTGCATGCTCACCTGCCAGATAAAGCGCGGGTGGGAGATCGCCGATCAATTCCGCGCAAGGGGCGTCCCGGTCATCTTCGGCGGCATCGGCACGATGCTGCATCACGAAGAGACGATGGCCCATGCGGACGCCGTATTCCTGGGCGAGGCAGAAGGCCGCTTCCCACAGGTCATAGAGGACCTCAGGAACGGGGGGCTCCAGAAAGTATACGATTACCAGTGGAACTTCCCTAATATGAACGTGATCGGCCCTGCCCGCCGCAGTATCCTTAACCGCGAACGGTACAATTATCGGGGCGTGCAGATGGTGGATCTCATCCATGCTTCCCGCGGCTGCCGGTACAACTGCTTCTGCTGCTGTACCCCGTTCCTCGGCGGCCGGGAGTTCCGTCCTCGACCGATCGATGACGTAGTGCGCGAGGTTGCTTCCATCGACAACAACCGGCTCTTTTTCGTGGACAACTCCCTGGCCCAGAACGATCAGTGGGAAAAGGACCTCTTCCGGGCCCTTATCCCGCTCAAGAAGAAATTCGTCTGCCATCCGATCAAGGACGACGACGAGATACTGGACCTCGCTGCGGAGGCCGGCTGCTGGTACGTATATCAGGCAATCTTCGATACATCCGACTATATCCGCAACCGGGTAAAGCGGCTGCAGGAGCGCGGGATCGGTGTGGAAGGAACCATCATTCTGGGCATGGATGAACATGATGAGGACGATATCAAGCGGCTCGTCGATTTTCTGCTCGAGATCAAGCTGGACCTGGCCGAGTTCACGATCCTGACGCCGTTCCCGCACACCCCCGTGCGGGAAGCGCTTCAGGCAGAGGGCAGGATCCTGTCGAACAACTGGCCGGATTACACGGGCGGCAAGGTCGTGTATCAGCCTGCGAAGATAAAACCGTCCCGGCTGCAGGACCTCTACTATTACGCCTGGGACACTTTTTACCGGGAAAGCAGCCAGAACCTGCGGATGGCAAAACTGTTCATGAAGGTCATTGAAAAAGAACAGGCTGACGGGACATATCGCGGCCCTAAACTGAGGGCCCGCAGGAGATGGCAGAAAGAAGAAGCGGGGAAGGTTCGATGAAAAT
The DNA here is from genome assembly GCA_001805085.1 of Nitrospirae bacterium GWC2_57_9. Classification (GTDB taxonomy): domain Bacteria; phylum Nitrospirota; class UBA9217; order UBA9217; family UBA9217; genus MHEA01. The sequence continues at coordinate 27,621 of MHEA01000136.1, forward strand.
ATTACTGATATCGGCCAATGTGACCCTCTCGCCCTATCCGCTGTATCCCTTGGGCGTGAGCATCATCGCGGCGGCCCTGACGAAGGCAGGACATGAAGTGCGGCAGGCTGATTTCCTGCAGCAGAACAGCTCGCTCGATGCTATCGGCAGCGAGGTGCAGGAATTCGTTCCCGACCTGGTCGGTATTTCGGTGCGGAACATCGACAACGTGAACCTGCTCCATGAACAGTATTACATCCTGAACGTCAAAAATATCGTCGACACGGTACGGAAACATTCCGGCGCAAAGGTGCTTCTGGGAGGGGCGGGTTTTTCCCTGATCCCGCAGTTGATCCTGGAAGAGACCGGCGCTGATTACGGAATAATCGGCGAAGGAGAGGTGCAGGCTGTTGAGTTCGCGAACAACGCGGCAAAAGGCATCTATCCTCGAGAACGCCTGATCGGTACCCAGGCTCACCTTGCCGGAACTCAGATCAGTTCCGCCTTGTACGACGAACGTCTGCTGGAGTTCTATCTCCACAGCGGCAATATCGCCTCGGTCCAGACAAAACGCGGATGCACGCATTCCTGCATCTATTGCACGTACCCGCTGCTGGAAGGCGCAAAGATCCGCCGGAGAGACCCCCGTGCCGTTGCCGACGACATCGAGACACTGCGGGACCGGTTCAAAGCGAAGTTCATCTTCTTCGTGGATTCTGTCTTCAATGACGATGAAGGAGCTTACCTCGATGTCCTTGACGAGATGGTCCGGCGCAAGATCAATATTCCCTGGACCGGTTTCTTCAAGCCCGGAGGGCTGACCGACGAGATCGTGGAACGGATGAAACTGACCGGATTCGGCGCTGCCGAGGTCGGCACCGATGCCGCAAGCGATACGACGCTCAAACGGATGGGCAAGAGCTTCAGCTTCAGCGATGTCAGGGAGAGCAGCGACCTCTTTGTCCGGCACGGGATCGCCACTTCGCATTTCTTCATGTTCGGCGGGCCCGGGGAGACGGAGGAAACCGTCCGGGAAGGGATCGAGAACATCCTGAGCCTGCAGAAATGCGTAGCTTTCATCTTCATGGGCATCCGCATCCTGCCGAATACGCCCCTCGCGCGCCTGGCCATCAAGGAGAACATCATAAAAGCCGAGGACGGGCTATTGAAGCCTGTCTACTATCTGGCTCCGGGGCTCGATAAGAAGTGGCTGGAGGAAACGCTGACCAAGGCGTTCACGGGAGTTCGCCACTGCGTGTTCCCGCCGGACGCCATGGACAACAACCTGCAGATCCTGCATAAACTGGGTTATACCGGACCCATGTGGGACCTGCTGCTTCCCGGAAGGAAGCCGAAGCCGCGGGAGAGAACGAGGCATGCAGCAAAGCAGCCCTGAAAAAACCATCTGGTGCGCGGTGCCGGTCTATAACAATGGCTCGACGGTTACGGATGTCGTGGCTGCCTGCCGGTCGGTCCTGGGGAACGTCGTCGTTGTTGACGATGGCAGCACCGATGCCGATCTAGCGTCATTGCTGTCCGGCCTGGACGTGATTCTGCTTACCCATGAGCACAACCGCGGCAAAGGAGAGGCCATCTTGACCGCATCGCGATACATCGAGGCCCGCGGCGGTTCTTATATGATCACGGTGGACGCCGACGGACAGCACGACCCGCGCGATATGGAGCGCTTCTTCCCGCTGATGCGGGACAGCGATAAACGTCTGGTCATCGGGTGCAGGGATTTCAATACGGAGCATGTTCCGGCATCCAGCCGTTTCGGCAGAGCCTTTGCGAATTTTTGGCTCAAGGCGGAGACCGGGGTGACCGTCGATGACTGCCAAAGCGGCTTCCGGGCCTACCCGGTCCGATACCTGAACCAGCTGAAATTCAAGGGCAGTCGCTATGATTTTGAGGCCGAGGTTCTGGCAAAGGCGGCGTGGGCGGGCCTGGAACTCGTCATGGTGTCCGTCTCCGTACATTATCCGAAGCCCGAAGAGCGGGTATCGAGTTTTAAACCGTTCCTGGACAACCTGCGGCTCAGCCGCATTCACTCCATGTTGGTGGGAAGACGTCTGCTGCCGCTGCCGCACAAGAAGCTCGCAGCCGGAAAACCGGCCGTAGACCTGTCGCTGCTTCGTCACCCGGGCAAGGTGCTGAAGATGCTGCTGCAGGAAAATGCAACGCCGGAGGGTCTGGCTGCGTCCGCGGCCATAGGAGTGTTCCTTGCGGTTTTGCCGCTCTTGTTCATGCATACGCTCGTGATACTGTACGTGGCGCTCCGTTTGAACCTGAACAAGATCGTGGCGGTCAACGTGCAGCATATTGCCATGCCGCCTCTCGTGCCCGCGCTCTGCATTGAGGTCGGCTATTATATGCGGCACGGCGCCTGGCTTACGGACCTCTCGTTCGCGACGGTGTTCGAACAGTTCTCGGCCCGGCTCTATGAATGGTTCCTCGGCTCATTGCTGATCGGCCCGCTGTTAGCGCTGCTGGTCGGGACGATCGTCTATAGCACGGCAGTGGTCATCAAAAAAGTAAGGTATGCCGATGTCTCCAAATAAGGGCGTTGAACGGAAACGGGGCAATCGCCTCGGCATCTGGTTCTTCCGTTCGGCGGTGATGCTCTTCGGCCTTCGGGGCGCCTACGGGCTCCTGTATTTCGTGAGCCTCTACTACCTTGTTTTCGATCGCGCCGTTGTTACCGCGACCCTGGCCTACGTCAGGAGACGGTTCCCGGACCACGGTACGCTGCGCAGGCTGGCAGATGTGTACCTGCTGTTCGTGAATCAGGGAAAGAACCTTATCGACCGGTACTACGTGGCATCGGGCGGCGGCGATATCGAACAGGAGCTGCTCGGGTATGAAAAGATCAGGGACTTTCTCGCAGAAGGGCAGAAAGGGCTCATCTTCCTGACCGCTCATGTCGGCAACTGGCAGCTGGCAATGACCGCGCTCAAGGACCTGGGCCGCACCGTGCATATCATGATGCGGCCTGAGGACAATGCTGCCGTGAAGGAAGCGCTGAACATCGACAGCAACCGCGAAAGCGTCAAGATCCTGTACACCGACGGCGCTCTCGGTGGCGTGGTCGAGGCCCTGAAGGCGATCGGCCAGGGAGACGTGGTCTCGATCATGGGAGACCGTGCCTACGGGTATGCTTCCCTGGAAGCCCCGCTGCTCGGCGGCGATGTCCGGTTCCCCTACGGCGCATTCAGCCTTGCGGCCGCTGCCCGCTGCCCGGTCGCCGTGTTGCTGTGCTCCAAGGTCGGGGTCAAAAAATACATAACCGACATCTCGCACGTCATTAACGCCCCGTCGGGTCCGCGGGGCAGCAGGGACGCGGAGATCAAAGCCTGCGTACGGGAGTTCGCGGGCATACTCGAAGAATACGCTGTTCATTATCCCTTCCAATGGTTCGTTTTTCGCGATATGTGGCAGGGAAATGATTAATCTCATAGGATACATGCAAGGAGACAAGATGGAGAATAACAAAGATCAGGAACTGGCAAAAATCAGAAAGGACCTCAAAGAGATGCTCGTTCGCGATCTCTCGCTGGAGGATATCAACCCTGCCGACATCAAGGACGATGAGGTTCTTTTCGGTGAAGGGCTGGGGCTCGATTCGCTCGACGCCGTCGAGATCGTGGTGCTGCTCCAGCGTAATTTCGGCATGGAAGTGAAAAATATGGATCAGGGTAAAGAGGTATTCTACTCCATCGATACTATCGCGAATTTCATCTACGAGAACAGGAAAAAAGCTTAGGCCATTTCATCGGATCTCGATGCTCTCCGGACTGTCCGGAGAGCGATCCGGTTCGGTTCTCAAATGATTATGAACGAGAGTATCCAGATAACAGGGCTTGGTGTCGTCTCGGCGGCAGGCCTGGACCTCGCCGCAGCGCTCCTTTCTTTTGAACAGGGCGTTCGGAACGCGGGACCGGTCTCGCTGTTTCCGACGGTTATGCACTATCCCGTGTTCGAAGTGAAGCATCTCCCCCCGGAATACCGCCTGGAAGGCTGGCGCACCTTGAGCCTCGCCTGCATTGCCGTTGACCAGGCCCTCAAAGAAGCGGAACTAGGCGATGTTTCCGGGCTCCGGGTGGGCGTTTGCCTGGGCACGACCGTGGCGAGCCAGTTGAACGATCTCGAATTCTACCGGAGCTACCGGAAAGGGAAAACGGAATCCATGGCCGCCGTGGACCGGTTCTTGAAGGGCAATCTTTCCGAATATATCGCGAGAAGGATCGGGGCGCGGGGGCCCCAGCTGACCGTGGTGAATGCCTGCTCATCAGGTACGGACGCCATCGGCGTTGCGCTTTCCTGGGTCAAGAGCGGGCTGTGCGACATCGCGATCGCGGGCGGGTCGGACGAACTGAACCACGTACCCTATTGCGGTTTTGCCTCGCTCGGTATCGCCAATCAGGAACTGTGCGCTCCTTTTGACCGGGACCGGAAAGGGCTGAATCTGGGGGAGGGCGCAGGCGTGCTGATCATCGAAAAACGGTCGAGCGCTTTGCTCCGGGGCAAGGCATCGGACCTTTTCCTGGCAGGGTACGGCTCTTCCAACGACGCTTATCATCTCACGGCCCCCAGCCCGGAAGGCGTCGGGCTGCGAGCTTCATTCATAACGGCAATGCGGGAAGCGGGTATAGAGCCGCAACAGGTCGGTTTTGTGAACACTCACGGGACCGGCACCCACGATAACGATCTGGTCGAAGGCAAGGTCATGGCCGATCTGTTCGGACCGGGACTGAAGATGCTGTCCACCAAGGGCTATACGGGCCACACGCTGGCGGCTGCAGGCGGGCTGGAGGCGGTATATACCGCGGCCGGGCTCCGTGCAGGATGGATACCGGCAAGCGCCGGTTTCCGGACCAGGGACGAGGCTATCCCCATGGCACCGGTGCAGGAGAAGACGTTGATCAAGGCGTCTTATGCCATATCGACCTCGATGGCCTTCGGCGGGAACAATGCTGCTCTGGTTATCGGACGGGAGGCCGGCCTATGAAGATAGCAGGGATCGGTCTGGTCTTCGCGCAAGGACTCGGTATGGGCGCCCTGGAAACGGCGCTCAACCGCGGGTGGGTGCCGCCCCAGGAGGTGGAAGCTCCCCACATTCCGGGCGGAAAGACCCCTGCCTACCTGGTCAACCTGGAGGCCCTTCCCGATAGGAGCGTTCTCAAGAAGATCAGGCGGTCGGATAAACTGAGCAAGATGTCCGTGCTTGCCGCTGCAGACGCGCTGCGCGATTGCGGGATTGCGGATATCACAAAAAGGAAACTCGGGCTGATCGTCGCCACCGCGTTCGGTCCCCATGTGACCACGTTCGGTTTTCTCGACGACATTCTCGATCACGGCGATGCAGCGGTCTCGCCGACCACCTTCTCGAACTCCGTACACAATGCAGCGGCGTCTTATGTTTGCAATTCCCTGGGCATCAATGGTCCGACGCTCACGATCACCCAGTTCCGGTTCTCCTTCCAGGCCGCCCTGCAGCTGGCTCAAACCTGGATAGATCAGGGCCGCTGCGATTATGTGCTCGCCGGCGTCGTGGACCAGTACGGCGACGTGCTCGGGTACGTGGCGGACCATAAATTGACGACCGCGAAGGACGGGAAGATCAAACCCTTCACCTTTAAGCCGACCTGCCAGATACCGGGTGAAGGAGCGGCATTCTTTCTTCTCGGCAGGGAAAACAGGGGAAACATCTATTGCGGGATTGATGCCGTCCATACCGGCCAGGCGCCTGACCGGGGAAAGCCTGAAGACCTGACCATCATTGACGCCGACGGTATGCTGCCCGATGAGACGATGTACCGCGGCTGCCTCTCCCCGGATGTCCCCGCAGCAGCCTATGCGCCGCTTTTCGGGAGCATGATGATCGGGAGTGCCTTCAACACGGCTGCGGGCGCGCTGATGATAAAAAAACAACTGCTCTTTGCCACTCCCGTCGCGGACAACCCCGCCGGAATAAGACTCCTTGTTGAGAACGGGCCGGCATCGGTGGCATCTATACTGTGCGCGGGATACAATTGCTACTCGGAAAGATCAGAGATCCTTTTAACGAAGGTGTGATGTTCACACCTATCCTTCGTCCTGATCAAAAAGGCAGGGACCGAATGACGATACAGGAAATCGAAAGAACATTGATACAGGGCATTGGGGCCATAACCAACCAGGACGAAGCAGCCATCGGTCCGGAAACGCCTTTTCCGGATTTAGGCATCGATTCGCTCGGTTTTGTCGAGATCCTGGTGTTCATCGAGAAAACTTTCAAACTGCCGCTGATCGCATCGGACCTTACCCGGAAGGATTTTGAGACCATTCGTTCCCTGGCGGCGTTCATCAGCCGAAGAGTGTAAGCGGGATCGGCCATGCTGGTATCAAAACGCAAACGCTACTTATCCGGCCCTGATTGGGTGATCAATACGCTGGACCACATGATGAAGGCCACGACCAGCGCAGGGAACATGTCGCAGGTCGTGCTGCAGTTCGACTCTCCCCAGGACGAGAACGAGATCCGGACGCGGCTGGCCAGGTTCGTCGGCGCGTTCCCGGTGCTGGAAGGGAGCGTAAGCCGCGACATCAAGCTTGCTCCCTACTGGAAGATACCTGCAACGACGAACAAGACCCTCTTGTTCACGGTCCATCGCCTCGATGACGGAGACGGATCGGCATTTCTGTCCCTCCTTGAAAAAAGTGTCAACACGCCTTTTCCGGGACGGAAAGAGCATCTTGCATTCCATCTGCTGAACGGAACCGGCCGCTCTTTTCTCGCGATGGCCTTTGATCATGCAGTATTCGACGCGCGCGGCGCAGAGATGTTCCTGAACCTGTTCCAGGAGAGCATGAACTCGGGCGGTCCCGTTTCCGGGGACATTGCCTTTGTATCTTCTTCGGGGCTCACCGAGTGGTCGAAGAAGTTCCTTGCAGGGAGGAACGTGAACCGCAGGATCATCGCGCTGTCGAGATCCACTCCCGAGGTCCTGGCGCCGCCTGCGGCGGGCGGACGGTCCTATCGTTACCATCTGCTTCGCTTCAGCGAAGAGGAGACTGCCTATATCTATGATCGGGCCTATGACGAGGCGGGGTATCTCATGGAATCTCCCTATCTGCTTGCGGCCATCATTGAGACGGTGCACGACCTGTTCAAGGACAGGACCGGGAGCGGGTCGAGCTATCTTATCCCGGTCACGATGGACCTGAGGCCCGGCCTCGATCAGCTTCAGGAGATCTTTTTCAACTATGTATCCTACCTGTTCTACCAGGTGCCGGTCGGCGATGCCGGAGACAGGAAGGCCCTGATCGCCCTGCTCAAGCAGCAGATGTACGACCAGGTAAAATCCGGTTTTCCCCGGGACCTTGCCGAGGCAAGCCTGCTGACGCGCATTGCGCCGCTGCCCCTGTTGGGCAGGCTCCTGCAGCTTCCGCTGAAGGGAAAGATGGCCACCTTCGCTTTCTCCCATCTCGGCAAGAGCGCGTACCGGCATTGTGATTTCTCCGGCAGGCGCGTGGCGAACCTCTTTCATATGCCCCGGGTGCCCATGCCGCCGGGGATCGGCTTCTTTAGTAATTACTATGACAAGAAGCTGAACCTCGTGATCGCCTACCTGGAAGGATTGGTGGACGACCAGGTCGTTCAGCAGCTGGACAAGGGCATTCGTTCACGATTCGGGGTAGTGCAGCCAACATGACGCTCTCTTGTGATGTCCTGGTGGTCGGAGGCGGAGTGGCAGGAACGGCAGCCGCGGTTGCCGCCGCCCGGTGCAAGGTCCGTACTCTTCTCGTCGAACAGGCGGGATACCTGGGGGGGGCAGGGTATGCAGGCATGTTCCAGTATGTCTGTGGCCTCTACGTGAACAGCGGGGAGGTTCCGGCGGAAACACTGAACCCCGGTTTGCCCCGGGAGATAGCAGGATTGCTGACCGTGAAAACCGGCCAGTCCGTAAAAAGGATAGGACAGGTCCATGTGCTGCCCTATACGCCGGAGGACCTCCGATCCGTCCTCTCGTCATTGACCGCTGCTGAGCCTCATTTGACCGTTCTTTCCGGGAATGCTGCCGGCGGAGTCCGGATCGAAAACGGGAAGATAACGTCCATCGAACTTGTGCAAGGCGGCAGGAAGGAAAGTGTCACGTCGGCCATGATCGTCGACTGCACAGGCAACGGCAATATCGCTTCCGCTGCAGGCGCACCTTACGAACTGTCCCCGTTGCCCAAACGACAGCTTGCGGGCTTTAGCATTCGGATTCAAGGCTTGCATGATGCCGACGAGTGGCTTGCGGTCAAGGTTCCTTATCACCTGTCAAAAGCTGTAGAGCAGGGCCTGTTCGCTCCTTCGGCGCGGTTCACGAACTTTTGCCTCGGCGATACCGAGGGCGAAGGGTTTTGCAAGATCAGCATCGAGGCGGAAGAAGGGCCTGAACGGGATGATCAGGCGAGAAAGAACGCGGAAGCCATCCATGCCTATCTCGTTTCGGTTCTTCCGGCTTTCAAAGATTCCTCGATAGCCGGTCTTTCGCTCAAAGTGCTTGACCGGGAAGGACGGAGGGTGCTCGGGGAATATACGCTGACTGCTGAAGATGTAGTCACGGGCCGGAAGTTCCCGGACGGAGTCGTGAAGAATTCGTGGCCCATTGAACTCTGGGAGAGGGAGCGGGGGACCGTTTATCGGTATGTGCCTCGTGGTGATCATTACGAGATCCCGTTCCGCTGTCTTAAGGTCAAGGGCATCGACAACCTGCTTACGGCAGGACGGTGCATTTCGGCCACGCGGGAAGCGCTGGGATCGGCCCGCGTCATGGGAACCTGCATGGCACTGGGTGAACAGGCGGGCAAAGCAGCTGCTTACCGGGTGAAGAACGGAAAGTATCCGGAGAATATCAAAGATTACTAAATCGGTTTTAACCACGGAGTCACGGAGACACGGAGAAAAGAAAAAGATTCGTCCTTAAAAAGAATCTTGATATCGTTTTACAATGAACGGCATTCGATAAAAAGGACGCTTCTTGTTCTTGAGAACAAGAAGCCCTGGTTCACGAATTTCTCCGTGCCTCCGTGTCTCCGTGGTAAAGATTTTTTACTTAAGGAAGGTTTTTAGTGAGAATACTACTCGTTAAACCCAATCCTCAGCTTGTCGTAGCAAAGCGTCTGCAGGAAGGCTTCCTGCACCTGGAACCGCTTGAGCTTGAAATGGTGGCAGCGGGCGCGCCGCCTGAAGATGAGGTCCAGATCCAGGACCTGAGCTTTGAAAAGGACGCAGTCCAGGGATTCCTGGAAAAGGTCCGCACGTTCAGGCCGCAGGTGATCGGTTTTACGGCTTACAGCAGCCAGTCGGCGCTGGTAAAGTCCCTGGCTGCCCTTGCCAAGAAACAGGACCCGGCAATATTGACCGTTGTCGGCGGGACCCACGCCACGATCGTTCCAGCCGATTACCAGGTGAACGGTGACGGGATAGATATCATCGTGCGCGGCGAGGGCGGCACCGTATTCGGCGAGATCCTGAGACGGTTCAAGAACGGGGAGCCTGTCGCATTCGGCGATGCGGTCCTTTCGCCAAAGGCTGCTGATTTTACCGAAAAAGCGGCAGGGCCGCCCCCGGAATTCCCCGCCGTGGAGCTCATACCGCGCGCGCGGCGTGAACTGGTGGACCGCTCCCGGTATTTCTGCGTCTGGACCTCGAGCACCGAAAAAAAGCTCGATACGATCTTTCCACGGACAGCCAGCATGCGCACCTCGACGGGATGCGCTTATTCATGCTCGTTCTGCGTGGTCCATACGCTGATGCGCGGCAAATACCTTCAGCGTGCCCCTGAAGATGTGGTCGACGAGATCGCGAAGATCCCCGAGAACAACATTTACTTCGTTGATGACGAGACCTTCCTGAACAAGGAGCGGCTGACGAAGATCGCGAACCTCCTCCAGGAACGCGGCATCAGGAAGAAGTATATCAGCTGGGCCCGGGCCGATACGATCGTGAAGTATCCCGAGCTGTTCCGGCTCTGGAAGAGCGTTGGCCTGGATGTCGTCTATG
>MHEA01000137.1:0-227 GCA_001805085.1 Nitrospirae bacterium GWC2_57_9
CCCCAACTCACCGGCGACCTTGACTGCCACGTCATCGTAATAGGCAGTCCCGGAACGGTAAAAGCGGGGACCTTTGCCGGTTAACTCCGCGAGCTTCTGATTATTCAACTCGATTTCGTCGACCAACTCCGCCACGGTACGGGTTCCGTCTATGCCATATACGGATTTGCCGCTGACCGACGCCGGCTTGTGGTGCAGCCAGTGGTTCGCAATTTCGAAGAGCGGAT
>MHEA01000137.1:271-589 GCA_001805085.1 Nitrospirae bacterium GWC2_57_9
CGGGCATTGATAAATAAGGTGGCTGGCACCTGCTCTCGTTCGAGAAACTCTATCAGCTTCGAATCGAAGGCCATGCCTTTGGCGCTTCCGCATGCATCGAGCGTCAGCGCAATTACCTTTTCAGTGGTTTTGAGGCGCGTCTTTACGCCGTTTACCGTCTCTCCCCACTGACGCGGAACGGACGTTCCATATCTCTCCACGAGTTGGTGTTTCAGGTTCTCATATGCACTGTCACCGACAGCGCCCGCGTCCGAAGAGGCATGCACGAATCCGACCGAACCGAGACATGAAGCCAGCCCGGCCAGCGCCAATACCAGG
>MHEA01000137.1:647-975 GCA_001805085.1 Nitrospirae bacterium GWC2_57_9
TAAAGCGATTAGTACTTCAAGCCCTGTTTGGGCAGCAGTGCTGGATCAGCGATACTCTTTATGCTGAGCCTGACTTCCCGCGAGCCCGGACCTGCCCAGCATCTGGATAAGTTCTTCGGTATTCGAGGACCTTCCGATGCAGTCATCGTAGGATATCTGTTTTTTTACATACAGGTCATACAGGCACTGGTTCAGCGTCTGCATGCCGAACTTGTTCTGCCCTGTCTGCATCTGCGAATAGATCTGATGGATTTTGTCTTCCCGGATAAGATTACGAATAGCGGAATTAGGAACCATGACTTCGAGTGCAAGAGCTCGTCCTCCTCCG
>MHEA01000137.1:1034-1649 GCA_001805085.1 Nitrospirae bacterium GWC2_57_9
ATGCGGTTCATCGTCTGCGCGGCCGAGTTCGTGTGCAGCGTTGCGAAGGTAAGATGGCCCGTTTCGGCGATCGTCAAAGCGGCCTCGATCGTTTCCAGGTCCCGCATTTCTCCCACGAGCACCACATCAGGGTCCTGGCGCAAGATGTACTTCAGTGCGTCCTTGAAGGATTTGGTGTCGGCATTTACCTCGCGCTGGTTCACGACGCACTTTTTATGGGGGTGGAGATACTCGATAGGGTCCTCGATCGTGATGATATGCTCCTGGCGTTCGCCGTTGATCTTGTCGATCATGGACGCCAGGGTCGTGGATTTGCCGCTGCCGGTGGGACCGGTGACCAAAACGAGTCCCCGGGGTTTTCTGCAAAGGTCCGTGACGACCTCCGGCAGTCCTAGTTCCTGAAATGTCTTTATTTTGAAGGGGATCGTTCTGATGGCCGCTGCAACAGCGCCGCGCTGTACAAAAATGTTCGCCCGGAACCGTGAAAGGTTCTTGACGCCGAAGGAAAGGTCAAGCTCGCTGTTCTCCTCGAACTTGTGCTTCTGCGCATCCGTCAGAATGCTGTAGCACAGGTCCTTCGTCTGGGTTCCGGTCATCGGTTCGAGCCCGGGGATG
>MHEA01000137.1:1846-2164 GCA_001805085.1 Nitrospirae bacterium GWC2_57_9
TTCCTCAAGCGAGGTGAGACCCGCCTTCACTTTCAATAACCCGCTCCGGCGCAGTGTCTTCATTCCCAGGCCGATGGCCGTCTTCTTGATATCGAAGACCGATGCGCCTTGCAGGATCAATTCCTTGATCTCATCCTTGATGGGCATCACTTCATAGAGGGCCACCCTGCCCTTGTACCCGGTCTTGTTGCATACGTCGCAGCCCTCGCCCCTGTAGCTCACGACCGTTTTTGCGTCTTCCGGATCAAAACCCGCGTCGATGAAGGTCTGTACCGGGACCTTCTCCGCCTTTTTGCATTTCTGGCAAGCTTTGCGGAC
>MHEA01000137.1:2224-2460 GCA_001805085.1 Nitrospirae bacterium GWC2_57_9
GTTCAGCATACGGTTGATCGTACTCGGCGCATCGTTGGTATGGAGGGTCGTAAGCACGAGGTGTCCCGTGAGAGCCGCCTTGACCCCGATCTCCGCCGTTTCATAGTCGCGCGTCTCGCCCACCATGATGATATCGGGGTCCTGCCGCAAGAACGAGCGGAGAGCGGCCGCGAAGTTCAGGCCGATCTCATCCTTCATCTGCACCTGGTTGATGCCCATCAGGTTGAACTCGACAG
>MHEA01000137.1:2511-2688 GCA_001805085.1 Nitrospirae bacterium GWC2_57_9
TTTTACCGCTTCCCGTCGGTCCCGTCACGAGCACCATGCCGTAGGGCCGGTTCAGGGAATCTTTAAAGTCCTTGAGCTGGTCTTCATCGAACCCGAGCTTCGTCATATCAAGCTGCAAGTTCGACTTGTCCAGCAGCCGCATGACGACCTTTTCGCCGAACAGGCACGGAAGCACGG
>MHEA01000137.1:2758-3398 GCA_001805085.1 Nitrospirae bacterium GWC2_57_9
TTCGGCGATATCCAGGTTGGCCATGATCTTGACACGGGAGATGATCGCGTTCTTGATCTTCATGGGAAGTCCCATGACCGTGGTCAACACGCCGTCGAGACGGTACCGCACCCGGAATTTCTTTTCATAGGGCTCGATATGGATGTCGCTGACGCCCATGTTGGCCGCTCTCAAAAGGATACCATTCACGAGCTTGACGATGGGCGCCTCAACTTCAGCGGACAACTGGTCCAGCCCCTGGTCCTCAACGACCTCGAGCTCTTCTACGGCGCCGTGTACGAGGCTGTCGAAATCATCCACGTCCACTACGCCGCCGACATCGATGTCATCGACGGCGGAATCATCATCGCTGTCATCCATATCATAGTCCTTGGCATTGAGGTTGAATTTCTTTTCATCCTTGCCCTGGACCGCTGCCATTCCGCCTTTGGCCGCCACGAGCGACTTCCCGCCGCCGTAATATTTCTTGATGGCCTCCACGATCGCGCCTTCAGTCGCGACCACGGCTTCCACGTTGTAACCGGTCATGAACTTGATATCGTCGATGGCGAAGATGTTCGAGGGATCGACCATGGCAATGGTGATCGTGGCGCCAGCCCGGTTAATGGGCATAATGCGGTATTTTTGGGCTACATCGTCG
>MHEA01000137.1:3494-5080 GCA_001805085.1 Nitrospirae bacterium GWC2_57_9
TCCTGCACAAACCCAAGCTTGACCAGAATAGACCCCAGGCGGCCCCCTTCGTTCTTTTGCGCTGCAAGCGCTTTTTTCAGCTGATCATCTGTGATAAGACCCGACGACACCAGCATGGCGCCGAGCCTTCCGGACATGGCCATAGAAACTCCTTGCAAAATATATCGTATCTAATATTACTGTAATACTTTTGGTCTGTCAAGGTAAGACGCGATTCTTTTGAGCGCTACGGAGTCACCCCTTGATCTGTCTCGAAAGGGCCGTCTTCATGACGCCGACAGGCGCCTTTTTCCCTGTCCAGATCTCGAAAGCGATAACTCCCTGGTACAGCAGCATGCCCAGCCCCCCATGCGTCTTCGCCTTTTTTGTTTTGGCAGCTTTCAAGAACTGCGTGAGCGGAGGATTATACACCAGATCGCAAACCAGATGGCGTGGGGAGATCAATGCCGCAGGCATCGGCAAGTGGTCCTTCTTTTTCAGACCGAGCGGTGTTGCGTTGATGATGCAATCCGCTTCCGCGGCAGAGGCTTTCAGCGCTTCTTCCCCGATCGACCGGACGTCGACACCTGTCCGTTCGCGAATGTCCCGTGCCAGGGCAGCCGCTTTCGCCTCATCGATATCCCGGAAATGAATGCGTGCGGCTCCGGCGAGTGCAAGGCTGAAACCGACCGCGCGTGCAGCTCCTCCGGACCCCATGCACAAAAATCTTTTCCCCCGGGGATTGAAGCGCGCCTGTTCCTTGAGCGACCGGAGAAACCCCCTGCCGTCGGTATTGTGGCCGATCAACCTCCTCTCGCTGACCTCGATGGTATTGACAGCACCGATCAGCCGCGCCTCCTCCGAGAGTTCATCAAGATAGGGGATCACCTTTTCCTTGTGAGGGACCGTCACGTTCAATCCCCGCAGGTTCAGAGGCACGATTGCCCTGACCGCTTGCTCGAGGCGGTCGGGATGGACCGCGAACGGCACGTAACAACCGTCCATCTTGATCTTTTGAAAGGCCGCGTTATGCATGCCTGGCGAAAAGGTGTGCTCCACCGGATAGCCGAAAATACCATGGATCCTGGTTTTGCCTGATATCATCATGATGTTTGTCCCCCTCCACTCCGCAACAGCTGCAGCAGGTCGCTGAAGCCGGCTGCGATCGATACTTTCACTTTGAGCCGCTGTTCCAACTCTTCTATCGTCATCCCGTCGAGAAAAACGGCGTCATCCTCTTTGACCATTGTTGAGGGCAGCACCAGCACATCGCCGAGCCGTTTTCCCTTCAGACCGCGCACCAGATCGCTGCCGGTCAAAAGACCTGCGACGGTCACGGAAGGGCCGAAGAACCGGTTCGTTACAGTGATCTGCCTGAGAGAAAGACCTTTGATCATACGCAGACGATCAAGAACGCCGCCAAGGATCTTGCTGAACGATACCCCGGTAACGACTGTTGCCTGGACCGGACGAATGCCGGCAGGCAACCTGACTGCCGAAACCTCCTGCAGGAAAGACGAAACCATTCCTACCCCGTTCTCGATCTGGGGAAAATCCTCGTACCAGGAGGGTTTGGGCAGGGCCTCCCCTGCTTTAATGTAGAATTC
>MHEA01000137.1:5104-5989 GCA_001805085.1 Nitrospirae bacterium GWC2_57_9
CCCGAGCTGCTTTTTGAACTTCCTGGCGAGCCGTTCGATGCTTTCGAGCACTTGGCGGGCTGCGGGCCGGGAGAACTGCTTGAGGGGAGCCAATCCTTTTCTGAATGCCGTCAGCCCCACAGGGACAACGGCAATGGAAAGAACGGCGGGAAATAATCCAGCCAGGTCCCTGATGGTCCTTTCCAGATGTTCTCCATCGTTGATGCCCGGACAGAGCACGATCTGGGCGTGCATCCTGATACCGCCGGCCGCTAGGCGCTTCAGGCTGCTCATGATATCGGGAGCTTTTCCATTGTTGAGCAGGGTGGACCGGATGCCGGGCTCGGTGGCATGAACGGAAATATAGAGCGGGCTGAGCCGTTGCCGAAAGATCCGGTCCCAATCCGCTTCGGAGAGAGCGCCCAGGGTTATGAAATTGCCGTGCAGAAAGGAGGCTCGAAAGTCATCATCCTTGATGTACAAGGTCCTGCGGCAGCCTGCCGGCATCTGATCCACGAAGCAGAAGACGCACTTATTCCTGCATCGCTTGATATCGAGCGGCGGGAATTCCAGGCCCATTCTGTCGTCAGGGTCCTTGTCGACCCTGATCGTTGCCTGACCGCCGGCATTTCTCACAATTTTGAGATCGAGATGTTCATCGGCTGCCAGAAAATGGAAGTCAATGACATCGTTCACGTCTTCATTATTGATGGAAAGGATGCGGTCGCCGGCCTGCAGCCCGAGCCGCGCAGCGGTGCCGTCCGGCTGAACATGAACGATCTCAAGCAATCACGCGCTCCTCTTGGAGGCGAACATATAATCGACGTACCCCGCGATCTGGGTCCGCGCCTCCTCGGATACCTGGCGGAACTTGCGGAGCATCAGGATCTCGTCGGCGCTCATGAT
>MHEA01000137.1:5998-7254 GCA_001805085.1 Nitrospirae bacterium GWC2_57_9
GTAATTGATCTGCTCCTCGGACAAAGGGAATTTCCTCTTTCCCCGCCTGAACTTCGCCTGCGACGGAGACAGGAAGAAACCTTTCACCTCGGCGGGGACCTTCTCCTGGTGCGCCGCGAGAATCAGGACAGACTTGTCGATGTTCAGCTTGGCCGCGATCATGATAAGGGTCTTGTCCTTGGGGATATGCCCCTTATTGATGGTGACCCGCAGGAGTTCAGGACTGATACCGAGGACCTTGGACGCGTCCTTCAGGTTGCGGAAGCCCTTCTTTTCCAGTGCCTGCCTGATCATCTCCGATATTTTCATTCGAAACCTCCGTTAATATACCTGCCCGACAGGGTATATGCGATGGATATTTTCATTGAGTTCGTCATTTTCGCCGGTCCGTTCCTGATACTAGCCGACGAGTTTCAATCCTCTCATGAAATACTGGGTCCCCGAGGCGATCGTCACGACGGCCGTGCTCCATTCAAGGATCGTGAGGAATTGATGGTCCCAGATACCGTAGGTCATGGCAAACAGGGAAACGGTTACCACGGACAGTTGGAGGACCGTCGTCAGTTTACCGGTCATCGACGGCTGGATCGTGAGGTTGTTCGTCATGAAATAGATGACCAGACTGCCCATCGTCAGAATGGCGTCCCTGCTGATGACGATGATGACCAGCCAGAAAGGAAGCTTCCCCAGCAGGACCAGGGTAACGAAAGCGGACAGGATGAGCAGCTTGTCCGCCATGGGATCCAGAAAGGCCCCCAATTCTGTTTTTTGTTTCAAAAGCCTTGCAATGAGACCGTCGAGCGCGTCGGTGATGCATGCAGCAAGGAAGACGAGCAGAGCGGCCCCATAATAGCCGTAGATCATCAAGTTTATGAAAAAAGGGATCAATATCACCCGGAGGAGAGTGATATAATTGGGCAGGTTCATGCTTGCTCCGCTTGAAACAAGGGGAAGTATGCTAACTATATAACATAATTTGTTGTGCTGTCAACCTTTTTCTTTTTGTTTTTTGGTTTTTTTTGTACAGAATACCGGCAAAGAGGGCGAGAAAACGGATAAAAAATGAGGCGGGAATGGAGCCGGCGAGTGGGATTGAACCACCGACCTGCTGATTACGAATCAGCTGCTCTACCACTGAGCTACGCCGGCAAAACGAAAAGGGTCTATGTCAGACCGTTGTTTATACAATACTTCGGCTTGCTGTGTCAAGAGCGGATTTGAAAAAAAACGGCGGGCAAGAAGCCCGCCGTCAAATC
>MHEA01000138.1:0-658 GCA_001805085.1 Nitrospirae bacterium GWC2_57_9
CCGGTCACGAGGATGTTGCCCTTGCCGAAAACATAGCGATTGATGAGCGACAGGCCGAAGTTGTTCACACTCGTCTCGCGCTCCATGCAGGCGCCGAGCCGCACCCTGTGCCGCTCTTCGAGATACTTGAGCGTTTTTTTGTGACGAACGGTAAAATCGTCGTTCGCTTCATAGCCCACTCCCACGATCTGTTTGCCGTTCCTCTGGTGGCTCCAGGTATAGTAGCCCAGCTCCGGGTGAAACCAGTAGTGGAAGTATTCAGGATCGAGGGGGCAGTCGATGATCTCGTGCAGATGCTGCTTCACGGTAAACCATCTGATGCGGTCGCGGTATCCCGGATAGAGTGTGGTCACGACTTTCGAGTTCGGGCCGTCTGCGCCTATCACGTAGCGCGCCCGGTAGTGAGTCTCTTCCTTCCCGTTCCCGGCGGTTACTTCGACATGGGTGCCGCAATCGACAGCAGACAGGAACCGCATATCGTCGTGAACGACCGCTCCGCTCCGCTGTATGGCCCAATAGTCGGAAAAGGTGCGGTTGAGATGAGGGGTGCTGCCGCCGTCGAATTCCATGGGCAGTTCCACGCCGCCGGGGAAATAGAAGGTGACGCCGCGGCAGGCCGTGGGCTCGTGCAGCACTTCCTTCGGGAGCGGGCCGAAGT
>MHEA01000138.1:737-977 GCA_001805085.1 Nitrospirae bacterium GWC2_57_9
CGCAATTGCTTCGTATCCCGCATCCACAACCCGCTTTGCGGCAGCTGCCGCCGACAAGCTGGCACCCACGATGATCACATCGGTAGTTCGTACGGTGCTCATGAGAGGACCACCTCGGCTAGATGCAGCACCGGCAGGGAGGTATATTCCCGGAACGCCCAGGCGTCATCGAGGTGTTCTACAATGATCCGCTCAGGGCTTTTTCCCTCGAGCATCCAGTCAACCTGCGCCTGCACCGAT
>MHEA01000138.1:1003-2140 GCA_001805085.1 Nitrospirae bacterium GWC2_57_9
CTGGTAGCTCGAGGCGCCTGTGGGCATGGCGACCCGCAGGAGGTCCAGGTTCAAGGAGCAGCCTGTCTCCTGCCGCAGTTGGTCGTAAAGCTTCACGACTTCGCTCCGCCTTGCGTTATAGGCCCGCGATTCGATCACGAAGAAGTCGGAATTTCTGAGGCGGGACCGGACCGCAGGGTTGGCGAGCAGCGCCTGTCCCAGGGACTGAAGAACGATCCTGGAAGGCAGGATCGCGCTGAGCAGATGGAACTGCAGCCCATCGGAAACTATAAGCCTGGAGCTTCGGGCCAGGGGCTCGATGAAGGCGGTCAGCCGCTGTTCGGAGATCTCCTCGCCCGCTTCAAGGGCCAGTGCGATATCGTACCCGTCGTCCCAGAAAAGCCCCACGTCCTTCCCGATAAGGCCTGCAGTGGTTTCGGCGATACCGGGGTTTGCCATGAGCGCCCTCCCGGGCAGGAGCAGATGACGGCTTCCTTTGATCGGTGCCTTAATGAGCGGGGCACGCTGACCGGGCAAGGGAAGCAGTCCCCGGCTTCCCAGAACCTGGCGCAGTGCGATCGTGGCGTGCTGAGTGCTGATCCCCATGGGACAGAGGGGCTCGCAGGAGCCGCAGAGGATACAGGCCTTTGCCGAATCCGCAAGCTCCTCTTCTGGTGCTCCGCCGATGGCGGCCCTGGTCCTGCCGCAGTAGGTAAGCGCCTTGGTGTGGCGCTGCTGCCAGACCGGGCAGGAGAGCATGCAGACGCCGCAGCCGTTGCATTGGGAGGGATCGACGGAAGCCGGTTTCGGTTTGCCGTAGCTCGCTTTCGTTTGCATCAGAAGATCACCTCGCGGTTCAGGACCATGTTCGGATCGATCTCTCGCTTCATGGCCAGGTGCTTGTCCACGAGAGCGTCGCCGAAGACCCTCCGAATGTAGCCTTTCATCATGCCGCCGAAACGGTAATAGCTCGTCCCCATATCCACCCCGATGTCATAGATCTCGTTCTTGAAGGACTGCAGGTGGTCCCGGCTGTACGCCCGTCCTTCGAGCATCGGCTCGAATTCGCAGCCGAAGGCAATGCCTTCCGCATCCGGCGGGATGCAGGACAGCTCATATCGCTCCCGGGGACCCAAAAGCTTGATGCCGACGCAGTAA
>MHEA01000138.1:2148-2451 GCA_001805085.1 Nitrospirae bacterium GWC2_57_9
CGTTCCCGCGCAGCACCGCCCCGATGAACTTCTCCCGGCTCGCTGCCAGGTCGGGAATGACCATCTGCCTGCCGCCCCAGAACTTCCAGACCGCCTGGGAGAACACGACGGTCCGGTCCACGATCTTGCCTTTCCTGAGGTGGTGGGCCGGTTTGAGCTCCGGCATCAGCGTGCGTTTTCGGTTCAGCAGGTAAAGCGCTTCCCGGAATTTCCAGGGATGCAGCGCATAGTGCACCCCGGTCCGGAGCGCAAAGCCCGCTTCGCCGAATCCCCGCAGCCTGCTCCGCCACGTTTTAAAGAACG
>MHEA01000138.1:2620-2896 GCA_001805085.1 Nitrospirae bacterium GWC2_57_9
GGGCCGGACACGCAGCGTCGCCTCGGTGATGATACCGAACTGGCCGTACCCGAGCAGCACCCTGTTGAACCACCAGGTATTTTCCTTGTCCGAGCACTCGATAATCTGACCGGTGGGCGTCACGATCCTGAGCGAAAGGGCCTGGTCCGCGCTGCATCCGAGCCGCGGGGAGTTGATATCAATGCCGCCCACGCCGAGCGTGCCGCCGACAGAGGAGGTCATGTTCAGCGGAGCCGAAAGATAATCCAGGTTCCGGCGCCTCAGGGCCTCTGCCAG
>MHEA01000138.1:2925-3661 GCA_001805085.1 Nitrospirae bacterium GWC2_57_9
GGACAGTCAGGGCCTCGGCATCGATCTCGAGAACCCGGCTCATGCCGCGCATGTCGAGCTGCAGCCCGCCGAACGAAACCGTCTCTCCTTCGGTCGTGAGGCCGCCGCCGCGGACCGTGACCGGGACCCGGAACTGCTGGGCGGCCCGCAGCACCTCGGCAACCATCTCGGTAGAGCGCGCGATCAAAACGCCCCTCGGAAGTCCGTACGCCATGCCGCCCGCGTCAGTGATGTAAAGCGTCCGGGCCGATTTCCGGAGTTCAACAGCAATCCCCTTCCCGGCAAGCACGGCAACAAACTCCTGCCATCCATCGCCCTGCCA
Source organism: Nitrospirae bacterium GWC2_57_9 (assembly GCA_001805085.1). Classification (GTDB taxonomy): domain Bacteria; phylum Nitrospirota; class UBA9217; order UBA9217; family UBA9217; genus MHEA01. The sequence goes on from MHEA01000138.1 coordinate 3,248, forward strand.
GAGCGACGGGTTCGTCTGCAGCCGGGGGATGCCGACCAGGGATTCCGGGCCGGCGTGACATGTCGGAATGACTCCGGGTTCCGGCTGATTTATTTCAATGGGAGCGTGCTGGATTCTATTATTCATAATTAAGAAAACGCGGCGGTCGGGTCTTGAAAAAGCTGTGGGTAAGATGGCGTCAATTATATCGGGCTGTGCAATTTATTGTCAAGGGCTATTGCGGGGAAAAAACTTTTTTCGGCGCTTTTCTGACGCGTGAATTGCCTCGGAAAAGTTTTTTGCATCTCTGATAAAACAGCTCCCCTCTTCTCACTTCTGCAAAACATCTCCCCGCGTGAACACAGCAAAATCAGCACTTTACTCTTTGGCACGACTGATGCACTTACAGAAGCAAGACGAGACGAAAAGGAGGAC
>MHEA01000138.1:3681-4670 GCA_001805085.1 Nitrospirae bacterium GWC2_57_9
ATCAAAAAAGGGTGCTTACGCAGGAGCGGGTGCAGGCTTGGTGCTTTTCGGACTTTTCGGATTGCTGCCGGGCAGCCTTATCGGAGGCGCCATGGGGATCAGTGCGGCAGGCATGCTCTTCGGTCTTCCTCTTGAATCGGGACTGCTCCCGCGTATGATCGTCCTGGGATCCATGCTTCTGGGGGTGATGGTATCGGGTATCGTGATCACCACGGCTGCATCGTCGATCGGTTGGTTCGTCGGGCAGGCAATGAGCATGACGGTTCACAATTCATCAGCTGCGGCTGAAAGGAGATAGCCATGAAGAACGAAACCATAAAAACAGGAATGAGGATCGGGGCAACGGTCGGCGGGATGGTGTTCGCAGTGTTCGGGATCATGCCGGGCTTCTACTTCGGGTCGTTCGGGACCTTGATCCTTCTGCAAAAACTGATGGGCGCGGTGGAACCGACACTGTTGGTGCGGGCCGCGGTGGTCATGGGAAGCATGGTCGGCATTGCCTCTGCCGCAGCGGTAAGCCTGGTGGTCGGCGGACTGGCCGGCACGGCAATGGGATATGTGGTATCAGCGCCCGCGGCAATGCGGCAGGCTGCGTCGACTAAAGCGTAGGAGCAGCTGACCAGTAATAAAACGAGGCGGTGAGAAATCACCGCCTTTTCTGTCTGGACTTTCTACCAATCGATCGGAAAATAATCTTTAAGAAATTTTCCGCACCAGTGCTTGCCTGTCAGTATTCCATCAAAGAACGGATCGCAGACCCGTGCCGCTCCATCGACAATGTCCAGGGGCGGCTGGAAATCATGCATCCTTTGCTTGAGCTCAGAAAGGTCCGCCGGATCTTCATCGGTGACCCATCCGGTATCGACGGCGTTCATGTAAATGCCGTCTTTGGCGAGTTCCGCCGCCGAGGTGTGCGTCATCATGTTCAAGGCCGCTTTTGCCATGTTCGTATGGGGATGCCTGGGGTCCTTTTTGAACCTGAAGAACTT
>MHEA01000138.1:4704-4897 GCA_001805085.1 Nitrospirae bacterium GWC2_57_9
GACGCCAGTCGATTACACAGGACAAAAGGGGCCACGGAATTCACCAGTTGGACCTCGAGCATCTCCGTGGTCGGTATTTCTCCCAGGCGTAAACGCCAGCTGTTCGTCTTGCGCAGGTCGACCTGTTGAAGGTCCGCATCCAGCTTGCCTTTCGGGAATATTTCTTCAGACGCAACGGAGTTATCCTGGCGAA
>MHEA01000138.1:4909-5525 GCA_001805085.1 Nitrospirae bacterium GWC2_57_9
ACAGCCGCGCCGATTCCCGCAAGCCGATCCCGGGACCCTGTTCCTGCCATGCCACAGGAAGGGATGAGCCGGTCTCGCTGTGGTTATGAGAAAAAGACGAAAGCTGTTTTTTGCATGCCTCGTGGTCGCCCAGAAGCTTCCGCGCCTCGTCTGACAATGCGCCATAACCGGCTTTTTCATTTTCCATCAGATGACCGTAAAAACCGGCAGGGCGCCTTACCGTCTGAGCGGCGTTGTTTATCAGGATATCAAGACGCCCATATCGCTGCTCCACATAATCGGCAAAGATCTCAACGCTGGGGATATGCCTCAGATCGAGACCATGAATATGCAGCCTGTCTCCCCATGCGGCGTATCCCTCTTCCCGGGAATATCTGAGGGCCGCGTCAACGGGAAACCTGGTCGTCGCGATGACCGTGGCGCCGGCCCGCAGCATCATGAGCGTTGCCTGGTAGCCGATCTTGACCCGCGAGCCGGTAATGAGAGCGACCTGCCCATGAAGAGACGCGGTCTGAAACCGCTTTTTGTAATTCAGGTCTCCGCATTTCCTGCAGAGGGTATCGTAATAGAAATGCAGCTCAACAAACTCTTCTTTGCAGATATAACAATTCCGGGG
>MHEA01000138.1:5549-9525 GCA_001805085.1 Nitrospirae bacterium GWC2_57_9
CTCCCCTTCGGATGGACCACCTTCGATCCGTGCAGGCGCGGTAAAAGTCGCATCCCTGCGGGCGGAACGGATGCCCGTCGAATCTCTGGCACGGCGATCCTTCTCAAGGACGCTCAGACGCTCAGTTTTATCCACCGTCTTATTTCTTTTTTTTCTCTCCCGCCTGTCGGGGCGGGATATTTCGCCGGCAGCTTTCAGGAGGGCGAGCCTCTGTTCATCAGGAAGATTCGCCAGCAGTGCCGCATCGTTTGCAAGATCTTTCAGCGTTGAAATGCATTTTTCAATTTCTTCGGAGGACGTTATCATCTTGACAGATCTTCTACTCTCTTTCAAATTTTTTGATCAGGGCCGACGTTTTGGTTCCCGGCTTGGCCCGCATCCGGGATTAACAGGGTGAAGGCGGACCTGTTGTTCTTTTTTCGGCTCCTCTATATCGTCAACGAAAACATCCCCATCAACTCTTCAGTGCTCATCTCCGTGATCCACGCCTCGGAGCCGGACTCGATCAGCTCCTGCGAGAGCTTCAGCTTCCCCTCGATCATCTGGTCGATCTTCTCCTCAACCGTCCCTTTTGTGATGAACTTGTGCACGATCACGTTCTTCTTCTGGCCGATCCTGAAGGCACGGTCCGTTGCCTGGTTCTCGACAGCGGGGTTCCACCACCGGTCAAAGTGAATAACGTGGTTTGCAGCGGTAAGATTCAGTCCAAGACCGCCGGCTTTCAGGGACAGAACCATGAAAGGAACATATTCCTCGTCCTGGAACCTGGCCACGATCTCTTTCCTCTTCGTCACCGGTGTGCCGCCATGCAGCACAAGGCCCTGCCGCTTGAATATTCCCGACAAAAATTGCGAAAGCGGGTGCGTGATCTCCCGGAACTGGGTGAAGACCAGGACGCGTTCCCGTTTTTCATGGATCGTTTCGCAGATCTCGCGCAGCCTCCCGAACTTGCCGCTTTCGTTCTCCTCATAAACTCCGGTGCCGAGGTACTGGTCCGGGTGATTGCAGAGTTGCTTGAACTTCATGAGCGAGCTCAGGATGATGCCTTTTCTCTGGATGCCCTCCGTATTTTCCAAGGTCTGCCTGAGATCGTCCACGAGCTTCTGGTAGAGAATTGCCTGCTTTCTGCTTAACAACGACCATGTCTTCATCTCGACCTTGTCCGGGAGGTCGGAGATTACCGCCTTGTCCGTCTTGAGGCGCCTCAGAATATAGGGGCTGATGATCTGCCTGAGCCGCGCATATCCCTCGGGGTCCTGTGTCAGATTCCTGCCGAATTTACGGAATTCCTGTCTGGTGCCGAGCAGGCCGGGGTTGATGAAATCGAACAGGGACCAGAGGTCGGACAGCCTGTTCTCCACGGGTGTGCCGGTCATGACAATCCGGTTCCTGGACGCCAGCTGTTTCACTGACTTCGTTTGTTTCGTTGCGGGGTTCTTGATCGCCTGGGCCTCATCGAGGACCACATACTTCCACTCGTATGCCTGCAGCCACTCGTACTTCTGCACCATGGAGTAGGTCGTGATCACGAGGTCGAGATTGTCCAGTTCCTCAGGCGTTTTAGGCTCGACTTCGCCGGAATCGTTTCCAGCAGGATGGGCCAGGTAATATCTGATGTCCGGCGCGAACTTCATGATCTCGCTCGCCCAATTGGCGAGAAGCGAAGCGGGGATCACGACAAGACTCGCGCCTTTCTCTTTTCTGTGCTTTGACAGGTGAAGAAGCGCCAGCACCTGCACGGTCTTGCCGAGCCCCATATCATCGGCAAGGCACATGCCGAAATTCAGGGAGTGTAGAAAGGAGAGCCAGTTAACGCCTTTTTCCTGGTAAGGCCGCAGTTCCGCCTTGAAGGACGGAGCCGGTGCCACCGAAGCGATCATGGCTGGGTGCCGCATCTTCGCCATGACCGATTCAAGCCATTCGCCGCTCGTGACCGTCACCGCCGCATCACGCCTGCCAAGTTCCAGCGCAGACCGGGGGTTCATTTGAAAACGGAGCGCGTCGCGGAAGGTAAGCCCCTCGCGCTCCGCCAGCGTGCGCGCTTTTTCGTAAGCATCGAGGGTCTGGCGCAGGTTCTCCGGGTCTACAGCAACCCAGCGATTTTTGATGAGGGCCAGACCCTCTGCGGATTCGAGCAGGCGCCGGGCCTCCTCAGGAGATACTGGCGTATTCTCGATATGCAGCCCGATATCGAAGCTGAGCAATGCATCCATCCCCACGATTGAAGGCCGGCTGTCGCCTATCGTGATATTGACGTGCAGACTTGATAACGCGCCTTTCCACCAGTCAGGGATGCGGCACAGGATGCCCGATTGCTCATACAGGGATATTTCCCGCAGGAAGTCATAGGCCTCTTTCGGAGACCAGGCAAGAAGCTGGAACAATCGGCCGCTTTCGAGAAGCCCCGCGATCAAGGCGCTCTCTTTGGCTGCTCGATGCACGGTGGAAAGCAGATCATGCAGCTCGTTGCCGTCTTTTCTATATTCCTGGAGAGCATGTTTGAGGGGAAGGTGCCGGGATTTGCCCCGCCGGTTGATACTCGTGGAATACGTGGCGAAAAAGGTGAAGGGTTTATCGTTTTTTCTGCTCTCGACAAGGTGGAAGAATACCCGTCCGATCAGGTGTACGTCGGGGCTGTATTGTTGAATGAAATCTTCGACCGTCCCCTGGTAATGCAGGATCTCGGTGCGGAACTCGTTATGGAGCCGCTCCCAAAGGTCGTCCAGCACGACCCTGGTCAGGTACTCGGCGCCGGTCATCGGGGGCACGGATGCAAGCGCGTGTTCCCGCTCTTCGTCGCTGATCGGGAGGAAAACCTCATGCCGGATGAATTCCAGATCGGGAGTATGGCTGAGTTTCCTGGCAAAGAGACCGCAAAAGCTGCGCAAAAAATCAAGAGAGGGTGAAAGGGACACGGAGGTGCCGCGAAATCCCAGAAAAAGAAATGCTCCATCCGGGTTTTCCGAGAACCGCTTGAATACTTCCCGCTCGAGCAGTTCTCTGCTCTTGTCGGGCCGCGCGCGCGTTTCCGCCCATTCCAAACGGACGGAGCCGACGGGCATGATGACTGCCTGCAGTTCCCGGTTATTGCTGTCGACGTGCTTGCGGACCGGATTCACTGAAACGACACCTCGATGTTTAAATAAAAAACCCTGAGTCGATAGATACTCAGGGCGTTCATTAAACCGCGGATCGAAAGGGCTCTGTCCGCAGTACTCAGCCTTGGCGCTTCGCCAGCCATTCCTTGAGCCGGGGGCACTTGTTCTTTGCGCGGTTCCCTTCGCAATCGCCGCAGATCGTCATATCCTGGCTGCAGGGTATGAAACCTTCAGAAGCATGGCTGTCGGCTGCTTTTTTTGTCCTGGCGCTTCGCGCCTTGTCGATACCGCTTACTTTCGGCATGGCAATACGAACTCATACACAGGCTAACGCCTGCGGTACCTGTTTTTTTAAACCCCGCACTCCCGAACTCCAAACTCCGAACTCATCAATCCATCCGGTAATTCGGCGCTTCCTTGGTGATCACCACGTCATGGACATGGGACTCCCGCAGACCGGCGCTCGTGATCTTGACGAACCTTGACCGTTCCCTGAGCGCCTTGAGACTCTCGCACCCGCTGTAGCCCATGCCCGCCTTGATCCCGCCGATGAGCTGGTGCACGCTGGCCGAAAGCGTGCCTTTGTACGGCACCCGGCCTTCGATTCCTTCCGGAACCAGCTTGGCGCGTTCTTCCTCATGCGACTGGAAATAGCGGTCCTTGCTTCCCCGTTCCATGGCGCCGATGGAGCCCATTCCCCGGTAAAGCTTGTAGCTCCGGCCCTGGTACAGGATGGTCTCTCCCGGGCTCTCTTCCGTTCCCGCAAAAAGGCTGCCGATCATCACGCAGGAAGCGCCGGCTGCAAGCGCCTTGGTGATGTCCCCGGAAAACTTGATGCCCCCGTCCGCTATGACCGGTATGCCTGCCTTGTCGGCTTC